>CANQVH010000030.1 GCA_947627245.1 uncultured Lachnospiraceae bacterium | reverse complement strand
TTTTGCAGATTTCCCTTAAGACTGAGGTTTTTATTAGATTTTGGAACAAAAAAACAGGTAGGATTTGACACTACCATTTAAAAGAAAGGGGTACACCTTATGAAAGAACTTCAAACTTATAGCAGAACTGTCAACTATCTAAACAAAGTATTCAAATATATAAATCAAGAATACTTTAACAATGAGCTGGAAATGCCAACGATCACAATTCAATCGACAGTCGGAGCTTATGGACATGTAAGCACTTCTAAAGTATGGAAGAACGAACGAGGACAAGCAAGCTATGAACTGAATCTCGGCGCAGATTACCTTGACCGCCCTATCGAAAATATAGTTGCAACTCTTATTCACGAAGGCTGCCACTTGTACGCCATGCTAAAAGGTATAAAAGATACATCAAACAAAGGTATCTACCATAATATGAAATTTAAAAAATTAGCTGAAGAAAGAGGATTGCAGATTGACCGCCATGAAAAGTACGGCTGGACAATCACAAGTCCGACAGAAGAAACGATTGATTTTTGTATCAATTACGATCTACAAGAAATCAAGTGCAGTAGATATACAGGAATCAGCTTCACAGGAATCGGGACAGGGAAAAGCGGAAACGGAAAACCTACCAATCCCACAACTCCCAAAAAGGGCAATAGTATCAAATGGACTTGTCCTTGCTGCGGTGCAATCGTAAGAAGCACAAAAATTTTGAATATTGTTTGCGGAGATTGTAAAAAACCTTTTATAATCTCAGACTAAAAGAGGGGGCAAGAAACCCCCCTCTTTTTTATACTTACCATATTGAATTATTAATTTCAATTCTTGAAAAGTACGGGTATTTTACATATAAAAAGTGTTTTAATCGTTGTCGTTGCTGTATCCCTAGCTGATCTGTTCCCAACCAATTATTTTCAGACCGTTATGCTCTTTTCTTTTTTGTCCGAATACCTTTTTTGTTGAAATAATATTTATAGCCTTTAATCTTAATCCATTTATTCTTTTGCATGACTCCTTTTTTATTGAAATAGTAGTATTTGCCTTTAATCTTGATTTGTCCAGTCTGCATCAGTCCTTTCTTAAAATAATATCTCTTTTTCTTAATGGTTTTCCAGCCTTTTACCAATTTTCCATCAGTATAATAATATTTCTTCTTTTTGATCGTTCTCCATCCAGTATACTTTATTCCCTTTTTATAATAGTAAGTATATCTACCTATTTTGCGATTACCAGTGTACTTTCTTCCATTCTTATAATAATAAATCGTGCCATTTATTTCATATTCTCCCGTTGTTATTTTGATATAATCATCACTTCCTGAACTGCTGGTATTCTCCCCTCCAAATGAATTTATTGAAGGACTATGATTCTCTTCCGTTTCAGTTTTTTTCTGCTCTGACAGATTTACTTTGCTTGATTCCTGCGTACTAGGCTCTTTCACATTCGGTTCTGTTGATTCCTGCTTCAATGAGTCATCCATTTTTGACTGATTCTCTGATTGATCGGGAATAGTCTCATGTGGTTCTGATAGTCTCTCCGATTCAGATTCTTCAGGAATATTCTTATCTTTCTCAGTGCCAATTTCGGATTCTGTTCTTTTTGTTTCTGATTCTGTCAGCTTTGCCTCAGTCTCAGTTTCAGTCTTAGTCTCTGTTTCAATTTCAGACTGCTTCTCTGATTCTGTCTCTGTTTCCGATTCCTTTTTTGTTTCTGACTCGGACTTTGATTCAGGCTGCTTCTCTGTCCCTGTTTCCTTTTCTTTTGATTCTGCCTCTGTTTGCTCTGTCTCTGTTTCCTCTGGTTTCGGCTCAGTTTCAGGCTCAGGCGGCGTTGTAGTGTATAGCAATTTCATTAACGAGTTTTCTTGTGTCGAATCAATATTATAGGCTTTTAACCCACTACTGCCATCATAATCATTGACCCAACCTTTCGGATATATTCCCACTTGATTATAGTAAAACTTCAAGCTATCCTGATTTGGTATTTGGAGTCTGGCATTTTCCGTGTTGGCTATATCTGCGCCACATCTTGAATGATTATTATACACTGTGCTGTCCCAAATCCCGAAATCTCCTGAATTGTATATTCCACCACCACAGACACCGCTCGTATTGTTAGTCAATGTAGAAGAATAAATACTCGTCGTGCAAAACCAATCGCAAGTAGCAATCGCTCCCCCTATTGTATTGGCATATCCACCTTTTAGCGCACAGTCATACATTTGCATCTCTGACCGCCCTATCATGCAAATATGACCGCCCTGAAGTGCATGGTTATATTGAAAATCACAATTTCTCATTTCGGCACAACTATTATTTAGTTGCAATGCACCGCCAGAAACAGCAGTATAACAATTTTGGAAATAACAATCCATTATTATTGTCCTCGCCATGTTATTTAAAATAACCATTGGGACTGAAGATACATAAGTTTGTCCATTGCCATCAAAAACAATATTTCTGATTGATATATATGGAAAATCGTGGAACACTAAACAGGCATCTCCGCTCATACGTTTGATAGCCACTCTGTCACCACAGTCAATATCATCTTCCATTTCAATAGCTGCGTTTATCCCTATTACATCACCTTCCGAAGCATTTGCTATGGCTTTTTCTAACTCTTTGTAGTTACTGACAATAACTGTTGGCTCTCCAACATCATCCGTTGCCGCATTAATGGGATAACTACTCATTAATGCCATTAAAAGCAATAACACAATTAATAGTCTTTTCTTTAGCCTCCCTGTCCTTTTCTTTTGCACATTGTTTCCTTTGCTCATAAAAAAACCTTCTTTCTTGTGATATTCTGTCTTTTGCGACAGTATTTCCCAATATACCAAAAGAAAGAAGGTCATAATATATTCAAAAAATGACTACAATTTTTCACAATAGATTATTTTTTACTATTTTCTCTCCCTATGACTAAAAGGATGATTGGATTGATAATCGCCAACACTGAAGAGATTATCGAATAAAGTAAAATGTACTTCCTGTAATTATACACTGCCATACCTATTTCTGGTATACCATCCGTATCAAGTACAATTTGCTTATACGCTGCCATAGTTCCTGACAAATCCCTATATAACATAAAAGATACAATACAAGCAATGACAGCCAATACAGCAACAATAATTGCCCTATATTTGACTGCATTAAGGTTAATAAACACTACCTGAAGCAGAAGCAGAATACCTACACACCAAAACAAAGTAGAGCCAACACATAGACTTTTGACAAATAGCCACGCTTCTGTTGCGTTCCCTCCCATGCCATGAGCTAAGTTAGACAAGACAATGCTCCCAACAATTACAAGCAATCCCCATAGTATAATAGTGACAGATTTTTTGATTATGCTCATTTCCGTTACCTCGATTCTCTGTTAATCTTCTCCATCAATTTTTGAAAACTTTGCTTACTTTCTTCGTCTGTCATCTCCGGCAGCTCTACATTACTTGACTCCAATTCCTCTTCGATCTTATCCGCACTATTTCTTAAAAAATCTGGATACTCATTAAGAAGCCGAAAGAACTCATTTTGTGCGCCGATCTCGGAGAGTCTATCACACAAGCTGTCAAATAATTCCTGCGTCATTGGGATTTGCCCGTCAAGCACTTTTAATTCGTCCTCTTTCAAGAAAAAAGCAGCTTTTACAAAATCGTTTACTCTTCCTAATTCTGTATCTGTCAAGTTCTCAATCTCAGTCATTTCCTTCTCTATCCTCCGTTCTGTGTATTCGATTTTAGATATTGATTTTTGAATATATCTTATCATATCAAAATCGAATACAATTAGCAAGAGAGGGGGAGTGAGAAGTTTGGCAAAATTCATCGCACGAAAACCAGAAAAGGAAGTAATCTCGCTACGGATACCATCCGAGACGCTAAAAGAGATTGATAACAAGTCTGCGTCTGTCGGCATCAGTAGAAACGAATTGATAAATCAAATGATTGCTTTCGCTCTCGATAACATGGACGAGTCCGAAAATAACAAGCTGTCATCTAATATCGAACAATAGCCGTTGCATAAAGTAATTATTTTGCAACGGTATTTTTATCTCTAATCTTGATCTATAATAAATAGGGGACTATTTTACGTCAGAAGTATGTCTGGCATAGAGTAATCCCCTATTCTTTAAAAGGTTATTCAGAAGAAAATAAAATATTAATTTTAAGTCCGCTTACATTAATTCAAGATTTTTCAATAGTTCCTCAACGCCCCTCTCTGATAAGGCAATATAATATTTATGAGTCACCTGAACGCTACTATGTCCCATCTGATTGCATAATAAATGTTCTGGCGTATTAAGTACCGCTAAATTCGTTCCATAAGTATGCCGTAGATAGTGATACTTGAACATAATACCATACTTATTTTGCAAAGTTTTTGAGTGAAACTTCATTGAATTTACTGTTTGTATCTTCCCATTAGGTAAAGAATTAACCAATTCGAGGGATGATATTTTTTCTCCGTTTAGATCATATATAAACGTTTGCTTCTGTTCCCTCTGTAATTTCAATTCCCTTTCATCCTGTTCATGTTTCCGTGTCAAATTTTCAAAATATTCTTTTAGTCTACTACACATGAATATTTTGCGCTTCGCGTTTCTGGTTTTTAAAGACACTAACTTTATCAACCCATTTTGATATTGCATTTGCCTGTCTACTATGATTATCCCTTTTTTAATGTCCACATTCGACCACTTCAGACCATAACATTCGTTTATCCGCAATCCGCAGTATTTCCCCAACATATAAGCGGTTTCCGCATTTGTCCCTGAGAAATAAGCATCTAACAGTTGTATTTCTTTTTTATCAAATGCAACTATGTCTCTATCATCGTCAATTTTCATTTTTGGCATATGTATTTTTGTATCCTTGTTTATACAGAGCTTATTGTAAGAATCCACATCTATATAATTTCTGGAATACGCCTGCCCGAATATCAGATAAAACATCTTCAAAAATCCCTCTGTATAAGAATAAGCTCTATTTTCTGTATAATAAAGCTCTGCAAGGTAATCCTGAATTTCTGCTACCGTTATTTCATCAATGTATCTTTCCCCGAACTTTTCTTTTAAATGATTTATCCACAAAGAATCTTGTTTCTTGATAGTTGCATATGCTTTTCCGCTTCTTCCCTTTTCACAGTATTCCTGATAAACTTCCTGCACAGTTTTCCTTTGAAATTTCTTTTGCGGCGGCAGCAGGAGTTTTGACTGCTCCTGCGCAAGTGCGATACTCCTAGCTTTAGCCGCCTGCTTTTGTGTCTTGTAAGGATTGCCTAATTCATCTTTTACCCGCTTTTGTGCTTTTTTCTTTCCATCTACAGTAAGGACAAAGCGATACCCCCAATAACCATTTTCCAGTTGAAATACTCCTGTTGCCTGTTGTTCTGACATAATAAATCCTCCTTAGAAATTGTCCTTTTGTTGTCCTAGCTTCTAAGGAAGTCGCTTATAGTTGTTGTTCAAAGTGTCCTAATTGCTGTCCTTTACCTCTTGACGGAAACCTTTATAAATGCTATATTTATGTAAGCACCTTTAAAAGTAGATTAACCGAATTTCTCATGACACCGTGCATGAGATGGCGAAGGACGAGGCGAGTCACGGCAAGGCATTCAAGGGCCTGCTTGACAGATACTTCGGCTAATCTGAATCGCCTGTTTTAAGGACTTCTTTAAAAACAACGGGGAGTGAACCGAAATGGCTTGCTCCCTGTTTGATTGTCCTTCTCAGAAGTTATATCCGCATTCTTCACATTTCATTTGTTTTCCTATTTTGGAACTTGCCAGTCCAACCGTTCAATCGTTTTCTTCCACCACCTGATATGTTGTCCCATCCATCTCAAGCGTCAGCTCATAGGGCGTGTCCTGCAAAGACTCCGGAACTTCTATCAAATACCATGAGTCATACGTGCTCAACGGCAATAAATTGGGATATTGATCCAAATATCCGTTGACCTCCGCGAAAGACCATCCCTCGTATTCGTAGCCTCCTTCGTAGGTCGCCTGAAGCGTCAGAAAATCTCCCAAACTGCTGCCGGCCTGCGTTTGCAAATTTGTAAAATCAAAATGGCAGGCAAGGAAAATATTACCGGGATTCTTTACCTCATAATAGGTATATACGCCGCTTGTGTCCGATGGATTGATAACCGTCTGATAGGAAACGTCTTTCATTGTGATCTTGGCAAATCCGTCTTTGACGATCTCGGTGCCGATCACCGCTTTCTCCGCTTCGCCGTCTTCCGTGTCCTTCTGAAGCTCCGCTAATTCGTCCTGAAGCTGTTTTATCTGCGCCTGTATTTCCTTTATTCTGGCTTCCTTGTCCTCGTCGGCACAAACATTCACTGTACTTCCTATTCCCAAAATCCCGGCCAAAAGCAGCATTATGAGCTTCTTTTTCATTCTCTTCAATCTCCTTTTTGTTTCTGTCTTTTAGAATATCTTTCCTTTTTCATTTTAGAGTTTATAACTCTATTTGTCAAGCGGGTTATCCTCCCTGTTCTCTGCATCACTCCGGCATTTTATACCGGTTCTTTGCTCTTGACAGAAATATCCGTAAATGCTACAGTTAGGAAAATACTTTTAACTATCAGGGAGGTAATCTCAATGAAAATCAGATTAGACAAGGCAATCGTTGAATTTGTACCGGAGAATCCGGCCGAGACCGCAGAGCTGCAGGCTCTCTGGGTGAGAATGGGCAACTGCATCGGCAACAACAAGAGTCTGGAGCCGATCGGTATCTATGTTCCGTCGGAAAAGAATGTCGCTCAGTTCCACATCAGCGGATTGACCGCAGAGGAAGAGAAGGCTGTTCCGGAATTTATCGCTCCGTATGACACCGACGTATACTGCTCGACCTGCAATAAGACCGTGCATGTAAAGAAGGGCGAACAGATCCCGATCTGCTGCGGCAAGCTGATGGAGATTCTGGACTGATTTTCCGGAAGCACCAAACTGCATAATATTTAATAAAAGTACCGACCTTCAAAAGCCGGAGCTGTATCCGGCACATCTGAAGGTCGGTATTTTTCACTACGGCAGGGTAAATCCTTCCGCCAGTTTTTCTTTCTGCGCCCTCGTCAACTGCTTGATCTCCCACTCGCGGCGCATCGCTTCCTCTTTCGTCTCAAATTCCTCATAATAAGCCAGCTTCACCGGGAGTCTGCTTCTTGTGTATTTGCCTCCGCGGCCCTCGCTGTGCGCACGCAGCCTTTTTTCCAAATCATTCGTCCAGCCCGTGTAGAGCGAACCGTCGCCGCACCAAAGCATATAGGTGTAATTCATGCCCTGTTTCCTCAGTAATATTTGACATAAAAATAAATTCAAAAAGAAAGCAGATATCGCTCTCCCATGAATTTAATTTTATCCCAAATCGCCTTCTATGTAAAGGGATGGCGAACCATCCCCTGTATTTTGAAGCAACCGGCACAAGTTAGTACCTCACCCAGAAAATTGCAAACCTCAAGTGAAACGCCGACTGCAGATTGTATATTCTATTATACTCCTCATTTTTTCAAGTGTGCAGACCCTTTCGTTTTGTCTGCATGAAAATTTCTGCAGTCCGCGGCCACACCCGGGGATGCGCTGCTCTGCGTCATCCCATGTACCAAGGCAATCTGTCGACTTACCTGCGTGCGGCCTCTTTTACTCCAGATACAGCACCGGATCAACCGCCGCATCGTTCTGCGTCATTCCGAAATAAAGGTTGCTTCCCTCTACGGTGTAGTATTTCGTCGGTTCGCTGACATATCCGAGCAGTGTACCTGCGTCGACGACGTCACCCTCGGCTACCGCCAGCTCCTTGAGCTGTCCGTAGGTGAGCTTATATCCGTTGCCGATATTAAGCACCAGCGTGATGCCCGTCTCATCCTCCACACGGATCGTTTCGACAATGCCCTTCGCCGCGGCCAGAACCTGATTGCCGGCCTCGCTTCCGATAATCAGAGCCGGATTGTATTTATACTGATCCAGCGTCGGGAAATAAACGCTCCCGTCCATGCTGTAATCGATCAGGATCGTACCCGCGACCGGCCACAGAAGAGAATCCTGCTCCGTGAAGCTGACGCCCGCGTCGATCAGTGCCTGTTCGGAAATTACGCTGCCGGAAGTCGCCTCCGCCGCCTCATTTGTGTTTTCCTGCGCCTCGGCCGGTTCCGGATTGTCCGTACCGACTATTCCGTCGGCTCCGTCACTCGTCATACCGTCCGTACCCGCATTGTCTGAAACGGCATCTGTTCCTGCATCCGATGCAGACGCATCCTCCTCAACCACGCTCCCGGAAGCCTGTGCCAGCTCCTCCTCGCCCTCTTTATCCAGAGTCGGGAACAGCTCGTCATCCTCCAAGGTGTCCGCCACATCCTCGCCCAGATACGCCATCTGCCCAAGGTCGGTTTCCGTCTGCACTCCATTGTCCTTCGTCCTACGCGCGCCATTCAGCGCGGCGATGCCGCCCAACACAAGAATACCGGTAATACAAAGGCTGAGCGTCCAGATACTGCTGCGTTTTGTGATGAAATTCTTAAAAGCTCTCTTATCCATATCATTCACCTCATCCATTAGATTCCTCTTTCCGCGCAAAAGCGCGGCCCCGTTACGGTTCAATGATAGGATTGCCAGAAAAACGCAGCTTATTCACAAAAAATAATAATCTTGAATTTCCTGAAAGACATGATATAATCTTCGCGAAAGCAATGAGCCGTGCCAGACGGGATGCAATCGACCATGGGAGCTTGCTCACAAAGGTCGATTTGCATAACGGATGATAGGGCGAAAGCTCGTGACCGAGGAAAACCGAAGGTTTTTCGAGGTCAGCACGGCTCGGAAAACGGACATGATATAATCTCGGCAGAGATTATGTAAACACCCATTCGGTACCGCGTGAAGCGGGACGAATGACTCAACTATATAAAGGAGGCATTTTATGTCACTGGAAGATTACAGAAAGGCATACAAACTCGGAAAAAAGGATTACCAGACCCGTATGATGCACGGCCAGCGACCAATTCTGGACGCTTTGGAGAATATTCTCCCGGCAGGCGAAGTACACTCCATGGTTCCCCTCGGTCTGATACAGATTCCGATCGATCAGATTGCAGGTACTATGACGGAGGGCAGAAGCAATGTTTTTTCAGGGAATTTCATGCCGATCCTCAGCGAAAATTCAGAGTTCGCGCAGAAGTGGATCAACCTGAGCACGGCCCACACGGAAGAGGGGATCCGCGAACCGGTCAAAGCATACGAGTATATGAACAAATTTTATATAGAGGAAGGCAACAAGCGCGTCAGCGTTATGAAATATTTTCAGGCTGTTTCCATTCCCGGAAACGTGACCCGCATCATGCCGAAGCGCACGGAGGAAAAAGAGAACAAGATTTATTTTGAGTTTCTTGATTTTTATAAAGTCACAAAAATCAACTTTATCTGGTTCTCGAAGGAGGGCAGCTTCGCCAGACTTCTGAAGATTGTCGGAAAGGATCCCGAAGAAGCGTGGACGGATGACGAGCGGATGGATTTCAATTCGCTTTACAACCGCTTCACTACGGTCTACGAAGCAAAGGGTGGTAATGCGCTCACTTCCATCACGCCCGGCGATGCGTTTCTTTCCTTTATAAAGCTGTACGGCTATCAGGAGCTGCTAAGCAAGACCTCCAACGAGATCAAGGAACTCGTCACGAAAAGCTGGCAGGAATTCCGGATGCTCTCGCAGGGTGAAGAGGTCGAGCTGAAAATGAACCCCGTGCCGGAGAAGAAGCTCACTTTAAGCCGTCTACTGCCGCTGAACACTGCACAGCTAAAGAGCACAAAGCTGAAGATCGCCTTTATCTACGAGAAGACGATCACCTCCTCCGCATGGACCTACTCGCACGAACTGGGCCGCCTGCATCTGGAGCAGATGTTCCCGGATGAGGTCAGCACGATTTATTTCGACAATGTCACAGAGCAGAATGTAGATGAGTGTATCGAGAAAGCCATCGAGGAAGGCTGTGATATCATCTTCACAACGACCCCAATCTTCGCATCTGCCAGCGTCAAGGCTGCGATCGCGCACCCGAACGTCAAGATCCTCAACTGCTCACTGAACACCTCGCACCGCTATATCCGCACCTACTACGCGCGGATGCACGAGGCGAAATTCCTGATGGGAGCCATCGCGGGCGCAATGGCGGAGAATGACAATCTCACCTACATAACCGATTATCCGGTGTTCGGCAACATTGCGAATATCAACGCTTTCGCGCTCGGCGCAAAGATGATCAACCCGCGGGTAAAGGTTCATCTGGAGTGGTCCACGCTGAAGGATTACGACGTCACCGAGAGTATTCAGCGCACCCATCCGGACTGTGTCTCGGCCCGGGATATCGTGATCCCGGAGGATGCGTCCCGATATTTCGGCATTTACCACATGGACAACGGTCGTCCGCGCAACTTGGCTATGCCGCTGTGTCACTGGGGCAAATTCTACGAGCGCCTGATCCGCACGATCATGGACGGCACATGGAAGCACGACGATAATACGGCGAAAGCGATCAACTACTGGTGGGGGATGTCGGCAGGCGTCGTCGACGTAATCTGCTCAAAAAACCTCCCGGTCGGGACAAAGCGCCTCGTCGAGCTTCTGAAAAATACGATCACTGCCGGAGAATTCAACCCGTTCGCAGGCGTCCTCTATTCCCAGACCGGAATCATCGAGGGCAACCCGGACGGCGTCCTGACACCCGAGGAGATCATGAAAATGGACTGGCTGGCTGAAAACGTCATCGGCTTCATCCCGAAGGAAGAGGACCTGCGCGAGCATGCGCAGCCTGTCGTTTCCCAGCAGGGCCTGCAGGCGAAATAGGCCCGCGGCAACTGCTCGAATCGGATTTGAAAATGTGTCAATAAACGCTTATTAGGCAAAAGATACCGGCGGGACCGTTCCGGTCTGTAAAAAGAAGCTGAAAACAAGGAAAAAAAACGATGCGCATACTCGCGATTGCAGATGAGGAATCCCCTTATCTGTGGGATTATTTTGAAAAAAGCAAACTGGACGGGATCGACCTGATCATCTCCTGCGGCGATCTGGACCCGCATTATCTCTCGTTTCTGGCGACATTCACGACCGCGCCGGTTCTATATGTGCGCGGTAATCACGACGAGAAGTACGACAAGGTTCCGCCCGATGGCTGTATCTGCATCGACGACGACATCTATGTCCACGAGGGTGTGCGCATCCTCGGACTGGGCGGTTCCATGCGCTACCGTCCCGGAAATTATCAGTACACCGAATTTCAGATGCGTCGCCGGGTCGCCCGGCTGAAGCTAAAGCTTTTGTGGCGGCGCGGCTTTGACATTCTGGTGACACACGCCCCCGCCTACCAGCTTAACGACGGCCGCGATCTCCCGCACCAAGGCTTCAAGGTCTTTCTGACCCTGATGGAAAAATACAAACCCAAATTTTTCCTGCACGGCCACGTTCACCTGTCCTACGGACGCGCGCACAAGCGCTACGACAAATATCTGGACACACACGTCATCAATGCCTGCGGACGGTATGTCTTCGACTTCGAGGATGATGATCCGGGACGACTGGGGATGCGGTAAAATTAAATCTTCCGGCAGGGCATTCTTAAGCATAAAAATAAGGACACACCAAAAATCCATGTGGATTTTCAGGCATCCCCTTCTCTTCTGTAGATTGGGTTTTCCTCTTCCGTTTTTTGGATCCTGCCGGACTGCTATACTGTCTGATCCTGATTTGCCAGCTTCCGGCGGAGTTCATCCACCTGCCGCGCCATTTCTTCATAGAGCCGACGACTTTCCTGAGACTGCGTTTCGAGTAAAGCAATTTTTTCGTCTTTTCGCTTAATCTCGGATTCCAGACTTTGATTTTGCTCTTCCAGACCCTTTTTTTCTTTCTTTAGGCCTTGGTTCTGTTCTTCGAGCGTTTGGTTCTGCTCTTCCAATGTTTGCTTCTGTTCCTCCAGATTATGCCGGTTCGCTTTCATGTCCTGCAACTCTGTTTTTATCTGCTCGTTCTCCTCCCGCATCTCATCAATCATGTTCATGACAGTGTTTTCATCCAATATCCGCAGTTCGTCTGAAAATATCTTCATAACATCCTCCATACTCCTGCAAATGCTGTATACCTCCTCGTACATGGCTCGAAATTCCGGGTATTTCTCGATCAAGTTCTTTAACCGCCTGTAGTCAAACCATTTCCCCTTATTTGTCTTGCTGAATTCCTTTCGTACATGCCGGTATTGCCGCAAAAGCAGATCCGCTGAATATGTCGCACCGCGCTCTCCCGGGAAATGGTAAGCGATCCGTTGCACTTCGATGTTCGCGATGCTGCCGTCCTCACAAGATCCATGCTCAACAGCGTCTTTTCACCCGCAATGCGGGGAGAATCATTTTGCAGCATCACTTCGACCTCAACCGACTTTCCAAGCAGCAGTGAAAGCAACCGGTTCAACCGTTCCGGTCGATACTCCGGATCCATAATCTCCTTGAAAAATGTGTCATATAGAATTTTCACCCCCTTCACACCTGTGCAAATATCAAGGAATTCTTTTTGCTGCTTCTGCGTCCATTTTTCAAACTGCTCTTCCAGAAACGGACTGCTGTGGATCTCCTCAAGAATTTCCTCCCTCTCCCGAATCATCGGGAAAATATGTATCAATTAATTCTTTTAGACTGGCTATAATCTGATCATATTCTATGTCCTTCGCATAAGAAAATTGTTTTCGATACTTATCCCACATTGCGTGAAGCTCAGAGCTGTTCTCAATATTCATAAGGATGTCCGTTACATCCGCAATCTGCTCCGCCGTTCCACGATGGTTTGCTGTCGCAAATAGTGCCTCAGCAAATACAGTCTTGTCAAATTTCTGCGTTGTTGCCAATATATAAGCATCGTAAAAATCTCTGGGACGGGTATTAAACACTCCGCGCCGCAGGATGGTTTCTACCTTTTCAGCCATGACTGTTTCTATATTGTATGCCCACAGATCGTAAGTTTTTTCATCGTCAAATAGTTCTGAGAAATGATATTGCACCGGATGAGGTGTGATTGCATCGCCGGTAGAAATATCAATACTCAGCGGGATCAGTAATGTATCGAATTTCGCATTTATCATCACGCGGTATCCGCCGTAAATATCATCCTCGCGAATACGAGAAATGGTTCCCATTTCGAATACAACGCCATCTTCAAAAGCTATGGCGCAAACTTGCTCCAACGCGCCGCGAATCGCATCTGGCGTCAGCGGAAGATCTTTCAATGTGGTATCCAGATCCATCGTTGCCCGGTTATCCAGACCTACGATAGCAGCAACCAACATACCGCCCTTCAGAACAAATCTCTCTTTGTATCCGGAAGCAGAAAGGCGTACCAGCAACCGCTCAAACATATAATTTTGCATGACAACCTGCGCCGGTATGTTTTTCTGTTTTGCGATATTTCGAATTTTCGCCTTTAAACTCATTGCATTGCTCATAAAAGGACCTCCAGATACTGGCGAAGAATCTTTGCGACACGGAGCCGTTTCGCATAAGTGTTTAATTTGTTCAAATTCTTTTTTGGATCAGCCGCATACTCTTTTAACGCATTCAAAAATGTTTCTGTTCCGACTCTGTTTCGACTTCGAATAACATCACAGATCGTCCTTTCAAGATCATAGGCAGGAACTGGATTGCCGGACGGAGTTTGAAGCATAGTTTTTCCAAGCTCGAAAAGTTCCAGCTTGATGTAGTATATCTTGCATTCTGATTTTATTTCCGCTGACGGAGTGCATCCTGACGGGGCGGTAACTGTGTGCTCAAAAGGTGTACGATCAGAGATGCCATGGAGAAACAGTGCTGTTTCATGGGAAAAAATAATTTTCGCGGATCGCCTGCTAATCGAGAAGAGCTCATCCTGAATATCATCAGGAAGGATATACTGTCCTTTCGCAATACGTCGGATTTTTGCCTCTTTATACAGTTTTGAAAGCATGGCTCTTGAAATACCATGCTGTTCTGCAATTTTCGTTTCAATAATGCCCCCGTTCAGTTTAGCGATTACAGTAAGTTCTCTCATGAAATCCATAGTGTCACCTCATACATAATCCAACAATATTATATTCAATATTACGATCAATGTCAACGAGTTGATTTAAAATGTCTTCTATTTTCTAAACACGAAAAACTTCGACATATTCAACTAACTGAAGTCTATAACGGAAACGCGACATGACCGAAATCATGCCGCGCTCCGAATACATTATGGACTTTATTTTATTGGACGCTTTCTCGATCGCCTCTTTTTTCTCTGTCCCTTACGCCTTACACCTCAAACGACTTCGGATCCACCTTCACCTCGACCTTGTCCAGATGCCAGATCTCGTCGACATACTGCTGGATCGTGCGGTCGGACGTGAACTTTCCGCTGCTCGCCATGTTCAGGATCGCCATCTTCGCCCAACGCGCTTCATCGCGGTACGCCTCCTCGACGCGCTCCTGCGCAGCCGCGTAGGATTTGAAGTCCGCGAGGATAAAGTAGGTGTCCGGACGATCACTGCTGTTCGTGTTCAGGAGCGAATCGTAAATGTCACGGAACATCTCCGTATCGCTGGAGTACTCGCCGTTGATGAGCTGCATCAGCACGCGGCGGATATCCTGATCGTTGTTAAAGTAGTCGGTCGGATGATAACCGCCCTCGTTCTCGTAACGGATGACCTCGTCCGCGGAAAGACCGAAGATGAACGCATTCTCCTCGCCCACTTCCTCAACAATCTCAACATTCGCGCCGTCCATCGTGCCGAGCGTCGGAGCACCGTTCAGCATAAACTTCATGTTGCCCGTGCCGGAGGCTTCCTTACTCGCGGTAGAGATCTGCTCGGAGACATCCGCCGCCGCGAAGATCAGCTCCGCGTTGGAAACGCGATAATCCTCAATGAACACGACCTTCAGCTTGCCGTTGATCGACTTGTCGTTGTTGATGACGTCCGCCACTGTATTGATCAGCTTGATCGTCAGCTTCGCGCGGCGATAGCCTGCCGCCGCCTTTGCACCGAAAATAAAGGTTCTCGGATAGAACTCCATCTCCGGATGGTCCTTGATCTTGTTATACAGATACATCACATGCAGGATGTTAAGGAGCTGGCGTTTGTACTCATGCAGCCTCTTGACCTGCACGTCGAAGATCGAGCGCGGGTCTACATCGATGCCGTTGTGCTCTTTGATATATTTTGCCAGACGCAGTTTGTTCTGATACTTGATGTTCATGAACTCCTGCTGTGCCTTCTTGTCGTCCGCGTAAAGCTTCATTTTCGCGATCTGCGGGAGATCGGTGATCCATTCGTCGCCGATGTGCGCCGTCACCCAGTCCGCAAGAAGTGGGTTCGCGTGGAGCAGGAATCTTCTCTGCGTGATACCGTTTGTCTTGTTGTTGAACTTCTGCGGCATCATCTCGTAGAAGTCCTTGAGTTCCTGATTTTTCAGGATCTCGGTGTGCAGCTTCGCCACACCGTTGACGGAATAACCCACAGCGATCGCAAGGTTCGCCATGCGCACCTGTCCGTCGTAGATGATCGCCATCTTGCGCAGCTTCTCCTGATCGCCCGGATAGAGCTTCTGAATGTCTGCAACGAAGCGGCGGTTAATCTCCTCGATGATCTGATAAATACGCGGAAGCAGTCTTGAGAACAGCTCGATCGGCCATTTCTCAAGCGCCTCGGACATGATCGTGTGGTTCGTGTACGCGCAGGTCTTCGATACGACGTCCCACGCCTCCATCCACTCGAGCCCTTCCTCGTCAAGCAGGATGCGCATCAGCTCTGCCGTCGCTACCGTCGGATGCGTGTCGTTGAGCTGGAACGTCACCTTCTCATGGAATTTATGGATGTCCTTGTGCACTTTCTTGTACTTATCGACCGCCTGCTGCACGCTCGCGGAAATGAAGAAATACTGCTGCTTCAGACGCAGCTCCTTGCCCGCGTAATGATTGTCGTTCGGGTAAAGGACGTCGACGAGGTTCTTCGCCAGGTTCTCCTGCTCGACCGCTTTCTGGTAATCACCCTTGTCAAACGAATCCAGATGGAAGTCCGTGAGCGGCTCCGCGTCCCAGATGCGCAACGTGTTGACGAGGTTGTTGTTGTATCCGAGGATCGGCATGTCGAACGGTACCGCGCGCACCGCCTGATAGCCCTCGTGAATGAAGCGATTTCTCTGTGTCGCTTCGTCGTACTCGACGCGCACGTAGCCGCCGAACTTGACGATCTTCGCGTACTCCGGACGGCGCAGCTCGAACGGATTGCCATCCTTCAGCCAGTTGTCCGGCACCTCGATCTGGTAGCCGTTCTCGATCTTCTGCTTGAACATGCCGTAACGGTAGCGGATGCCGCAGCCGTACGCGCAGTAACCCAGCGTCGCCAGCGAATCCAGGAAGCACGCCGCCAGACGGCCGAGGCCGCCGTTGCCCAGCGCGGCATCCGGCTCCTGATCCTCGATCACGTTGAGATCGAAGCCCATCTCTTCGAGCGCTTCCTTCACTTCCTTATATGCAGTCAGGTTGATCAGATTGTTGCCGAGTGCACGCCCCATCAGGAACTCCATCGACATATAGTAGACCATCTTCGGATCGTCGATCTCATACTGCT
Organism: uncultured Lachnospiraceae bacterium; assembly: GCA_947627245.1. GTDB lineage: Bacteria > Bacillota > Clostridia > Lachnospirales > Lachnospiraceae > Choladousia. The sequence continues at coordinate 24,871 of CANQVH010000030.1, read as the reverse complement.
TCTGCGTCGCCAGCCAGTTGTTGATGATCTCATCCTTCACGGCGTAGGAAACCGCCTGGAAAAGCTGCTGCTGATCCGCCTCCTTGATCGTCTTACGATAGAGCGTCTTGACATTCTCCTTCACACGCTCCTTGAACACTTCCTTGTCAATCAGTTTACTCATCGTCTCATCCTTTCCTATATAGGTAATTACCCGTCTTTATTATATGCTGTGCCGTGCTGCCCTCAAAAACCTTCGGTTTTTTGCACGGCACACTTTGTCACTAAGCTCGAAATAACCGCGCTAAGTGTCAAATGGTCGGTCGCGGGCCCCTCGCCGGGGTGGCATGTGCATTTGCACGGCTCATTGCTTTCACGAATATAGTTTCTCCACGCCCAACGTCACATTCTCGCCGTTGATGCTCCAGTCCTTGACATACCCGCTCACCGCTCCGTATGCGATCTCATCCGCCATAACGTCGGAGAGAATATCGCCCTCAAACTTCCGCAGGATCGCATCAATCTTCTCGTTGTCCTTCACGGACACGCGGATCTTGTCCATCACCTCGAAGCCGGCTTCCTTGCGCATCGTCTGGATCTTGCTGATCAGCTCGCGCACAAAGCCCTCCTCGATCAGCTCCGGTGTCAGCTTCGTATCCAGCACGACAGAGATATCGCCGTTCGTCTCCGCGATGAAGCCCTCGGTCTGCGCCGTCTCGATCAGCAGATCTTCCTCAGCCAGAATGACCTCGGCGCCGTCAAAATCAAACTTCAGCGCGCCGTCTGCCCGAAGCTCCGCCATCGCCTTGTTGCCGTCAAGTTCCGTGAGCGCCTGACGGATCTTTCCGAGCAGCTTGCCGTACTTCGGACCGACTGTCTTGAGCTGCGGCTTGAACGTATAGGAGATGAAGCTTCCGACGTCCTGCGTGTACTCGACCTTCTTGACATTCAACTCGTCCTTCACGATATCCGTAAAGTACTCCGGCAGCTCTTCCGGCGCCTTGATATACATCAGAGCAATCGGCTGGCGATTCTTGATGTTGGCCGCGTTTCTGCATGCGCGCCCCATCACAACCACCTTGAGCACCTGATCCATCGCGCGCTCAAGCTCCTCGTCAATCTGCGCTTCGTCCACGGCCGGGAAATCACACAGATGAATGCTCTCCGGCGCGGAGGCATCCACCTTGCAGACGATGTTGCGATAGATATCCTCCGTCATGAACGGAATCATCGGCGCCGCGGCCTTGCAGGTGTTCACCAGCGCCGTGTACAGCGTCATATATGCGTTGATCTTGTCCTGCTCCATGCCCTTCGCCCAGAAACGCTCGCGGCTGCGGCGGACATACCAGTTGCTCATATCGTCTACAAACTCCTGCAGCGCGCGTCCGGCCTCCGGAATCTTGTAGCTTCCAAGCGATTCGTCGACGGTCTTCACCATCGTATTCATCTTAGAAAGGAGCCACTTGTCCATCACGGAAAGCTTCCCATAATCCAATGTATGCTCCATCGGATTGAAATTGTCAATGTTCGCGTAAAGCACGAAAAACGCATAAGTGTTCCACAGCGTTCCCATGAACTTGCGCTGACCCTCCTGCACGGCCTTGCCGTGGAAGCGGTTCGGCAGCCACGGCGCGCTGTTCACATAGAAATACCAGCGGATCGCGTCGGCTCCATACTCTTCCAATGCCTCAAACGGGTCGACCGCGTTGCCCTTGGACTTACTCATCTTTTGGCCGTTCTCGTCCTGCACATGTCCGAGTACAATGACGTTCTCATACGGCGCCTTGTTGAACAAAAGCGTCGACTCCGCAAGCAACGAGTAGAACCAGCCTCTCGTCTGGTCCACGGCCTCGGAAATAAACTGCGCCGGGAAATGCGCCTCAAAATATTCCTTATTCTCAAACGGATAATGGTACTGCGCGAACGGCATCGCGCCGGAATCAAACCAGCAGTCAATCACCTCCGGCACGCGGTGCATCGTCTTGCCGCACTTCGGACACTTGATCGTGATCTCATCGATGTACGGACGATGCAGCTCCACGGTCTTCGCCGCTTCGTTGCCGCTCAGCTCGAAGAGCTCCTCGCGGCTGCCGACCGAATGCATATGCCCGCAGTCCTCGCACTCCCAGATGTTCAGCGGCGTGCCCCAATAGCGGTTCCGGGAGATACCCCAATCCTGCACATTTTCCAGCCAATCGCCGAAGCGACCCTTGCCGATGCTCTCCGGGATCCAGTTGATCGTATTGTTGTTCGCGATCAAGTCTTCCTTCACCGCGGTCATCTTGATGAACCACGACTCGCGCGCATAGTAGATCAGCGGCGTATCGCAGCGCCAGCAGTGCGGATAATCATGCTCGAACTTCGGCGCGTCGAACAGCTTGCCATCCCTGTCCAGATCGGCGATGATGACCGGATCCGCTTTCTTCACGAAGATGCCCTCGTAAGGCGTCTCCTTCGTCAGCTCGCCCTTGTTGTCCACGAACTGAATGAACGGCAGATCATAATCGCGGCCCACGCGGCTGTCGTCCTCACCGAACGCCGGCGCGATGTGGACGATACCGGTACCGTCGGACATCGTGACGTAATTGTCGCAGGTCACGAAATGCGCCTTTTTGTGCTGCTTCGCCGCGGCCTCTCCCGCCGCCGCAAACAGCGGTTCGTATTCTCTGTATTCCAGGTCCTTGCCCGTGTAAGTCTCCAAAATCTCATACGCCGGGATTCCCTTTTCCTCATCACCCAGCTTGCCGAGCACGGTATCCAGAAGCGCCTGCGCCATATAATAGATCCTGCCGTCGGCTGCTTTCACCTTGCAGTACGTCTCGTCCGGATTCACGCACAGCGCCGTATTCGACAAAAGCGTCCATGGTGTCGTCGTCCATGCAAGAAAATACGCGTCCTCGCCGACTGCCTTGAAGCGCACGATCGCGGAGCGCTCCTTCACCGTCTTGTAGCCCTGCGCCACCTCCTGCGCCGACAACGGCGTGCCGCAGCGCGGGCAGTACGGAACGACCTTGAAGCCCTTGTACAGAAGCCCTCTGTCCCAGATCTTTTTCAGCGCCCACCACTCAGACTCAATGAAATCATCGTGATACGTCACGTAGGGGTCGTCCATGTCGGCCCAGAAACCGACTGTGCCGGAGAAATCCTCCCACATCCCCTTGTACTTCCAGACGCTCTCCTTACACTTATCGATAAACGGGATCAGACCGTACTCCTCGATCTGCTCCTTGCCGTCAAGACCGAGCATGCGCTCGACCTCCAGCTCCACCGGAAGCCCGTGCGTATCCCAGCCCGCCTTGCGGGACACCATCTTGCCCTTCATCGTCTGGTAACGCGGGATCATATCCTTGATCACGCGCGTCAGGACATGTCCGATATGCGGCTTGCCGTTCGCCGTGGGCGGTCCGTCGTAAAATGTGTACGTCTCGCAGCCTTCGCGGTTCGCCATACTCTTCTCAAAAATCTTGTTTTCCTTCCAGAACTTTTCTGTCTGCTTCTCTCGCTCGACAAAATTCAGACTTGTAGGTACCTTGTCGTACAACATGGTCTGCCTCCTCATATTTTCAATGCTGAACCGCGCCCAACCTCGAAAAGCCTTCGGCTTTGCCACCAGACTCGGTATTCCCTCGCCAAGTGGCAAATGTGTCCGTCCGGCACGGCTCATTGCCATAACGGATATTATAACGTAATATCCCATTCATTGTCAATTTTTTATTGATTTTTCGGGCAAAAACAACTATACTTTCTTCTATAAACTTTCACGCTTTGTAGAAAGCGCAGACACAAATTACTATTTATACAGAAAGTGAGTGATGCCTTTGCGAAGTATCTTTGACATGGACAGCGGGTTTTTCCGCGTGCTCAGCCGCGTGGCGGACTTGATGATCCTGAACCTCATATTTGTCGTGTGTTGTATTCCGATCGTGACGATCGGGCCTGCGCTGACAGCCATGTACTATGTCACAATGAAAATGGCGGCAAACGAGGAGGGCTACATTATCCGGGGATTTTTCAAATCCTTCCGACAGAACTTCCGACAGGCGCTGATCATCTGGGTAATCATGCTTCTGATCGGCTGTCTTCTGGCGACCGACCTCCTGATCCTGCGGGACGCTACGGGAACGGTGTTCCGACTCATGCGGGTTTTCATTCTGGCTACCGGCATCGTATATTTCATGGTGATGACCTACGTATTCCCGATACTGGCTAAGTTTGAAAATTCCGTCCGCGCGACACTGAAGAACGCTCTGTTTATGGCGATCCTCGATTTTCCGCGCACGGTTCTTATGCTCGCGATCACCGTGGCTGCCGTATTCATTACATTGCTCAACAGCTACACGTTCTGGTACGGACTTCTGGTCTGGATCATGCTTGCTTTTTCCTGTATCGCCTATGTGAACTCCCGGTTCTTCATACAGATCTTCAAAAAATACATCCCGCAGGAGGAAGAAGACAGCGAAGAAGAGTTCGGGGAGCTGCCGGATCCGGATGATAACCCGGAACTGCAGGAGATCTCGGACGGAGAACAGCACGGGGAACAGCAGACAGAGCAGACGGAAGAAGCCGTTGATAAAATTTCAGATGTGAGCGATTCCGAATCAACCGAAACCCATTAAAAAAATCCTGCTTCACCAAACAGTGAAGCAGGATTTTTCTTTCATGTTGCAAACCAACTCTTATGCCCAAATTGCGCTGTAAGCGGTCATGATCGCAGATACCTGAGCATCCGTTACCTTCGCCAAGCAATTCACGATTGCTGCGTAGGTCTCCGGTCTGGAGGTCTGAAGCGTCGTCGGATCAAGTGTGTAGTTCTTGAACGACTCTGCGAAATACTCAGATGCATTGGAGCACACATACGCTTTGTTGTAAGCGGTATACAGAGACTGCTCCTTCGCGAAGATCGCCGCAAACTCTGTGCTCTTGTCATAGTTCCCTGCGATGAATGCAAGGAAATGTCCGAGCTCATGGTATACGGTCTGCGAAGTATCCTTCTCGGCATTCAGAGTAATGGAACGTGTTCTCGCATCAAACTGTCCGTCGTACGGAACGCCCGACGCCGTCTTGATCGTGCAGCCCATCGTGGTGAACGCATTGCTGACTCTGGCATCCACTCTCGCGGCGATCGCCGTTACCGGGATCTCTCCGGTAGCGCCGGAGCCCAATGCCTCAGCCGTTCCTACTGTCTTCTCATCAGTCGTGGTCACGGTTTCCGTCGTACCTGCCTTGCCCTTTTTCGTAACGGCTATATTCCATGTCGTCTTTTTCTTGCCTACTTTAGCGGTGATCGTTGCGGTACCTTCCTTCTTGGCTGTAACCTTGCCCTTTTTGTTGACGGTCGCAACCGACTTCTTGCTGGACTTCCAAGTAGCCTTCTTGCCTTTTGCCTTCAGGGTCGTCGACTGCCCTACGGTCAACGTCACCTTCGCCTTGCCAAGCGGTACCTCATCGTCCTCTATCGTGACATCCTCGGCCATATCCACATACGTGACAAGCTCAGGGATCGTACTCTGAGAATCCTTCCACGCCCACATGCTGCCGCTGAACACGATAGCTGCCGCAAGAACGACACCGCCGATTCTTGTGGAGCGCTTTTTCAGCAACTCTGTCAATTTCTCCCTACTCATAACCATTCCTCCTCCTGAATTTCCACGTCTGATATAGACCTCGAGGAAAAAAAATAACCGCTCAAAAATCTCGCGGCCACCACATACACATCATATCACGCCTGCCTGTCAGAAATCCTTGCCATGCTTCATGATTACAATGCGGCAACCGGCTGTCATAGCTTATCAAAACAGATAAGCCGTAGACCCTTGGCTTTGCGTCCCTATCTTTCGATAGGTTTGCCCCTATATCAGATTGATATTTTGATTCACTATCATAGTACTGGATATCTTTGGCTTTGTCAATACTTTTTTCAAAAAAAACTTCCTTTTTTTTCTTATTCTGCTATACTTGTATCAGACAAAATTACTATACCATATTCAGAAGGAGTCCGCAATACCGCTATGAAACCTTTTTATAAGCGCAGGACACTTGCGGCGCTGGCCGCTCTTGTGATGCTTTTCGGCTCCGGCTGCGGAAAACAATCCTCCGGTACGTCGGGGGGAATTTCCGAAAAACCGGCCTACGAGCCCGGCAAGACCAACGTGCTGGCTCCGGAATTCGGAAAAAAGGAAACCGTTGAGGCCGATCCTCTTACGCTCGATTTTTCCAATATGGATCAGGGATATTTTATGGGGATCCTCTCCGGTTCCGGACACAAGATCAATATTCAGGTGACGGGACCCGATCAGGTCATCTACAAATATTTTCTGGAGGAGCCGGACGAGTATACCGCTTTTCCCTTCACCGCGGGAAGCGGCGCGTACACAATACTGGCGTTTGAAAATGTCGGGGGAGACCAGTATGCGTCTTTGCTGGCCTATTCCGTGTCCGTGGAGCTTCAAAACAGTTTTCTTCCTTTTTTATATCCGAACCAGTATGTCGACTTTACGCAGGACAGCGAGGCCGTTCGTCTGGCCGGCGAGCTCTCCGCGGACTGTGAGACGGATCTTGACGCCCTGACCGCGATCTACAGCTATGTGACAGATCATATCACATATGACGACGAAAAAGCCGCCACGGTCGAGACCGGCTATCTGCCTGATATCGACGAAACGCTGCGCACCGGGACGGGGATCTGCTTTGATTATGCAGCGCTCACCGTGTCCATGCTCCGGTCCCTGTCGATCCCCGCGCGGCTGAACATCGGCTACAGCGGCGACATCCGTCACGCATGGGTCGACGTCTACATTGAATCCGTCGGCTGGGTCCGCAAGGCCGTACAGTTCACCGGAAACGAATGGGAGCTCATGGATCCGACCTTCGCGGCGACGCTCGGCAGCGACGAACTGACAAACGACTATGTTGGCGACGGAGAAAATTATTCACTGCAGTATATTCGCTGATTTTCTTTACTATCTGTGCCGCCGGCAAAAAGACGGCAGAATGGAGATAGTGTGAAAATAACTTTCTCATTACTATTTGTGCCGCCGGCAAAACGGCGGCGGAATGGAGATTAATTATGAAGAATTTACTGACCGACAGCGAGCTCTCCGCGTTCGCGGAACAGCTTGCCATGATCCTGCACTCCGGCATCTCGACGGTTGAAGGCGTCCTGATCATGCGCGACGACACGCCGCCCGGACCGGGGAAGGACATTCTGGATGAGGTTTATCAATCGCTCGAAGAGACCGGCGATCTGTCCGAGGCGCTCCAAAAGACCGAAGTCTTTCCGGAATATTTTATTCGTATGACGCAGATCGCGGAGCGCAGCGGCACGCTCGAGGACGTTATGACTTCCCTCTCTGCGTACTACAGCCGCCAGTCCATGCTGATGCGCAGCATCCGCGACGCGCTGACCTATCCGCTCATCCTGCTGACTATGCTGTTCGCCGTGCTCATCGTGCTGATGACGCAGGTCATGCCGGTATTCCGTGAAGTGTTCAACCAGCTCGGCATCGAGATGACCGGCATCTCCGCTACCGTATTCCGAATCTCCGGCGCGGTGCAGCGCGTGTCCGCGGTCCTTCTTGTCGTGGTCGTCATTCTCGTGATCGCTTCTCTCGTCATGCTGCGCACGGGCAAGGGCGCCCCGGCTCTCATATCAGCCGTGACCAGCCTTCCGCTCGGCCGCAGGATCATGCGGCTGCTGGCGACCTCCCGTTTCTGCAAGGCGCTTGCGCTCTCTTTGCACAGCGGGCTGGACATGGGCGAGAGCTTTGAGCTTGCCAATTCCCTGACAAAGCACGACGATTTTGAAAAGAGCGTTAAACAGGCGAGCGATCTGATGGATCAGGGCAACGATCTCTCCTCCGCTCTGCGCGACGCCGGTATTATCACAGGTTTGAACGCACGTATGGTTACGATCGGTTTCCGAACCGGTACCGCAGAGATTGCGCTCGATCAGATTTCCGATAACTGCCAAGAGGAAGCGGACGTGCGCATCCAATCCGCGGTCAACATGCTCGAGCCTGCTTTGACGGCAATTCTTTCGGTTCTCACCGGATTGATCCTCGTGTCCGTCATGCTGCCGCTTCTCGGCGTGATGGCGAACATCGGATAACGGAGGCTGCTATGAATCGATTTGCGCAAAAAAAATCTTCTTCGCACCTGCTGCGCCGCACAATCACATCGATCTCAGGGATGTGTATCGCCGTCGCGATCCTTCTGTGGGGTGTTTCCTCCGTGCGCCGTTCTTCAGACAACAGCCAGATCGACAGCCTGCAGCAAGCCATTCTCCGCAGCGCGGTTCATTGCTACGCGATGAAGGGACGTTATCCGGAAAGTCTTGATTATATTAAAGAACACTACGGAATCAACTGGGACGCGGATAAATATCTGGTCGACTATGAGATCACAGGGGCAAACCTGATGCCGGACGTCACCATTTTCCCGATCGAAAATAAGGAGGCGCCGCATGGAGATTAAACAGAAAAAGCACTCAATCGATTCTCTGTTTTCGTTCCTGCTGCTCCTGATCTTCTGCCTGTTCACACTGATGCTCTCAGGCATGGGATCTACCATCTACCGCAACGGGACGGCATACCTGAACGAAAATTATACCTCGCGTACCGCGGTCGCCTATGTGTCGGAAAAGGTGCGTCAGCATGACGAGGCAGGCGCAGTTTTCCTGACTTCGATCGGAACGCTTCCAAAAGAAGGCTCTGATTCCGCCGCTTCCGCCGCGTCTACGGATAAGAACGCCGATTCCGTTACGTTTCCGACGCTCGCGTTTCGCGATACGATTGACAGCGCCGTTTACATTACTTATGTATATTTCTATGACGGCGCTCTGTGCGAATTGATGGTTCCAGAGGACAGAACGCCGGAAGCCGCGATGGGGAACCGCATCGTCGAGCTGTCTTCGCTTTCGATCGAGGCGGTTGACGGGACGAATCTGCTGTCGGTCACGGCTGTCGGCGAGGAAGGCAATAAGCTCTCCGAGCTGGTTCACGTCTCCGGCGGTCTGAATATGTCTGAATAACACCGGATCGCCTGCAGAAATATTTATCGCTGCCGATTTTCCGGATTTACAGCGGAATGGAGATTCCTATGAATAAGAACAACCGGACAGGCTCGCACCTGTTCTTTATCGAATTTATTATTGTTCTGTTTTTCTTTCTGATCGTGAGCACCGTCTGCCTGCGGCTTTTCGCAAACGCGCACGGAATCACGCAGCGCGCGGACGCGCTTTCGCATGCACAGGCCGCGGCGGCCTCTGTCGCAGCAGTTGCGGAGGATGCCCTGTCCGGCGCAGAAGCACAGACAGAAAATGAACGGACGGAGCCGATTGACAACCCCGAAATTCTCCTGAAGACCATCGCGGAATATCTTCCGGGCGCTTCCGTTTCGGCGCTTCCGGAGGATTCCTCCGGACAGGAAGGGCTCGTAATCTTCTATGATAGAGATTTTCAGACCTGCACGGCGGACGAAGCGCGCTATCTGCTGTCCGCAACGGTCGGGGAAGACGGGCACGAGGAGACGCTTGACATTTCCGTTACCGATTATGATCACGCTCCGGTCTACGGTCTCTCCGTCACCCTTCACCGTGCGACGACGCGAAAGGAGGCGCTGCAATGAGAAAAACCTCCGGTGTCTCCCTGATGCTGTTGATCTTTCTGTCGCTGTGCCTGATCGTCTTTTCCCTGCTGTCCTTGTCCGGGGCAGTCGCGGACGAAACGCTAAGCAGTCAGGCGGCGGACCGCACGACGGAATACTACGCCGCCGTGACCTCCGCAAACGCCTTGCTTGCCCAGATCGACGAACAGCTTGCGGCGTATCTCAGAGAGGCTGATGCAGAAAACAACTCCGGCAATGTCGAAAAGACTGACACAGAAAACAATTCCGGCGATATTAAAAAGACTGACACAGAAAACAATTCCGACGATGTCAAAAAAGCTGATACAGCGCGACAGGAGGCCGCGTACCTGCAGCTTTGCAGTCAGATCAGCAGAGATATCCCGGACGTTTCTCTGGAGGACGGTGCGCTTGCTTTTTCCGTTGGGATAGATGACGATCAGATTTTGCGGGTCCGGCTCGACATCGCATATCCGTCCTCAGACGACGACCCACTATACCGTATTCACACATGGAAGGTAGTCAATACAAACGACTGGAACGCGGACAACAGCATGCATCTGTTCCGCAGCAAAGATAAAAAGGAGTACTGATCTTATGAGTGAAGTAACGAATGCAACATCCATCCTCACCTCAGCCACACAGGCAAAGGCCTCCGACATTTTTATTGTAGCCGGCCTTCCCCTGAGCTATAAGGTAAACGGAGAGATCCACTCGGAAGGCGAACGCCTGATGCCGGTCGACACGGAAGTACTGATCCGGGATATTTACCATCTGGCAAGCGACCGCTCCATGGCGAAATTCCTTGAGTACGGCGACGACGACTTTTCCTTTGCCATCCCCGGCCTGTCGCGTTTCCGCGTCAGCACGTACAAGCAGCGTGGCTCACTCGCCGCAGTGATCCGTGTCATTGTCTTTGAACTGCCGCGCCCGGAGGAGCTCGGCATTCCGCCGATCGTGCTTGGCCTCACCGATATCACGAAGGGGCTTGTTCTCGTAACGGGTCCGGCCGGCAGCGGTAAATCCACGACACTCGCATGTCTCGTGGACCGCATCAACGCCTCCCGCGAAGATCACATCATCACGCTGGAAGACCCGCTGGAATTCCTGCACCGCCACAAGAAGAGTATCGTCAGCCAGCGCGAAATCTCCACGGATACCGAAAATTATCTGACCGCCCTGCGCGCGGCGCTGCGCCAGAGTCCGGACGTCATCCTGCTCGGCGAGATGCGCGACCATGAAACAATCCAGACGGCAATGACGGCCGCGGAGACCGGCCATCTCGTGCTTTCCAGCCTGCACACGATCGGCGCTGCGAACACGATCAGCCGTATCGTCGATGTGTTTGACTCCTCACAGCAGCACCAGATCGCGGTACAGCTCTCGATGGTTTTGCGCGCAGTCGTATCGCAGCAGCTCGTCCCGGCCGTCGGCGGCGGCATGATCCCGGCGTTCGAGATCATGATCATGACTCCGGCCATCAGCAATATGATCCGCGACAACAAGATGCACCAGATCGAGGGCATCATCTACACCTCCGCGAAAGAGGACATGATCTCGATGGACAACAGTCTGCTGGAGCTCTTCCGAAAGGGCCGCATCACGCGCGACACCGCCCTGCAGTACTGCACAAATGTTGAGATGATGAGGAAGAAGATCTAAAAAAACACGGAGCTGCCACAGTCAATCTGACGTGTAACAGCTCCGTTCATTTTGAACAGAAATTTCTTTTATCTCATCTTTGCAAGCTGCTGCCGCACCATCGCTTTCTTCAGCGCCACCTCGGCCCGGGACGTGTCGATCCTCGGATCGTGAGCCTGCAGTCGGCGCTCGGCGCGAAGCTCTGCTTCCTTTGCGCGATTCTCGTCGATCTCCTCCGGCCACTCGGCAATCTCCGCCATCACGGAAATTTTATCCGGCAGGATTTCAATGAAACCAGCGTGTACGGCCGCTTCCTTGTTCTCTCCCTCAAGGTGGATCGTCATGATGCCGGGCGCAAGGATCATCGTCATCGGAATATGCCGCTTGTAGATGCCCACCTGTCCCTCACTCGTGTTGAGCTCCAGCATGGACGCCTGTCCCTTCCAGAATACGCGATCCGGCGTGATGATCTCAAGATCAAAATACTTATCGTCTGCCATAGTACGTCTCCATTTCTTTCACCGGTTTCGGACAAAATTCCTTTTCTGAAATTTTATCCGCGCAAAGCTCAAACGGCGCTTTACTTCATCCGAGCTACTACTTCATCGATCGTCCCTGCGTTCAGGAAATAGCTCTCCGGAATGTCATCGTGCTTGCCGTCAAGAATCTCGCGGAAGCCGCGGATTGTCTCAGAAAGCGGCACATACTTGCCGTCTGTCCCGGTGAACTGCGTCGCCACGAAGAACGGCTGCGACAGGAAGCGCTGTACCTTTCTCGCACGGCTTACGACCAGCTTGTCGTCCTCGGAAAGCTCGTCCATGCCGAGGATTGCGATGATGTCCTGCAGCTCCTTGTACTTCTGAAGGATCTCCTGCACGCCGCGCGCCACGCTGTAATGTTCCTCGCCGACGATACGCGGATCGAGGATGCGGGACGTGGAATCAAGCGGATCGACGGCCGGATAAATGCCGAGCTCCACGATGGAACGAGACAGCACGGTCGTCGCGTCCAGATGCGCGAACGTCGTCGCCGGAGCCGGATCCGTCAGGTCGTCGGCAGGCACGTAAACCGCCTGTACCGAGGTGATGGAACCGTTCTTCGTCGAAGTGATGCGCTCCTGCAGCGCGCCCATCTCCGTCTGCAGCGTCGGCTGATAGCCCACGGCCGACGGCATACGTCCGAGCAATGCGGATACCTCAGAGCCTGCCTGCGTGAAACGGAAAATATTATCGATAAACAGCAGAACATCTTTTCCGCCTTCGTCACGGAAATTCTCCGCCATCGTAAGTCCGGTCAGACCAACGCGCATTCTCGCTCCGGGCGGCTCATTCATCTGGCCGAACACCATCGTCGTCTTGTTGATAACGCCGGACTGCTGCATCTCGTGGTACAGGTCGTTTCCTTCACGCGTGCGCTCGCCGACGCCCGTAAATACGGAATATCCGCCGTGCTCGGTCGCAATGTTGCGGATCAGCTCCTGAATCAGAACCGTCTTGCCTACGCCTGCGCCGCCGAACAGACCGATCTTTCCGCCTTTCTGATACGGGCAAAGCAGGTCTACGACCTTGATGCCTGTCTCAAGTACTTCCGCCGAAGTCGATTGTTCTTCAAAAGTCGGCGCCTCGCGGTGGATCGGCATGAATTTCACGCCCTCCGGCGCCGGCTTGTTATCGATCGGATCACCGATGACGTTAAAGATACGGCCGAGCGTCTGCTCGCCCACCGGAACGGAAATCGGGGCACCGGTCGCCTCCGCGTCCATTCCGCGAACCAGTCCGTCTGTGGAACCCATCGCGATGCATCGCACGGTCTCGTCGCCTAAGTGCTGCGCGACCTCAACGACAAGCGTCTCGCCCGTCGTCCGTGTGATGTGGATCGCCTCATAGATGGCCGGCAGCTCCCCATCCGGGAACTTAATATCTAATACTGCACCAATGATCTGAGTGATCTTTCCTTTCTTCGCCATATTCACTCTCCTTTTTAACTGATGGCATTGGCCCCTGCGATGATCTCTGTCAGCTCCTGCGTGATCGAGCCCTGACGCGCGCGATTGTACTGCAGCGTCAGCTTATCGATCATCTCTTCCGCATTGCTCGTCGCGGAGTCCATTGCCTGCATGCGGGCGCCGTTCTCGCTGGCGACCGCTTCAACCAATGCACCATAAATGATGCTGGTCATATATTTCGGAATGATGACATCCAGAGCCTCCTCTTCCTCCGGCTCATAGTTCATCAAGGTATGATCCGCCGCCTTTTCCCGCGCCGCCGCAAGATCTTCTTCGCGGACCTCTACCGGAAGAAGCTTGAGAAGCTGAGGCTCATGGACCACCGTATTCTTAAAATACGTGTACGCCAGATAAATCTCCCCGATCTCTCCTGCCGCGAAGAGCTTCATGACCTCGTCGCAGATCTCCTTCGCATCGGTGAACATCGGATTCTCGATCACTTCCGGATATTCCTTTTCAATACGGTAATTCCTTCGCTGGAAATATTCTTTGCCCTTGTTTCCGACCGCGAACAATACAACCTCTTCCGGTTTCAGCTCCGAACCCGTAACCAGCTTGATCACGTTGGAATTGTAGCCGCCTGCCAGTCCGCGGTTCGAGGTAATCAGGATGACCGCTTTCTTCGGGGAATTGTTCGCCCTCAGATACGGATGATTGATCGTCCCCGATTTCGCCAGCATGGAAGTCACCGTACTGTACATTTTATCAAAATACGGTTTTGACCGCTCGGCGCGCGCCTTCGTCTTCTGCAACTTGACCGTGGATACCAGCTTCATCGCTTTCGTGATCTGCTGGGTGCTCGCGATGCTGTTGCGCCGCCGCTTGATGTCTCTCATCGAGGCCATACATTGCCCTCCTTATTTGAAACTCGCCTTGAATTCCTCGATCGCCTTCTTAAGCGCCGCATCCGTCTCCTCGGAGATCTCCTTTTCGCTCGCGATCTTCTCCGGGATCTCCGGATACTTCGTGTTCAGGAATTCGAAGAACTCCTTCTCAAAACGCAGGATATCCTCCACTGCGATATCAAGCAAATATCCGTTCGTCGCCGCGTAAATGATGATGACCTGATACTGCACCGGCATCGGTTCGTACTGCGGCTGCTTCAGGACCTCGCGAATGCGCTCGCCCTGCGCCAGACGCTGCTTCGTATCGTCGTCCAGCTCGGAACCGAACTGCGAGAACGCCGCCAGCTCACGGTACTGTGCCAGCTCGACACGGATCGGAGCTGCGATCTTCTTCATAGCCTTGATCTGCGCCGCGCCGCCGACACGGGACACGGAGATACCCGCGTTGATCGCCGGACGGAAACCGGAATTGAACATCTCGGACTCCAGATAAATCTGTCCGTCCGTGATGGAAATGACATTTGTCGGAATGTACGCGGACACGTCGCCCGCCTGCGTCTCGATGATCGGAAGCGCTGTCAGAGAACCCCCGCCCAGCTCGTCGGAGAGCTTCGCCGCGCGTTCCAGCAGTCTGGAATGTAGGTAGAAAACGTCGCCCGGATACGCCTCACGTCCCGGCGGACGCTTCAGAAGCAGGGAAAGCGTGCGGTAAGCCGCCGCGTGCTTCGACAGATCGTCATAAATGATCAGCACGTCCTGTCCGTTCTCCATCCACTCCTCACCCATCGCGCAGCCCGAATACGGGGCAATGTACTGTAGCGGAGCCAGCTCGCTCGCCGTCGCCGCCACGACCGTCGTATAATCCATCGCGCCGTATTCCTCCAGCGTGTTTACGATGGATGCGACCGTGGAAGCCTTCTGGCCGATCGCGACGTAAATGCACTTTACGTTCTGACCCTTCTGATTGATGATCGTATCGATCGCGATCGCCGTCTTTCCGGTCTGGCGGTCGCCGATGATGAGCTCACGCTGTCCGCGTCCGATCGGCACCATCGAATCGATGGCCTTGATACCGGTCTGAAGCGGCGTATCCACGGATTTCCTCGCGATCACGCCGTGCGCCACACGCTCGATCCTGCGGTAATTCTCGGAGTGGATCGGTCCCTTGCCGTCAATCGGCTGTCCGAGTGCGTTCACAACACGCCCGAGCATCCCGTCCCCGACCGGAACCTCCACGACTCTGCCTGTCGTCTTTACGGTATCGCCCTCGCTGATGTCGTTGCTGCCGCCAAGGAGCACCGCGCCGACATTGTCCTCCTCCAGATTCAGGACCATGCCGTATACTTCTCCCGGAAATTCCAGAAGCTCGCCCTGCATAGCCGTTTCGAGGCCGTAGATACGGGCAATTCCGTCCGCAACCTGAATAACGGTGCCGGTGTCGGATACCGCGATCTCGGAGGAGTATCTCTGAATCTGCTCTTTGATCACAGAACTAATTTCCTCTGGTCTTAAATTCATGAGGTCTGCACACCTTCTTTCTCACTTTCTAAGGAGATCTTCAAAAGGCCCGAGGTCAGCTTGTCCAGCTTGCTGCGGATCGTGCTGTCCACCACGCGGCCGTTGATGCGGATCGTCATCCCGCCGATCAGACTTTTGTCCACCTTGTAGTCAATCTCCATTGTCTCGTAGGAGGTCGTGTCCAGAAGCTTCTGCTCGATCCTCTGCCTCTGTTCCTCCCGAAGCGGAACCGCCGAGATCACCTCGGCAACCCCGATCTTTTTGTATTCCTTCACCCTTGCAATAAAATACGCAAAAATATCCTGCAGCTCACTGTATCTTCCCTTTGTCACTACGATCGTCATGAACCCTGTGAGGGCGTCGGATATTCTTCCTTTGAATACATCCTCAACGGCTCGGAGCTTTTTTTCCTTCGGAATCTCCGGGTGCATCAGGATCTTTTCAAAGTCTTCATTTTCCTTCAGCACAGTCCTGACGACTTCAATCTCCTCCGCCAGACTGTCGATCCGGTTCTCTTCCACAGCAAGCTCAAATAACGCGTCCCCATAGGTCCCTGCCACTAGCTTTGCCATGTCTGATCACCTATTTCCTTCAATGTATCATCCACCAACGAATCTTGGATATCCGTATCGATCTTCTCACTGACCACTTTACCCGCGATCATTGATGCAACCGTAATAATCTCCTTCTTGATATCGTCCTGCGCTTTCTTTATCTCCAGCTCCGCCTGCTTGTCAGCCCGCGCAATGATCGCCGCGGCTTCCGTTCTCGCGCTCTCGATGATCTTCGCCTCGTTCTCAAGCGCCTTCCTGCGCGCGGCGCTCAGGATCTCATTCTCTTCCATGTGGATGTTGCGAAGCTTATCCTCGTATTCGAGACGGAGCGCTTCGGCGTCGGCCTTTGCCTTTTCCGCAGAATCGATATTGTCCTTCACCCGCTGCGCACGTTTCTTCAGAAAATCGCGGGCCGGATTAAACAGCAGGTACGACAGGAATGTGAACATCACAAACACTGACAACGCCAGCAGAACCGCGTCGTGAAGAAGCTGCGGGTCAAGATTAAACAATCGTTCCAAGATTTCGCCTCCTTTCCCTATCAATTTACATTATGCCGTGCCTCCCTCGAAAAAGCTTCGCTTTTCCTCGGTCGTGGGCGTTCGCCCTATAAATCCACTGTCCCGTGAAATTGCCTGCAAGCAGGCATTTCCCGCTCCAGTGTTTTTGCACGGCTCATTGCTTTCACGAAAGCTTTCCGATCAGCGGATTCGCAAACAAGAGTATAAACGCGATCGCAAGGCCGTAAAGACCGGTCGTCTCCGCGACGGCCTGTCCGAGAAGCATCGTGGACGTGATGTCGCCCTTCGCCCCCGGATTGCGTCCCACTGCGGACGCGCCGTGACCTGCCGCGATACCCTGACCTACGCCCGGGCCGATACCTGCGATCAGGGCAAGCCCTGCGCCGATTGCCGAACAAGCTAATACCAATCCTTCGTTTGTGATACCTTCCATGATACTACCTCCTATGAATTTATGTTTTTGTAATTGTTTTTGTAATTTCTGCCCTCTACCTTCACTGCCGCCGTTTCAGCACGGACAAAACAGTGAGCCTTTTTCCCGGCTATCCTTCCGTTCCCGGAAGCTTGTCTGTCACAAACACCATCGTCAGCATACAGAACACGTAGGTCTGTATCGCGCCTGAAAAGACATCAAAATAGATGTGCAGGAAACCCGTCCAGCCGATGGCAAATCTGGACAGAAGCGAATAGATCAGCGACATCATGACCGTGCCGGACAAAACATTACCGAACAGACGCAGCGACAGGGAAAACGGCACCGCGATCTCACCGATCAGATTGATCGGAAAGAGGAACGG
This sequence comes from uncultured Lachnospiraceae bacterium, assembly GCA_947627245.1. Lineage (GTDB taxonomy): Bacteria > Bacillota > Clostridia > Lachnospirales > Lachnospiraceae > Choladousia. The sequence continues at coordinate 7,390 of CANQVH010000030.1, read as the reverse complement.
CAGCGGCTGGAACAATCCGGTAAACGCGCCAAACTTATTGTATTTGACGTTGTTGTACTGGATAATCCCAAACGTGATCAGTCCGAGCGGGAGTGTCACACCGTAATCCGCCGTAGGCGGCCGCAGTCCGAACAGACCTGAAATATTGCTGATAAAAATAAAGATAAAGATGGATCCGATGTAATTCCGGAACTTCTTCGCATGCACGCCCATGCTGCTTTCCACCATGTTGTCGAGCATCTCGACGACGATCTCCACGACATTCTGGAAACCGGACGGATACTTCTGCGCATGGCTGATCGTGATCCTTGCCGCGATCGCAAACGCGAGAATCAGCAGCATAACGATCAATATGGCAACATGCGTCGTCGTAATCCAGAACGTCTGTCCGAACAGCTTGTAGCTGAAGACGCCGTGAATCATAAAATCCACATCCGATCCGGATGCTGCCAGCAAATTCGCAGTCTCCACGTTTCCTCCTCCTTTCCCGCATACTCTATGTTATAATTAATCAGTAACCGCGGCGCCAAACGCACAGGAATCGCCCCGCCGACTCTGAATAATTACCGAAATGATTGTCGAAATCCGCTTCCGACAGAAGCTATTTTCCGGATCTTCCCAGAAGTTTATGCACCAACGGCTGCAGAAACGCTCCGAATTTCAGGCAGAGCACTCCGACAAAATACGCCATCACATATCCGAGCTTCAGATAATGCACCGCGGCCGCGGCCAGCAGTATGATCACGGTGCGCAAAAGATATGCCCTGCGCATGTAGCCCTCCGCATCCTTCGGCTGCATATCCAGCGCCCGATCGATCGACCGGTACATATGCGCCGCCAGCACGATCGCCACGACAATTCCGATCCAAAACCCCGTGGCAAACAAAAACCGCAGTCCGGAGAACTGAGGGTAAACGCCCGTGACGATCAGGTCAATGATCTCTATCACGGCGCCTGCCGCTAAAATGCCGCAGATCAGCTCCAGAAGCGTGTCATTGATTTTCCTTTTCATTTTTCTGCCTTTCCTTCGATGACGGCGGCTGTATCTGCTTCAAAAGGATCCATGTGTTCCTCGCCCCGGCTAGTATCCCGAGGATCAGAAGAACTGCTGTGACAGACCAACCGTATCGCTCGTCAAGCCAGCTCCCGATAAACGCGCAGAGAACGACGGGGGCAAGCATGCTGATTCCGAGCTGAGTTACCATCGCAAGAGAACGCACGATCTCATTTTTCTTTTTCATTTCTTCTTATCTCCGTCCCACTCCCTTATATTAATGTATTTTTCCATATATGTCCAGAATTTATTGATTATTATTATTTTAACAATCGATAACACTTTCCGGATCACCGCGGGAACGTCCCCTTCTCTTCCTCGCGAAATTCTCTCAGAATTTCCATCACCGTCAGCAAAGTGACCGGTCCGAGCACAACTCCGGCCGGCCCGTAGAGATAAAGGCCGGCGTAAACGACCACGATCATGACGAACGGATAAATGCCCAGCTTCTGCCCGATCAGCCTCGGCTCAAGAAATTCCCGCACAACGTAGGTCAGCAGAAACAATCCGAGATAACAGACCGCCAGCCGAAAGCTTCTCCGAAACAGCAGGAACACCGCCATCGGAATCAGCACCGTCCCCGTGCCGACAAAGGGCAGCGCGTCCATCAGCCCGATCACGATGCCGAGCACCAGAAAATACGGATTTCCCATCACCCAGAGCCCGGCCGTGCACAGCACAATAATCACGGCGATGATCATAAACTGCGCTTTCATGTACATTCCGCCCTGTTTCCACATCCGGTTCGTGATGTTGTGAATGTGCCGGTAGATCGTATACTCCTGCAGCCTTTCGATCATCTCATCGTAATCCTTCATCAGCAGAATCACCGCGACAAACAGCATGAGCAAAAAAAGTCCGACGTCCATCAGTTTCTTGAGATACCGAACGGAATAATTCACAACGCCCGGTATGATGTAGACGCGGATCTGCTCTGTCGCATGCTCCAGACTGGAATAAACGAAATCGCGGAGCTCGTCCACCTGTATCCCGAAGCTTCGCTCCGCCATATGGCAGCAGCCGTCCACCCATCCGCAGAAGCAGTTGTAATAGTAATCAAAATTCATCGCAATCTTCCGGATCTGCCCCATCAGCAGGCAGTAAAAATAATAGAACAGAAACGTCATGCCCGTAAGCAGAATAACCAGCAGAACGGAAACGATCACCTCTTTTTTCCACGGCAGTTTTTTTCGTATCGCTTCCGTCACCGGATTTAAAATATGCACCAGCATATAGGCAATCAAAAAAGGAATTACATACGGCAGCAGATATCGGTATACGAAATAAACCGCCAATGTAATCCCCGTCACTGTAAGTATCTTCTTCCCTTCCTCCATACTTTGCACCTTCCAACCGTTTTCTCTTATGCAGAAATCCCGCATATACCTTTTCCTGCTTAGTATGGAGAATTTTATTTTTTCTTATGCACGATCGATCTCAGCGCTTATCGCCGCCAAAGGCTGAAAAAATGTCTGATTGCGGCGTTATCTCAAACGTCAGAGATTCCTTCGACACGGGATGGCAGAACGCAAGCGAGACGGCGCAAAGCGCAAGAGGAATTTTCCCGGCATCCTGCCCGGATAAATGAATCCTGTCCGCTTCCATCAGAAAATCCTGCCAGCTTTCGTTGTATTTCCGATCGCCGTACAGCGGCAGTCCGGCATGCGCCATCTGTACCCGAATCTGGTGATGGCGGCCGGTCTTCAGCCCGATTTCCGCAAGAAGGCAGATCTTTCCCGCACAATCCGGCGCAATCTTCCGTTTTCCGATCACGCGAAAAACAAGCTCGGCACGTTTCGCATCTCGACTGTTTTTTTCTGCCACGGAGGAAGTATTCGTCCTTCCGTTTCTCACAAGATAATCGACAAGACGATGCTCTCTGCCGGGTTCATAGTCCCCGTTCTTGTTCGCGGATCCGTTTTCGGGCAGAGCGGCCGTCTGTCCTTCTCCGTCGGGTCCCGCGCTGACCGCACAGCATACCGCCTGATAGATCTTCTTCATGCTCCCGTCGGCGACCTGTCGGGACAACTCAGCCGCCGCCCGTTTCGTCTTCGCAAACACAAGAACGCCCTCTACCGGCTGATCGAGCCGATGGACAACGCGGATCAACGGAGCCGCAAGATAATTATTCAGTATACTGACCATATCCTTCTGACCGACCTTCGCGCTCTGTACCGGGACGCCCGCCGGCTTATGACAGACGATCAGATCCGCGTCTTCGTACAAAATATTCAATTTCTCATTCATATTTTCGACAACTCCGGTTATCCGTTCATTTACAAGACTCTCATACCTTGAAGCGATAGCCGACGCCCCAGATCGTCTCGATATACTGCGGCTTGGAGGACTGCTTTTCGATCTTCTCACGGATCTTCTTGATATGCACCGTGACCGTCGCAATGTCGCCGATTGACTCCATGTCCCAAATCTCCTTGAACAGCTCCTCTTTCGTGAATACATGGTTCGGATTCTGCGCCAGAAAAGTCAGCAGATCGAATTCCTTCGTCGTGAAATTCTTCTCTTCCCCGTCGATCCAGACGCGACGAGCCGTCTTGTCGATCTTGATCCCGCGGATCTCAATGATATCATTTTCCTGAACATTGCTGTTCACCAGCCGCTCATACCTTGCAAGATGCGCTTTCACACGCGCCACAAGCTCGCTCGGCGAGAACGGCTTCGTCATGTAATCGTCCGCTCCCAGACCGAGGCCGCGGATTTTATCGATATCGTCCTTTTTGGCGGAAACCATGATAATCGGCACATTTTTCTTCTCGCGGACATTTCGGCAGATCTCAAACCCGTCCATTCCCGGGAGCATCAGATCCAATATCATCAGATCAAAGTCCTCCTCCAAAGCCCGCGCAAGTCCTTTATCGCCGGAATTTTCAATCTCCACTTCAAAGCCTGACAGCTCCAAATAATCCCGCTCCAGATCCGCGATCGCCGTTTCATCCTCAATGATTAATATTTTGCTCATATGGAAATTCCTCCTGATATGCTGAAATCCTCTTAGTTTTTCACAATTCCATCAGAATCCTCCTACCCCTGAACGGAAGATATATACTTCCTGACAACAAAGTGCATGACCGTTCCCTCGCTGACCTTGCTGGTCGCCCAGATCCTGCCCCCGTGATCCTCAACGATCTTTTTCACGATAGACAGTCCGATCCCGCTGCCTCCCTGCGCCGAGTTGCGCGACTGATCCGTCCGGTAAAAACGGTCGAAGATCGATACAAGCTCCTGATTCGGAATGCCCTTTCCATTGTCCTCCAGCTCGACCTGAATGAAATCCCCGACATCCATCACGCGAAGTTGAACATACTTCTTATCCTTGTCCATATATTTGACCGAATTCCCGATAATATTGTTGATCACGCGCTTGAGCTGCTCCGCGTCCGCAATGATCAGCGTGCCGGGCTCTACCGTGTTGATGTAGGAAAACACGATACTCCTCTCGCGCATTTCCAGACCGACCTCCTCCGCGCAGTCGTCAAAATATTCCGCGACGTCGATTCTGTTGAAATTGTAAGGAATCTTGTTCGTATCGATCTTGGAATAAAAGGTCAGCTCATTGATCAGGCGATCCATGTCGTTTGCCTTGATATAAATCGTGCGGATATATCGATCCATTTTTTCCGGGGTGTCCGCGACGCCGTCCATGATTCCCTCGACATATCCCTTAACCGCCGTGATCGGCGTCTTCAGGTCGTGCGAGATGTTGCTGATCAGCTCCTTACTCTGACGGTCGAACGCCTTTTTCTCCTCGTCCAGATCCTTCAGCCTCTGCCGCATCTCATCAAAATCCCGGCAGAGCTCGCTGATCTCATCTTTTCCCTTCACATCCAGTTCAAAGTCAAAATCTTCCTCTTTGATGCGGTGTGTCGCCTCGCTGAGCTTCTGCAGCGGCGTATGCACGCCCGTATAAATCCAGACGATCATGAGGAGCGCCGCAAAGATCAGGATCACGATGATCGAGATCAGCAGATCGAGGATCAGACGACCGTTCTGCGCAATGATCTCGCGCACGGACGAGACGATGAAAACGCTTATTTCCGAGGTTTCTTCTTCCGACGTCGTACTTGATTTTGTTGAACTGTCTCCATCCCCCAATGTCATACTCGATTTTGTTGAACTGTCCCCGTCCCCTGAAACAGCTTCCGTCCCGGCACGCGGCACCTCAACGTCAAGCTGCTTCACGAACACCCGGATATCCCTGCCGATGTATGAGCCTCCGTCGGACGTGCTGCTGAAGCTCCGAAATTTCGGCAGCGCATCCAAAAGCTTTCCGACTTCCTCCCCGGATCCGTTGTAAAAAAGCGCTCCGTCCTTCCGGACAAGCAGATAGGAATGCTTCTTCAAAAGCTCTCCGTTGATCTGTTCCAGATAGGATTCATCCAGAAAACGCTGCGGATCGCTGTCCGACTGCCCGGCCAACTCTTCAAAGATCGTCTGCGTCGTCTGTCCGATCAGCCGCATGGAGTCGGAAATATTCTCTACAGAAACGGATACGCCGTAATTTTGCTCGATCGCGTGTCTCTGAAATCTTGTAAATCCCCAAAACACGACGCTGAACAAAAGAAACGGTACCAAAATGATTACCAGAAATGCGATGATAAGCCTTGTCTTTAATTTCATAGCTTCACCTGAGAAGATTTTTTGATAAGTGTCATTTCAGTATAACATGTCCCCCAAACTTTTTCATCTAAACATTACGTGATAATTCTGAATTTTTTATTAAATATATACATCTGTAAGTGGCTGGATAGAAAATAGAACGGCATAAAATGAAAACCCGAAGAGGTGCGACTCTTCGGGTTTTCTGTTTTTTCTTTTGTCAATATTAATTTCATTCGACATAAGTCATAGTTATATTATAACAACTACTCTTTTTTGTCAAGTTTTTATAAATATTTTTTCAACACTTCCACCTTATCCAGCTTCTCCCACGGTAGATCCAGATCATCTCTTCCGAAATGCCCGTATGCTGCGGTCTGCTTGTAGATCGGACGGCGCAAATCCAGCATCTTGATGATCCCTGCAGGACGAAGATCGAAGTTTTCACGCACGATTTCCGTGATCCTTTCATCTGAGAGCTTCCCTGTGCCGAACGTGTCTACCATGATCGAGGTCGGCCTCGCTACGCCGATCGCGTAGGACAGTTGGATCTCACACTTGTCAGCAAGCCCTGCCGCCACGAGATTCTTCGCCACATAACGCGCCGCATAAGCCGCGGAACGGTCCACCTTCGTGCAATCCTTGCCGGAGAATGCGCCGCCGCCGTGTCTCGCATAGCCGCCGTAGGTGTCCACGATGATCTTCCGCCCGGTCAGTCCGCTGTCGCCGTGCGGTCCGCCGATCACGAAACGACCCGTCGGGTTAATGAAGAACTTTGTCTCGCCATCGACCATATTTTGCGGCAGGATCTTGTCAAAGACATGCTTCTTAATGTCCTCATGAATCTGCTCCTGCGTCACATCCGGATCGTGCTGCGTGGAGAGGACTACGGCATCCAGTCGCGACGGTCTTCCGTTCTCGTCATATTCCACCGTTACCTGTGTCTTTCCGTCCGGACGCAGATACGGAAGCGTGCCGTCCTTTCTGACCTCTGTCAGACGGCGCGCCAGCTTGTGCGCCAAAGAGATCGGATACGGCATATACTCCGGCGTCTCGTTCGTCGCAAAGCCGAACATCATGCCCTGATCGCCTGCGCCGATCGCTTCAATTTCATCATCCGTCATCGTGTTTTCTTTTGCCTCAAGCGCCTTGTCCACGCCCATCGCAATGTCCGCAGACTGCTCGTCAATCGCCGTGATTACGCCGCAGGTGTCCGCGTCAAACCCGTATTTCCCGCGCGTATAACCGATCTCTCGCACGGTGTCCCGCACGATCTTCTGAATGTCGACATAAGCCGACGTCGTGATCTCGCCCATCACGAGCACCAGTCCAGTCGTCGTGGCCGTCTCGCACGCTACGCGGCTCATCGGATCCTGCGCAAGCAGTGCATCGAGGATCGCATCCGAGATCTGATCGCACATTTTATCCGGATGTCCTTCCGTCACGGATTCTGAAGTAAACAGTAATTTGTCCATTTGTACCTTCCTTTCTTTTCAATGGCTGCTTTTCCTCTTTCTTCAAGGAATTCGTATCGGTTTCGTCTGTAAATTTCCCTGCGCGTGTCTGCGCAAAAAAAATCCGCCAAAAAGGCGGACTCAACTGACATCATCAAATCCCCTTATTGTTCGAGTTTACTCGCTCAGGTTGGCACCTTCCGTTTCCGGGGTTGCCGTGGCTTCACAGATCCTATGTATCTCCACCACTCTGAATAAGAGAAAAGCA
>CANQVH010000029.1 GCA_947627245.1 uncultured Lachnospiraceae bacterium | reverse complement strand
CCTTTATTTTGTCCGTATTTTGATATGATCGCGCGATAGATCTGCTGCTTTCCGTTCTTTTCGCCGACATTCTTCACGACGGTCGATGCGACATAATTGGCGATCTCCGCCTCAAATCCCGCGCTTCTGGCCGCCTGCATCACATCCTGATTGAGCTTCGTCTTCTGCTCACCGTTCACCTTGGCGTCCGTTTTCTTCGGATTCATCTGACGATTCGCCTGCTGCTTCTCCGCGGCGTTCTTTGCCGACCCTTTGATCTGCTTGATCCGCGACGCCTTTATCTGCGTCGAATTCGTCCAGAATTTCGCCACATTGTCAAAATCCTTATCCTTGCTGACGATCACGATATTGCAACCCTGCCCTCTGTTCACGCCCGCCAGATATCCCAAGTAAGAACCTATATGGATGTCCGCGGACTGCTTTCCGGCAGGGACCTCGATCATTCGCAGCTCGGCTTCCCCGTGATCGGCGATCTCGCGCATATTGATCTTATTTGCATTCTGAGTAAAGAAAATAATGATATGATCTGTTTTATTCAACTTATTACAGCCGGCAAGCCCGTCGCCGCCGACATTCTCATAATCGACCAGATAATATGTCTCCATTTTTTCACCGTCCTTTTTCTCTTTCACTCTTATTTTAGACATAAATGGGAAAAAATGTCAACATCAGTGGAAAAGATACGCCGTTATCCTTTTCGCAGCCCCAGTCGGTCGGCCTCCTGAAGCAATTCTTCATTGCAGCGGTTCATCGAACCGAACGCGCGCAGAGGACAGATCACTTCCCGACACTGTCTCAGCCTCGCCAGCGCCAGCGCGTATGTCTCCTCGCTGACCGGTTCGAACGCCCGCTCCTTTATAACCTCGGCCGCCAGATTGCGGGCCGCCAGACAATCCGTGTCGTTCTCCTGCAGGATTCCGGTAATAAAAGGGATGCCCTCCCGCTGCAGCCGCCGATATACCGGGATCCCGCTTCCGTTTCCGGCGATCACGAACACCTCCGGCGTTCCTTTCGCCGGCGGCAGCTCCACACAGCCGAACGATGCGTTGTACGAGCCGGCCTCTATATCGTACAGACTACAGATATAATCAGAAGTGAAGATTTCCTCCGGCGTGCCATGGCGCTCAATATGGCCGTCCTTCACGCAAAGCACCTGATCGGAGATTTTCTGAGCCAGATCCAGCTCATGCAAAGACATGACGACCGCCATATCCCTTTCCTTCACCATCTGCTTCAGGATCTCCAGAAATTCAAGTTTGTGCCTCACGTCGAGAAACGAAGTCGGCTCGTCCAGCACGATCAGCTCAGGCTCCTGACAGATTGCCCGCGCAAGCAGGATTCTCTGCCGCTGTCCGTCGCTGACCGCGTTGAAATCACGCTCGGCAAGATCGGCCGCATGCACTGTCTCCATAGCGGCGCGCACCTTTGCATGATCCTCCGCGCCCAAGATCCCCAGATTCCCGGTGTAAGGATACCGTCCGGTCGCCACCACGTCTTCGCACGTCATCAGCTCTGGCCGTATGCGTTCTGTCAGCACCACGGCCATCCGCCTCGCGATTTCTTTGCCCGTCATCTGCCGCATCTGCCGTCCGTCCAGCCACACGCAGCCTCCGAGCAATCCGAGCTGTCCAGTGATACTTTTCAGGATCGTCGACTTCCCGGCTCCGTTCGGCCCGATCAGCGTAAGGATCTCGCCTCTGTCCAGTTCAATGCGGATATCCTTTATCAGCGGCTTTCCGCCGTAGCCGACCGTCATTTCTTCCGTATGAAAGAAGAATTCCTTTGCCTCTCTCATGATTAAATCTTCCATCCTTCTATCGTGCTACGTCCTGTCACACCGTCTTACGCCTCCGTATCATGATCAGAATCACCACCGGCGCGCCGAAGATCGCCGTCACCGAGCTGATGCTCAGCTCCGTCGGCGCAAACACCGTGCGCGCGATCAGATCACAGAACAGGCAGAACACGGCGCCGCCCAGAAAACAGGCCGGGACGACCAAAATCGGCTTCGAGGTCTTCCAGATATTCTTGACGAGATGCGGCACCGCGATCCCGACGAACGAGACAGGCCCGGCAAAAGCCGTCACACAGGCCGAGAGAACGCTCGAGAGCAGGATCAGACAGACGCGGAACAGCCGGACATTCACGCCCAGATTCATCGCGTAATCCTCGCCCAGTTGGTAGGCCCCGATCGGCTTGGAGAGCAGGAAGGTCAGAAGCACCGCTACGAACACGATCGCCGCCATCACGGCGACATTGCCCCACGTAGTACCCGAAAAGCTGCCCAGTGACCAATTGTGAAGATTGATGATGTTCGAATCGTCGGCGAATGTCACGACGAAGTCAGTCACCGCCGAACAAATATAGCTGATCATCACCCCGCAGATCACGAGCATCGACATCTGTCGCACCTTCCGCGACACGGCCAGCACAAAGCCCATGGAGATCATTGAGCCGAAAAAGGCCGAGAGCACCATTACGGCCGGACCCGCCGTGATCCCGCGTCCCAGCAGAAAGATCATCGACAGCGCCACGACGAGCTTCGCGCCCGAGGAGATGCCGAGTACAAACGGTCCCGCGATCGGATTGTGGAAAAAGGTCTGAAGAAGAAAGCCGGACACCGACAGCGCACCGCCGAGGATCACCGCCGCAAGGATGCGCGGCAACCGAATCTGCCAGATGATATTGACGGCAGTCTCGTCGCCCCTGCGCCGGGTCAGGATCTCAAAAATCTCACGCACCGAAAGATCCACACTGCCGGAGTTGACGTTCCAGACGAACAAGATCAGCAGAAGCACGGACAGGGCAACGAAGGACAAGCCGTAGCGCAGAGTTTTCCGTCCGTACCCGCTCTCCTGCGGCGGCTGTGATGCGCACGGAATCTGCGACTTCTGCCGCGGCTGTGATGCCTGCGTCTTCTGTGATGTCTGCGGCGTCCGCTGTTGCGTCATCCTGCTTCCCTCCTGCATTCCGAACCATGAAATAAATCTTTGTATCGCGCCGTCTCAAAGATCCGGATGAACTGCTCACGCGCTCGGAGACCTCATTCGAGCGGATACAGATACGTCATATCCTCCGGCCTGCCCCCGTTCAGGACTGCGTGTATGTCCACGATCATGTCCGCCAGCCCCGTCGTCTTCTGAAACAAGTTCTGCGTGGTGCACCACACATTGCCCTCCTTTACCGCCCGGAAATCCTCAAGAAGCGCGCTCTTTTCAAACAATTCGTCCAGACTTTCGATCTGCCCGTCGATCGTGCTGTTGTAGATCAGCACGTCCGCGTCCTTCGCCCCGGCATAGAAGTCCTCCATCTGCATGTTGACCGTGGAAAGCGCGTTCTCCTCGTCCCCGAGATCCTGAAACACATACTCTCCCCCGGCAAGCTCAATCATCTTCGATACGTAGTCGTTCGTCTTGCGCACGTTCACATAGCCGTTGGAGCTGATGTAGAAAAACGCGGCGGTCTTTCCGGTGCTCTCACCGCCCAGCACATCCGCAAGCTTCTCCGTCTGCTCCTCAAACAACCGCTCCGCCAGCTCTTCCTTCCCGAGCAGCACCGCGTACAGCTTCATCCACTCCGCGCGGCCGAGCGGGTGCGGTTCATAGCTGGAACGCTCCACCAGCACCGGGATGTCGAATCCCTCCAGCATCTCCTGCACCTCCGGCGTATGATAGATCATCGTCGATTCGATTGCCAGATCGCAGTTCTCCGATACGATCAGCTCATAGTCCGGCGCGCTGTACTTGCCTGCATACAGCAGTTTTCCGTCTTCCATGGCCGCCTTCGCCTCCGGAATGTACCAGCCGTCCTCCTGCGTCCCGGAAAGCCTCAGATTGTCGATTCCGTCCAGCGCCGCGAAATAATCCATCGCCGAGGTCGCCACCAGATAGATCTGATCCAGCGGTCTTTGCAGCACCGTGATGTCCGTCTGCAATCCTTCCGGCGCGTCCTTCCCCTCCGGCACCACCAGATAACGCCCGCCGTCCTCGATCGTGATCAGCGCGTAACCGTCCTTATAGTAGTCCACCGAAAAACGCTCCGCGTACGACAGTTCCATGCTGTGGTCGTAAGTCAGACCCGGGAGTTTCTCCGCGCTCCGCGCCGAAACGCCAAAGCACGAAAGAAGGATCAAAAGAGCCAGAGCAAACAAGCTTATCAGAAACCGTGTGCTGTTTTGTGTGCCGTCCTTCTTTCGCGCATGTATCATCATTTTCTCATACATTCTCCATGTACCCCTGTCTGTTGTTTCATTTTCCGTGTGTTTCTCCCGAATGCATGCTATTCCCCGTGTACCCTGTCTGTTATTCCTCTTACAAGTCAAGGATACACACTCACTCTTCCGCGATCGACGCCGAATCGAAGCTCAGATGATAGTCGATCTCGTGCGGCGTGCTCATCGCGATCGTATCCGCCGTGATCGCCATCGGATAGTCGAAGCCCTTCACCGGGATCAGGAACGTGGAATCGCCCTCCTCGTTCACCGGCTCGAACTTCTCCTCGCCCAGCAGAACGTAATCATAGTACGGACTTGAGAAGATGATCTCCGCGGTCGCCTCGCCGTTCTCCACGGTCAGCTTCGCCGGGGATGTCACCGTCGTCTTTCCGGAGCCGCCCTCGAGCACCACGTCGATCAGATATGTCCCGTCCGCCAGAGCCAGATCCTCGACCGTCGTCATCTCCTGCTCTTTCCGCGCATCCTCCGGCAAGGAAGAAGCCAAGAACACGAGCGTCCGGTCGTACCACTGCTCCTTGCGCTTGCTGAAAGCCGCGCAGTCGATTCCCGCATCCAGCGCTTCCACCGGCACCTCATAAGTGTGCTGTCCGTCCTCATTTTCCACGAAAGGAATGTAATCCTCCTCCGACGCATCTACGGCTTCCTCGCCCATCCCCATGAAAAGGTACAGGTAACCGGTCCCGTTCATCGTCATCACCGCGCTCATCTCGCCGTCCGCGACGGTGAGCTCACACTTGTCGATCTTAAACATCGAGGAGCTGCTTGCCACCTCGATCTCATACACGCCGTCGTTTAACTCGTCGGCCGTGATCGGCACCATCCAGTCCTCCACGACTTCCTCCGGCGTCACCATCTCCGCCGCCGTGGCAACGCCCGTCTCCGACGCCTGCTCCGTTTCCTGTTCGGCCGCCTGTCCGGCCTTTTCCGTCTCGTCCTCGGCCAGTGCTCCCATGCTCATACTTCCGATCAATGTCAGCGCGACCGCTGCCGCTGCTAATTTCTGTAATTTCCTCATGTTCTAATTCTCCCTGTTCTGTTATTTGTCCTGATTCGCCCTATTCCATTGTCTATCGCATCTGCTTTCTGTACCATGTTCCATTCATGGCTTTCGTCTGCTTTGCACCTTCTCCGGCATTAAGTGCAAAGCTTTCCATACCTTTGAAATAACCCGGCCTGCCGCAGAAACGGCCGCCGGGTCCCACAGCCTTCCCCCGCGCGGGGCGAAAGCCGATCTTTTATTATTCTGCCAGAGAATCAATCGCAGCCTGTGCGTGCGCTACGTACAGATCCTGAATCGGTTCCATTGAGCCGAGCCCTGTCAGCAGGCACTCAACCTCATAACCGGCGTCCTCAAACGCCTTCTTCCATGTGCCTTCCTCATCGCCGGCCATATCGTTGTTCGCATGGTCGCCGGCCACTACCATGAGCGGCTCAAGCACAACCCTCTTATAGTCCTTCTCGCCGACCGCAGCCACAACGTCGTCCAGAGACGGCGTCGCCTCTACCGTGCCGACAAAGTAATTCTCATGTCCGCCCGCCGTCAACACTTCCTGCATCTTCGCATAAACCTGATTGGAATCCGCCTCGGTGCCGTGACCCATGAAGCAGATCGCGGTCTCACCGTCGTCATACTCGGCCGTCGCGGCAACAATCGCGTCAGCTACAGCCTCGAAATCCTCATCGCTCGTCAGCAGCGGCTCGCCGAGCACAATCTGATCGAACGCGTCCGCATACTCTGCGAGCTCATTGGACAGATCCGTGTACTCATAGCCGTTCATCAGATGCGTCGGCTGCACGACAAGCGTCTTCACGCCGTTGTCCACCGCACGATCCAGAGCCTCTGTCACATCGTCGATCTTCACGTTGTCGCGCGTGAGCACATGGTCGATAATGATATTGCTCGTGAAGCCGCGGCGCACGCTGAAATCCGGAAACGCCTCTTCCATCGCCTCTTCGATCGCGCCGATCGTCGCCTGACGGTTGTCGTTGAAGCTGGTTCCGAAGCTGACGACCAGAAGCTCCTGCTCGCCGATGTCGTCCTGATTTCTCACGTTCTCGTTGGAAGCGTCGCCCGTGTAGGCTTCTGTCTCCAGCTCCGTCTCCGCTGAGGTAAGCTCGGTCTCCTCCGCCTGCACAGCCGCCGTGCTCATCGCCAGCATCGCCGCGCATACCCCGCACATCATCAGTTTCCTTGTTCTGTTTTTCATGTTCCTCTCCTCCTTGTTTTGTGTGCATCGCACAAATTTCACAGTCCGCTTTGCAGACTGTGATGCACAGCGCCGCCGTATAAAGTATGATTTTCGGGGCGTGTGTCCTTGTCGGCACAGGAACATGACGGCACAGACTGCTTTTTCCCCGGAATATGCTCATGCGAACAGACCGCATGAGAACGCCGGAAAATAAGAACACCCGAGATTCCGTCATACCCTCGCATGACAAAATTCGGGCGCATTCCTGCCTGTAACCTTTCACAGAATTCCACAAGATAACTTTTTCGGTACAACCAATTACTCGTGATCTGGAATGCAAATTCCCGTACCAACAGCAGGCAGGTTTCCTGACTTACAGATCATCACGCATGGCCGCCTTCCCAGTCTCCCAGTGGCTTTTTGGCCTGCATTCCCTGCTTACAGTGACGAGATCGTACAGGATTTGCACCTGTTTCCCTTTTAACGGACGCCGCGGCGCCCGCACCTGTCGTTTAATAGTAACACCTTTTTTCTAAAGTTACAATACCATTTTTTGAATTTCGACTCCGGATCTCGGAGCCCCGCGAGAGACCGGAAGCCAGTCGCGTTCCCGCTCCAGCATATGCCGGTTAGGCAGTGTTGTTTGCCATCTTCAGAATCGGGCGCTAATCGCGCTCCCGTTCCAGCATATACAGCAGCGCGTTACAGATACAGGCTGCGATATTGCTCCCGCCCTTTCTGCCGCGGGCCACGATGAACGGAACGTCCGTCTGCATGATCAGCTCCTTCGACTGCACCACGTTCACAAACCCCACCGGCACGCCGATGATCAGCTCCGGCCTGAGCCTGCCCTCCTCGATCAGTTCAAAGAGTCTCACCAGAGCGGTCGGCGCGTTGCCAATCGCAACGATCAGGGGTTTCCCGTACCGTTTTGCGGCCTTGTCCATGCTCGCCACCGCGCGCGTCGTACCGTTTTGCTTTGCCGTCGCTGCCACGTCCTCGTCTGACATAAAGCAGTGAACCTCCCCGCCGTACTTCGCCAGAACCTTTTTGTTGATCCCCGCCTTCGCCATCTGCGTATCCGTGACGATATCGCTCCCAGCACGGATCGCCCGAAGCCCGGTCTCTACCGCGCCCGGGGAAAAACAAAGATTATCCGCATAATCAAAATCCGCGCTGGTGTGGATACATCGCTTGACGATCATCTCCGTCCCCGGCTGCAGTTTCTTTTCCCCCAGCTCCTGCGTGATGATCTCAAAGCTGCGCCGCTCGATCTCCATCGGTTTCACATTTTCCAGTTCGATCTTCATATCGATATCTCTCCTGTTGCCGTTTTCCATTTAACGCTGCGCTCTCTCGCTTACGCGCTCCGGCACAGTTCTTTGCGCTATCTTTAAAGACTATTTTTCTTTCTCTGGATACATTTCTTCAGGAAACGCACCGCGATCTCCGGGTTCGAATTGTAATACAGATGCGGAAACCCCGCGATGCAGGACGCGCTTCCCTGTATGCATTCCCATCCGTCCGCGCGCTGCGGCTTCTGCGCGTGAAACGCATCCCCGCATGCGGTGCTGTCAAAATAATGGAACTCGTGCGCCCGAATCTCGCCGATATCCGTTCCCAGCATCTGATCTTTTTGCGGCCGCAGGGCGACATACCCGAATCGGCTCAGCTTTTTCGTATAAAAACTCCTTCCCGCAAGCGCGCCCACCATCGCATGGCTGACGCCGTTCATGTCCTCCAGCTCCTCTTGAAGATACATAAATCCGCCGCACTCGGCCATACACGGCAGTCCGCGCTCCAACGCCCGGCGAATGCTCTCGCGCATGGAACGATTCTCGCTAAGCTGCCGTGCGTAAAGCTCCGGATAACCTCCATAGAGCAACAGTCCGTCCGCCTGCGGAAGCTCCCCGTCGTGCAGCGGAGAGAAAAACTTCAGCTCCGCTCCCAACTCACGCAGAAGATCCAGATTCTCCTCATACAGAAAACAAAACGCCTCGTCGCGGGCCACAGCGATCCGTGGAGCAGACTCGTCCGTTTCGATCCGCGCATGCCCTTTGACGCCGTCAGACGATCGTCCTCCGTCCTCAATCTCAGGCGCCGTCCGCGCCAGCTCAAGTAGTCCGTCGATATCAAGCGTACGCTCCAGCGTCTGTCCCAGCCTCCGGAGATTTTCCCGCAGTCCCTCTACCTCATCCGGCGTCACCAACCCGAGATGACGGCTCTTCAACTGCAGCTCCGGCACGGAGGGCACATAGCCGTAGGCCCGCAC
This sequence comes from uncultured Lachnospiraceae bacterium, assembly GCA_947627245.1. Classification (GTDB taxonomy): domain Bacteria; phylum Bacillota; class Clostridia; order Lachnospirales; family Lachnospiraceae; genus Choladousia. Next base: position 33,144 of record CANQVH010000029.1, on the reverse strand, counting down.
ATCAAGCTCTTTCCTCAGAAGCTTTTCCATTTCCGAATATATGCGCTCCGAGCATTGATTCAGGATCACGCCCCGGATCCGGCTGTCCCTGCGAAACTCCAAAAAGCCCTTGACAAGCGCAAGCACGGAAAGACTCATGCCGCGGCAATTCACGATCAGCACCACCGGCGTATCCGTGACGCGCGCCGTATCGTAGCTGCTCGCCTTCACGGAGGTCCCGCCAAGACCGTCGTAATACCCCATCACGCCCTCGATTACCGAGACGTCCGCTTTTTGCGCGCCCCGGACAAACAGGCCGCGCGTCGTGTCCTCGTCGGTAAAAAACGTGTCCAGATTGCGGGATTTTGTGCCGATCACACGCGCGTGAAACATCGGATCGATATAGTCAGGTCCGCACTTAAACGAGGTGACGTGCAGACCGCGGTCGCACAGCGCCTGCAAGATCCCGCAGGTGAGCAGTGTTTTTCCGCTTCCGCTCGCGGCGGCTGTCAGCATGAGCCTCGGGTATCGATTCATAACGATTCCTCCGTCTTATTCCCTGTAAAGGAAATGATATACACCGGATTCTGTCCCATCATCATATGCAGATCGCCGGCCTTTTTCGCCTTTCCCACGCTCACGGCAACAATATCCTCCTGCCGCACGGGAAGCTCGCGCAAGCATCGCAGCGCCTCCGCGACCGTCTCCAGCGTGATTGCATTGATCACCACGCGCACGCAGGGATTCTTTTCCAGCAGAATCTCAAGGATCTCCCTCAGATTTCCCGAAGAGCCGCCGATAAATGCGTGCGTCGGCGCAGGCAGTCCGTCAAACGCCTGCGGAGCGGTCCCCTCGATCACCTCAAGATTGGCCGCACTGAATCTGCGCCCGTTCTGACGGATCAGCTCCGCCGCTTCCGGTTTCTTTTCCACGGCATAGACCTTTCCGGCCCAAGACTGCAGCGCCGCCTCCACGGACACCGAGCCCGTGCCGGCCCCCACGTCGTACACGATGCTGTCCTTCGCAAGCCGGAGCTTGGAGAGGGAAATGCTTCGGATCTCGCTTTTCGTCATCGGCACCTGCGCGCGCAGGAACGCGTCGTCCTCAATCCCGTGCGTCACCGTGCGCTCCGGCTTCGGGTTCTCGATCAGTACCGCGCTAAGGTCCCCCGGCTCTTCCCGCAAAAGCTCCTCCGGACTTCCCGACAGGATGAGTTCGTCCGCGTAAGACAATCTGCAGCCGACATGCAGCCGCACATCCCCGCACCCGTAATCCTGCAGATTGCGGCACAGCTCCCGAAAGCTCTCCTGCTTTCCGACCAGCACGAACACTTTTTCGTGCGCGCGCACCGCTCCGACCAGATTCTGCGACCGCCCGTGAATGCTCGTCAGAAAAACGTCCTCCCATGAACAGCGCAGCTTCGCGCACAGATAGACGACCGAGGAAATTCCGCAATAAACCTGCACCGGATACTCCTTCAGACAATCCAGCAGCTTCCTCGCCCCGCTGTAGAACCCGACGTCCCCGGAAAGCAGAATCGCCGCCCGCTCATACTCCGGATGTGTTTCCAGATAAGTCCGTATCTCCTCCGGCAGATACGCCGGAATTTTCGGCGTCGTCAGATCCGGCACAGCCTCCAGCATGCGCGGCGCCCCGATCAGCACATCGGCCTCCTCACAAGCCCTCCTCGCCTCCAGTGTCATGTTTCCCGGATCGCCCATGCCGATCCCGATCAAAGACACGTTCTGCTTCGGCGCGATCTTCCATTCTGCGCAAAGAATCCGCCGAATCCCGGCGGCGGAATATCCGCTTTCCTCCTGCGGGCGGCCCACGACCACGAGCCGTGCCCCGGCTTTGCTTGCCGCGCGCGCTTTTTCCGGAAATCCTCCGGTCTTACCGGATTCCTTCGTCACCAAATAACGGGCGTTCACTTGTCTTAGAAGCGCGCAGTTCAATTCCTCGTCAAACGGTCCCTGCATGCAGATCAGATTTCTCCCCTGAAATCCGAGTGCCGCGGCGGACGATACCGCCTCAGTTGTCGAGAGCACCCGTGCAAACACGCGCTCCCGGTAGTTCGGAAGCTGCGTATATTTCTCAAGCTCCTTGCTTCCGGTGGCCGCCAGAATGTTTCCCTCCGTATGGGAAAGGAAGTCCACCGCCTCCTGAACGGAATCGACAAATATACAGGAAGTTTCCCGCATATCGCTTCCTTTGTCATCCTGCATATCGTTTTCTGGATCGTCCTGCACACCGCTTCCTTTGCCGTCTTCGCGAACGTCTCCATTCGTCCAGCCCGGCTGTCCGTCCGTGAACCGCGCTGCTTCTGCGCTCTCCTCCCGCAGAAGCCTCAGATAACGGCAGCCCGCCGCCTCGCAGGCTGCGCGGATATTCTGCGTAACGGCTGCCGCGTAGGGATGCGTCGCATCCACGACATGCGTGATCCCGCTCTCCCTCATCAGGCGAAGCATCTCCTCCCCGGTCAGCCTTCCCGTATGGATTTTGTGTATCGAGGACGCTCCGTCCAGCAGTTGTTCTCCGTACTCCGTCGCTACACAAATCTCGCAGGCAATCCCGTTGCGCTCAAGAAATTCCGCCAACTCGCGTCCTTCCGTCGTCCCCGCAAACAGTAATAATTTACTCATCCCGGCTCCCTTCCGGTATCCCTTTCTCTTCATCTCCGCTCCGGTATCCTCTCGGCGTCATCATACGGCCGTCGATCTCAACGGTCTGTGAGTTGCCGACAAAAACCGTCGTAAACATATCAACTTGCGTGTCTCTCAGCTCCTTCAGAGAAAGAACCCGCACGTCCTCCCCCGTCCGGCCGATGTTCGCCACGATCCCGCAAACCGTCTCCAAAGCACGGTATTTCAGCAGAAGATCACAGGCCCTCTGCAGGTAGTCCTTCCGTTTTCTGCTGGACGGATTGTACAGGCAGATCGCAAAATCCGCCTCCGCCGCGGCAAGCAGCCGACGCTCAATCTTTTCCCACGGCGTCAGCAGATCGCTCAGACTGATGACACAGAAGTCATGGATCAACGGAGCTCCCAGCAGCGCGGCTCCGCTCAAAGCCGCCGTCACCCCCGGGATCATATCGACTGTGATCGATGGATAATCTCTGCCCACCTCCAACATCAGGCCGGACATTCCATAGACGCCGGCGTCTCCGCTGCAGATCATCGCCACGGTCTTTCCCTTCGCCGCCTCCTCGAAGGCAAGCAGGCAGCGCTCCCGTTCCTTTCGCATCGGCGTCGTCAGAAATTCCTTTTCGGGAAAGTGTTCCTTCACCAGATCGACATACACCGTATAGCCCACGATCACATCACAGTCCTTCAGGCACTCTGCCGCCCGGATTGTCATCTGTTCATACGCCCCCGGTCCGATGCCTACCACATAAATCTTACTCAAATTCCGCACCCCAATCTCTGACGGCAAGAGCGACCGTCACGCCGTCCTCCGCTATTTTTCTCTGAATCAGTTTTCCTCCGCTTGTAAGCATCGCGCTGCGTTCTTCTGCCTGCATATCAGAATGTTTCGTCAGCTTCCTGCTTCCGCTCGCGAGCACAGCACTGCGCTCGCAGACGTTTGAGACGCCCGTGACGGATTCCACGAACGAAGATTCCGAGAATTCGCCCGGCGCCTCTGCAAGCTCCTGCGCCGAATACGTGACAAACTCAATCCCATACTTTCGGGCAAACGCACACAGCCCCGGCTCGGATGCCTTGAGATCAATGCTGGCAATGCACTTTACACTGTGCATCGACACTTCGCAGGAACGCAGAACCGCACAAATCTTTGCTTCGATCAACGACAAATCCGTACCCTTCTTGCAGCCCACGCCGATACTGACGATCCGAGGGATCAGCGTCAGCGTCTGCTCGTAGGGGCGTTTCGTCTCATCCAATGTGATACAGATGCCCCTTCGGCACCTCCGACCGCCTCCCGGTGGAGTATTGTTCTCCGGCCTTTCCGTCATCTCCAATTCCTCCGGCACCTTTCCGACCACCGGAAAATCCGAGGAAAAGCCGATCTTTTTTCCGTCCAGCACATCTGCGGAGATCTGCTTCGCAAGCTTCATATCAGAGATCCACAGGCGGTTCTTCTTTGCAAATACATCCACCGCAAACTGTCCGTTCAGATCCGTCGCCGTCGTGATCACAGCCACGGCTCCCAACTCGTCCGCGAGCCGCGCCGCAAGCGCGTTGGCGCCCCCGATATGCCCGGAGACCAGCGGTATCACAAATCCTCCAAGCTCGTCCACGCACAGCACGGCCGGATCGCTCGTCTTACTCTTCAGAAACGGAGCGATGCTGCGCACGGCGATCCCCGTCGCGCCAACATACACAAGCGCGTCGTACTGCGCAAACGCCTCCTCCGTCCACTGGCGCAGCGATCCCTGCAAGGGCTCCGGTCCGTCACCCGGATCACACTTTCGGGATTGCCCATTCTCTGTATCCTTACCGGGTATGGACAACGGTATATAATCTGATTTTGCGCACCATACGCGGGCGAATGTTTCTCCGTTCTCCGAAGTCTCTTTGGCCTCCGTAAATTCCCCGCCTTCCAAGCCCTTTCCGTCTGACAAAATGTTCCTGTGCTCCAGCGCATCCCGGATCCGCATTGCCGTATCCGCGCCGTGTGCAGTGAAACATATGATTGCAGCCTTCATTTTTCAGACTTCCCTTCCCGGAATTCCGTGGTAAACGCCGGGTTGTACAGATCCGATCTGCGGTAGCTACCGTGGCTTACCACATCCCCGACAATAATCAAAGCCGTCTTTGTGATCTGATTGCGCTCCGCCGTCTCCGCCAGCGTGCCGACCGTGCAGACGAACGACCGCTCATCCTCCCAAGTCGCCTTGTAGACGATAGCGGCCGGAGTTTCCGGCTCATAACCGCCTGCCGTCAGGCGCTCCGACAGCTTCCGCAGCATCCCCGTGCTCAGGAAGATCACCATCGTCGCATGATGCGCGGCAAAGGAGGCGATCTCCTCCCGCTCCGGCACGGACGTCCGGCCCGCCATACGTGTGATAACTACGCTCTGCGAGACATCCGGGAGCGTGTATTCCAGATTCAGCGCCGACGCCGCACCGCAAAAAGAGCTGACACCGGGACAGTAATCATAAGCGATTCCTTCTCTGTCCAGCACATCCATCTGCTCGCGGATCGCCCCGTAGAGACAGGGATCCCCGGTGTGCAGACGCACGGACGTCTTCTCCTCCGCCTCGGCTCTCAGAAGCACCTCCAGCACTTCCTCCAGCGTCATCCTCGCGCTGTCGTAGACCTCACAGTCCGGTTTTTTGTATTCGAGAAGCTGCGGGTTCACCAACGACCCGGCATAGACGATCACATCCGCCTCCTGCAGACAACGCATGCCCCGTAATGTAATCAGATCCGGCGCGCCGGGTCCCGCCCCCACAAAATGTACCATATCGTTTTCCTCTCATTTTTCTTGTTTTCGTATCAATGTTCTAATGCCATATTCCGGGATTCGGAAAATTGTCGTCTGAATGATCCCGTTTACGGCACTCCTGTCATAAACATGTGAATCATCTGTCCCACATAGCGCTGGAGCAATCCTATTCATGGCATTTCTGCTACTCCCGTGCAGATCTGCGTATCGTCTGCAGGAGCTCCTCCGCCCCCGCTGTCTGCGCCAGATGACCAAACCCCGTAGAAAACAGGATCGCCTCTGTCTGCAGAGAACCTCCGACCCGGTGCTGCAGATAATATTGCACCCGTTCTGCCGCAAGCTCCATCGCCTTTCGCAAATGTCCCGCTTGCCTGAGAATTTCCAGCGCCTCGTCGGTCGTCTCCGTCTCAAGGATCCGGCAGGCCGTCTCCCGTTCCGCCCCGGCGCGCAGAGCAAACGCCGCCATCAGCTCTGCCCTTGCATCCGCCTCCCGCGAGTGGGTGTTCATGATCCCGCCGGCCACCTTGATAAACTTCCCGATATGCGCCACGAACAGAATACCCTTCATCTCAAGCTCGACCGCCATGTCCAGCGTCTGTCCTACATAATTACTGCATTTCATGGCGTTCGACAGGTCTACATGCAGTTCGTTCCCCGCGAACGTCTCCCCGTAATTTCCCGGAGTGAGGATCAGATAGTCGCGCCCGTTTGCCTTGTGCATCTCCATCTCCAGCCGGATGCTTGAAAGCAGCGCCTCTTCGCTCATCGGAACGACGATCCCGCTGGTTCCGAGAATCGAAATGCCGCCCTCAATCCCAAGCCGCGGATTGAACGTCCTGCGGGCGGCCTCTTCGCCTCCCAGAACGGATATAATGATCTCCAGACCTCCGCGATACTCGAAGTCCCGGCAAACCTCCTCCACCGCCGTGCGGATCATCCGCCGCGGAACCTCATTGATCGCCGCCGCGCCGACCGGCTGCTGCAGGCCCTTTCGCGTCACCCGCCCAACGCCCTCGCCGCCGTCGATCAAAATGCCCGGTGTCTCAGATCGCGCGGCAGACGCATAGATCAAAAGTCCGTTGGTCGCATCCGGATCGTCTCCACCGTCCTTGCGCACCGCGCACGAAGCTCGCCTGTTTTCGATCCGCGCATCCAAAATCTCCAGCCGCAACAGAATTCCCTTCGGCGTCATCAGCGAAACCTCCCTCTGCACACAGCCGGAAAAGAGCATCAGCGCCGCCGCCTTCGCCGCGGCCGCGGCACAAGAACCGGTCGTATAGCCGCAGCGCAGCTTCTTATTATTTTTCAGAACATAGGTTGTCTCCAGACCGGTATTTCCCATATCCAAACTACCGCTTTCTAAATTTAAAATTGTGCAACAGTACACCTTGTTTTCATCGCATATAGATTCGCAGATTTCTCAAATTCCACAACGAAAAAAATCCCGTCTCCGAAGAGACAGGACATCCGCAAAATTTCTCGATCAAATATTCCTCAGGCTCAGGAAAATCTGTAACCGATTTATTATCCTGTCATACCTCGTGACATCAATGATAATAAGTCGTAAGCAGGCTTCCTGGCTCACAGATCACCGCCTTTCGCATCCCTTCCCGGTCGCCCAGTGGACTTCTGCGAAAGACTCCCTGTTTACAGTTGCGGGACAGCACAGGCCTTGCACCTGTTTTCCTTTTGACCGCAAACCGCGGCACTCACAACCGATTTATTTTTCTTAAGTTCTGATGGTATCTTAGCCGACAGATTTCAAAAAGTCAAGAGGTTTAATCCCTGCACATCCATCGGACTCCCTTCGCCAGCCGCTGCGCCGAATCGGCAAAATGCCCGCCCGGATTCCATTCCAAGACGCACCTTCTGATCTGCGGATCTTGCTTCAGAATTTTCTCCTGCTCGCGCGTCCGCTCTCCCACACGCGCCATTACAGGATTTTTGGTCTTCTCCTCCCGTCCGCCAAGGCTCAGGTAAACATCCGCCGGCGCTTTTACGCTGCGCGCCGCAACATAACGATCCCAGCCATCCAGCCAGAGAGAGCCGGAGCAACAAACCGCCCCATCAAAACAATCCGCCTCATACAGGCTCCACAGGGCAAAAAGTCCCGCGAGCGAATACCCCATCAGATAATATTTTGCGTCCTCCGCATTTTCAGGAATCCACATTCTCTGCTCCGCCAAAATCCACTTCTTCAGCTCCGGTAAAAAATCTGCCGCCACCCAGCCGAGTACCGACGGCGCGCCTCCTGCAAACTGCCCTTCTCCCATCGCCATCGGAGCTGCCCATGGCGACAGATCACGGTTCCAGTCTTCCACCTGCCACGCGGCAATCGTATAGCTGCCGTCCGGCAGTGCCTTTTGCATGGCGTTTTCCAAGCGTTCCAGCTCTTCTCCCTCATGCGGATAAAACGGCCAGAGAAATACCGGACCGCCGTCTCCCGCATGCAGAATATGGCAGGACCTCCCTGCGATTTCCTTCGGTTCCCACATATCTGTTTCCCCGCGGACATTTTCAACAATCAACTATCCGGATATCTCCGTTTTTCTTTGACGATCATCAGGGAATAATACCCCGCGTCCTCCGGGATGTCCTGCGCGTTACGAAAACACCGCTCATTCTCCATCCCGCAATTTTCCACCATGACGACATCCACGTATGTGCGCAGAAGCTGTTCCTTTACCGCCCCGATCCTGCTGCCGGCCTTCATCAGCACCTTCGTCCCCGGCAGGCGCAGGGCCTCCTCGATCTGGTACGAGGCCGGAACCACATGCAGAGGTTCATCCTTCTCCACAAGCCCTATGTTCATCCGCGCGGCAGCAGCGCAGAAGGACGGAACGCCGCTTACGATTTCCGCCTCGCCGCCCATTTCGACAATCTGCCTGTGCAGGTAAAGATACGTCGAGTATACGGTCGGATCTCCGAGTGTAAGAAACGCCACGATCTGTCCCGCGGCAAGGCATTCCTGTACCTGTCGGGCCGCGCGGGCGTAACCCTCTTCGAGAATCTCTCTGTCCTTTGTCATCGGCCAGTCGATCTCAAGGCAACGCTTTTGTCTGATCTCCGGAACTGCCTGCGCCGCGATCCGGTACGCCGTCGTATCCTCTTTCTTCCGGCCCGGCACCGCGATCACGTCCGCCTCCCTGATGATTCGCGCCGCCTTTATCGTCATCAGCTCCGGATCCCCCGGCCCGACGCCTACTCCGTACAATTTTCCGTTCATCTATTGATTATCCGTCCAGCAGTCCGGACGCCTCCTTCAACAGCTCAATGACCGGGAGATGCTGCGGACACACGCTCTCGCACTGACCGCACGCGATGCAGTCCGAAGCCCTTGCGCTGCGCGCCACGAGACCGTTGTAGAAATTCTTCGGACGGAACTCATCGTGATACAGGCGCATGGTATTCACCGCGCGGAAAACGTCGGGAATGCTGATCCCCTGCGGACAGCCGTCGCAACAGTATCTGCAGGAGGTACAGCCGATCAGCGGCGTGTTCAGCATGATCTCCCGGACCTCTCCGACGACCTTCTTCTCGTCCTCGCTGAGCGGCTCGAAATCCGTGAAGGTTCGGATGTTGTCCTGCATCTGATCCTCATGTGTCATGCCGGAAAGAATGGTCATGACGCCCGGCAGAGATCCCACAAAGCGCAGAGCCCACGAAGCGTTCGAAGCCTCCGGCCGAACCGCGCGGAATTTCTCCTGAAGCTCCGGAACCAGATTCGCGAGCGTCCCGCCCTTCACCGGCTCCATGATAATCATCGGCACATTTCTCCTGTGCAGAATCTCATACAGCTCTCCGGAGCGCACCACGGGATTGTTCCAGTCCGCATAATTCAACTGAATCTGCACAAACTCGGTTTCCGGATGTTTGTCCAGCACCTTTTCCAAAAGCTCCGGACTGCCGTGGTAAGAAAATCCGAGATGCCGGATCTTCCCCTCCGCCTTCTTCTGCATCGCCCAGCCGAAGCAGTCATACTTCTCATATGTGTCGTAATTCGAGCCGTCTTCGAGCGAGTGCAACAGGTAAAAGTCAAAATATCCGGCTCCGGTACGCTCCATCTGCTCCTCAAAGATGCGATCCCGATCGTCCGCGTTTTTCAGACTCCACGCAGGCAGCTTCGTCGCCAGATAGAAGGACTCACGCGGATAGCGCTTCACAATCGTCTCCCTCACATCCAGCTCCGACTGTCCGTAGACATAAGCCGTGTCAAAATAATTGAAACCGGCCGCTATGTACGCGTCTACCATGCGGCAGACCTCCTCCCGGTCTGTACTCCCGTCCTTCTGCGGGAGGCGCATCATCCCGAAGCCAAGCTTCGGCATCTGTTTTAAATCAATCGACATGTTCCTGCTCTCCTTTCTATGTTTTTATTTTCAGAGATATCGCCCGGTAATGCTTTCCCGGTTTGCCCGGATCTCCTCCGGCGTCCCGCATGCCACGATCCGGCCGCCGTGAACGCCGCCGCCCGGTCCCATGTCAATGCAATAATCCGAATTGCGGATCACATCGAGATCGTGCTCGATCACGATCACCGTCGCCCCGTTGTCGGTCAGATGGCGGAACACGCCCAGAAGCGTCCGCACGTCCAGCGGATGCAGCCCGATCGTCGGTTCATCGAACACAAACACAGAATCCTCCTGCCCTCTGCCCATCTCGCTGGCAAGCTTCAGCCGCTGCGCTTCGCCTCCGGACAGGCTCGGCGTCTCCTCGCCGAGCGTAAGATAGCCCAGCCCGAGATCATGAAGTACCTGAAGCTTCCGCTGTACATTCGGAAGATCGGCGCAGACAACGAGCGCTTCATCGATGCTCATATCCATCAACTCCGGAAGGGAATAACCGTCCGCACGTCTTTCCGGCATCTTCGGAACGCGCCTCACCAGATACGCGTCCTTTGCGTATCGCGAGCCGCGGCAGTCCGGGCATGGAATATCCACATCCGGCAGGAACTGTACATCCAAGCTGATCGAACCCGTGCCGTCACAGAGCGGGCAACGCAGCTTTCCCGTGTTGTAGGAAAAATCGCCCGCCTTGTATCCTCTGTTCTTCGCGTCTGCGGTCCGCGCGTAGATCTTGCGCAGCTCGTCGTGGATATCGGCATAGGTCGCAACCGTGGAGCGGACATTGATGCCGATCGGCGTAGCGTCGATCAGCTTCACATGATGAATGCCCTCGGCCGTGATTTCTTTCACATGCTCAGGCAGTTTTTCGCCCTTTGTCAGCGCGTCCAACGCCGGAACCAGACTTTCCAGAATCATCGTCGTTTTTCCCGAACCGGACACTCCGGTGACACAAATCATCCGTCCTTTCGGGAAATCCGCTTCAAGCGGCTGCACCGTGTGGATCTGCGACGTAGACAAGTGAAGGGCGCCGAGCGAAAACAGCTCGCCGGGCGCTATGCTCCTTCGCATATCGATCCCATCCGCGCCGGACAAAAATCCACCGATGCGGGAGGCCGGATTTCGCTCGATTTCCGGAATCGTCCCCTCGGCAATGACCGTACCGCCGCCCGCTCCGGCCTCCGGCCCCAGCTCGATCAGCCAGTCGGCGCGGGAGAGAATGCTCGTATCATGATCCACCAGAATGATCGAATTCCCGTCGGCAACCAGATCGTCCATCACCCCTGTCACACCCTCAAGGTTCGCGGGGTGAAGCCCGATGGACGGCTCGTCCAGCACGTAGAGAACGCCGGTCGTCCGATTGCGCACCGCGCGGGCGAGCTGCATCCGCTGGCGCTCCCCGGTGGAAAGCGTCGAAGCCTCGCGATCGAGCGTCAGATAGGAAAGCCCCAGATCCATGAGCCGCTTCGCCGCGTGTTGGAAAGACTCACAGATGCTTATCGCCATCGGACGCATCTCCTCCGGAAGCGATCCGGGTACCCCGTCCACCCAATCGATCAGATCCGCAAGCGTCATCCGGCAGGCGTCCGCAAGGGAGATCCCGCGCAGCCTCGGCGCGCGCGCCGCGTCCGAAAGCCTGCTGCCGCCGCACTCGGGGCAAGGCCCGATCTTCAGAAATTTCTCCACGCGCTTCATGCCCTTCTCATCCTTTACATGAGAGAGCGCGTTTTCGACCGTGTAAATCGCATTGTAATAAGTGAAATCCATTTCCCCGGCCGTGTTCGTTTTCTCATTGTGATAAAGCAAATGATATTTTTTCGCTTCTCCGTGGAACACCGCCTCCTTCTCCCGCTCGGTCAGATCCCGAAACGGCACATCTGTCCGAACGCCCAGATGATCGCGGGCGATATCCTTCATCAGCGACCACATCAGCGTCTGCCACGGCGCAACGGCGCCCTCGTCGATCGTGAGCGAATCATCCGGCACCAGCGTGGACTCGTCCACCGTGCGGACCGTCCCGGTCCCGTCGCAGCAGCGGCAGGCGCCCGTGGAATTAAATGCCAGATCCTCCGCGCCCGGCCCGTAGAAATGTTCCCCGCACTCCGGGCAGATCAGCTCCCGCTCCGCCGCCACGTTCATCGAGGGCGGCACGTAATGTCCGTTCGGACAGCGGTGCGAACCGAGCCGCGAATACATCAGCCGCAGGCTGTTCAGAAGCTCTGTTCCTGTCCCGAACGTGCTGCGGATCCCCGGCACGCCCGGCCTTTGCCGCAGAGCCAGCGACGCCGGGACATACAGCACCTCGTCGACCTGCGCTTTCTCGGCCTGCGTCATCCGCCGTCTCGTGTACGTGGAAAGCGATTCCAAATAGCGTCTGGAACCCTCCGCATACAGAACACCCAGCGCGAGCGACGACTTCCCAGAGCCGGACACCCCTGCAATCCCGACCACCTGATTCAGCGGGATGTCCACATCGATATTTTTCAAGTTGTGAACTCTTGCTCCGCGCACCTCGATATGCGCGGGAATCTTCTTTTCATTCATGTATCCGCAACCCCCTGCATACAGAGCGGCAGCTCCAGCCCGTTCTCCTCCAGCAATTTCCGATCCAAGAGTATTTCCTTCGTCTCTCCGTCGCGGATGATCTTCCCGTCCGCCATAAGGATCGTACGCGCGCAGGTATCGAGGATCATGTCCAGATCATGAGACGCGATGATCTTCAGATGCTCAAAGGAATTCAGAATGCGGATCAGGTTCCTTCGGTTGCGCGGGTCGAGCGCGATCGATGGCTCGTCCATCAGGATAATATCCGGCGTCATGGACAGGATCGTCGCGATCGATACCAGCTTCTTCTCTCCCCCGGACATCTTGTAGATCTGCTTGTCCTTCAGATACTCAATCCCTGTCATCTGCAACGCCTGCTCCACACGCTTCTTCACCTCATCCTCCGGCAGACCGTAGTTTCTGGGCGCAAAGGCAATGTCCTCGTACGCCGTCGTCATGAAAAGCTGGCTGTCCGAGTCCTGAAACACATAGCCGATTCGGGAACGCACCTGCGGAAGCGTCTGCTTTTCCACCGGGATGTCCATCACACGGATCGAACCCTCGTAGTTCAAGTTCAGACCCACCAGCAGTTTCAGCAAAGTGGATTTACCTACGCCGTTCGCCCCGATCAGACCGATGGAATCATTCTCTGATGCGTGAAAGGAGACGTCCGTCAGGATCGTTTTGCCGTTCTCGTATGCAAAATTTACATTTTCTACGTCTATGTGTATATGACTCATACTGATTCTCCGTTCTGCCGCCCCTCAACGGCTATACTCTATTCGTGTTTAGTGAATTGCTCCGCCTACGAGGCTTCCGACCACCAGCATCACCGGGCACAGCCGGAACAGCGCGAACACCCCTGCCCACACTACCAAATATACCACATCCTGCCATCGCATGGCAATCCGCTCCTGCATGTATCGATAATCCCCCTGATAACCGCGCAGAAGCATACTCTCGTACACGTCCTCCGCCCGGTCCATGCTGCGCAAAAGCAATTGTCCGGCCAGAGAACCCCACACCTTGAAATGCACACCCTTCTGATTCGGCGCGCGCAGCGAATAGGCCTGTGTGATCCGGTTCACCTCGCCGAGCAGAACCGTGATATAACGATAAGTCAGCATAAACTGTGTCACCATCGCTTTCGGGATATGCAGCAGCCGAAACGCATAACAAAGCTTCTCAACCGAAGTCGTAGCAATCAGCAGATATGAGGCCAACACACTGAATACACCCTTCATAATCAATGTGAACATGGACAGGACACCGGCGCTTACCTGCACACCCGCTATCGACACAATATTTTTATCAAAAAAAGGATTCAGGATTCCCACAAAACACACAAGGGGCAACACCAGACGCAGACGCCTGATGCTGTCCCAAAAAGACAGTTCCGACAACATAAAAAGCGCGACCGGGTAGACTACCATTCCCGCCAGTCCGATCACGTCATATTTGTGAAAGGATACCACCGTCATAATATAGCCGACCGTCAAAACAAATTTAACCAGCGGGTGAATCCGGTTCACCCACTGGTCTTTTGCGGCTAAGGTATCCATTTGATGAATCTCATGGATCGCGTTTCCGATTTTACTCATGCCGTCTTTTTCTTTCTGAAGAATTTGAACAGGTAACATACCCCGACGCAAAGCGCCACGACGACCAGACATCCGACGATGCCGGAAAACGTCGTCCCGAGCGCCGACTCCGAGCCCTTAAATGCGTAGTCCGGAAGCAGAGAAGTAAATTCCTGCACGGAACCCGCCGCCTGATAAACGCCGCCTGCCGCCTCCAGCTCCGTGGAGCCGGTAATGCGCTCAATCGACCATTCCAATCCGTCCGGGAAGGACGACGCCGCGAGCGACAACAGACCACCGATCAGCGCAGCCGCAATCGCAAGGATCGCAAGCGTCTTTTTAAAGGAAAATCTGCCTTCCTTCTGCTCCGCCCGAGAAGCGCCGAACAACAGCTCCGGCCTCGCCTCGTACACGAACACGAGCACCGCCGCAGTGATCAGGCCCTCCACAAAACCGATCGCCAGATGAATCGGCTGCATCGTCGCCACAAATGCGGTGAACGGAAGCTCCGTGACTCCGGAAGCCATCGTCTCAAGCGTAACGGAGAACGCGCCGAGCTGTAGCGTCAGCACACAGCCGAGAATCGACGCTGCAATGATCTTTGCCCTCGACATGCCCTTCTTCATCATCGGCTTCCAGATCAGCAACGCGCCGATGAAACAGCCGTAAAACGCCATGTTCCAGATGTTACAGCCGAGCGCCAGCAATCCGCCGTCCGCGAAGAGCAGGCACTGGATCAGCAGCACTCCGATCATCGTCAGGAATCCCGCGTAAGGCCCAAGAAGCGCCGACAGCAGCATACCCCCGCAGAGATGTCCGCTCGATCCCGTCCCCGGAATCGTGAAATTAATCATCTGCGTCGCGAATACGAATGCGCCCATAACCCCCATCAACGGGACTTTTTTTGTATCTGTTTCCAATCGTACTTTTTTTATCGAATAGGCTGCCGCCGCCGCGGAGCAGACATACATCGTACCTGCCACCGCCGGCGCAACCAAAGCATCCGCCATATGCATAATGTGTTTTCCTCCTGTTTTTCCTTCCAGTTGCGCAACTGTAAGCAGAAATCAACGGTCTTCTGTTTCTGCTTTTCACGCACATTATACAGGACGGCTTTTTGCCCCGCAAGCCTCCCCGGGGGTTATTTTTTTCGCGAAAGCAACGAGCCGTGACAGACAGAGCCAAACTCAGATGTGGGAGCTTGCTCACAAACATCTGTGTTCTGGCTCGTTGCACTTTACGAATTAAACGCAAAATCCCTCTCCCGCCAACGGCTTGGGCCGCTCGCAGGCGGACTCCACCTGCACGAACGCCCCGCTCTTTCCGCTCTCCAACATGGCATGCAGCACGTCCAGCACATGCACGGCAAGCTCCTTCGAGGCGCGAGGCGCGCGCCCGTTCAGGGCGGCATCCACAAGATCTGCCGCACCGAGTCCGCGATTCTCGTCACCGTAAGGGTTCACCGGCGGCAATATCTCCGGTACATCAGGCGTTCGGAAATCCTCCGGCTCGCGCAGGATCTTCACATCACCGCCGAATTGGTTCGGATCGGTCAGATAGAGAATCCCTTTCGTCCCGTAAATCGCAAAATATGCCTGATCGGCCATCACATTGTCCGCGTTCACCATGAACGTCCCCGCGACTCCGTTTTTCAGTTGAAGCACCGCCGAAACTTCGCTCTCGTTCGGCGTATCCATTTCCTTGCCGAACTCCGGACTCCGCGGATTGATGTTCACATGCGTCGGATAAGGCGCGCGCACCACGGCCGCAACCCGCTCCACCGATCCCAGCAGGCTGACAAGGGCGGTAATATAGTAGCCCGCATAGTCATAGCAGATCCCCGCTCCCGGGATACGGAGGAAAGAAAACATGCTCAGCAGCGCGTTGTTGTTGCGGTTGGCCGCCAATGCAAATGACGTGACCTCGCCGATTTCCCCGGCGTCAATGGCCTGACGGGCCGTCTGCACCGCTGCCCCGAGGAAGGTATCCGGCGCGCTGCCAAGATACAGATGCTTCTCCTCCGCCAGCGCCGCCAATTCTTTTGCCTTCTCAGGATCGTCCGTCATCGTCTTCTCCGTGTAGACGTGCTTTCCGGCCATCAGCGCCCTGCGGATGATCTCATAATGCGCTCCCACCGGGGTCAGGTTCAGGATCATGTCGATGGATGGATCTTCCAGCATCTCATCCAGCGTGCAAGCCGCAAGCCCAAACTCCTCCGCCCTGCGCATTGCGCTCTCCATACGCGTCGCACAGATCGAGACAATCTCCATCACCGGAAACTTTTTCTGAATCGTTCCGATGTATCTCCCGCTGATCGCACCCGCGCCGACTACTCCGACTCGAAATTTCCTGCTCATCGCAGCACCTTCTTTCTTTTCTCTGATTTTAAGATTCTAGCACAACTCCCTATCATCTGTCACCCGGTTTTTGCTCAGAGACACCTTTCGTTTTGCTTTGTCATCTGCCGGAAAGGATACTTGATGATGCCCGGCGTATTATAGCCGACAGCAATTTCCGGAAACAGCAGCTTTGCATTTTGGCTTGTAACCATTTTTCGTTGATTTTTCTGCGATATTACACTATGATGACAGCAGAGATCTAACGCGGAATGTCCGGATACGGACAAAGAAAGGAATCGGCAATGAAAATCGTAATCGCAATCGACTCATTCAAAGGGAGCCTGACTTCCCTTGAAGCGGGCGAAGCAGCCCGGCAGGGAATCCTCCGGGTTTTTCCGGACGCTCAGGTGGTTGTGCGGCCGCTCGCGGACGGAGGCGAGGGAACCGTCGAAGCTCTCACGCTCGGGATGGGCGGACACACAGAAAAGGTAACCGTCACGGGGCCGCTCGGAAAGCCGGTGGAATGCGCCTATGGAATATTGAATGACGGCAAAACGGCTGTCATAGAAATGTCCGGCGCGGCAGGAATCACACTTGTTCCCGTATGTGAACGCAACCCTATGAACACCACTACCTACGGAGTCGGCGAGGTCATCCGTGACGCCATCGCAAAGGGCTGCCGTCGTTTCATCGTGGGCATCGGAGGAAGCGCTACCAACGACGGCGGGATCGGGATGCTTCAGGCGTTGGGCTTCGGCATGCTCAATGAAAACGGACGACAGGTATCCCTCGGAGCAAAAGGACTCAGAGAGCTTCGGGCGATCACCGACGATTCCATACTCCCGGAGCTTCGCGAATGCAGCTTCCGAATCGCCTGCGACGTAACCAACCCCTTGTGCGGCGAACACGGCGCGAGCGCTGTCTACGGCCCGCAGAAGGGCGCAACCCCGACTATGATCTCTCAGATGGATCAGTGGCTCGACGCGTATGCGAATCTCGTATCTTCTAAAAAATATCCCCGCGCTGACAAACATCAGGCGGGGACAGGCGCCGCCGGCGGTCTCGGATTTGCGTTTCTCGCCTTCACAAACGCGGTGCTGGAGCCCGGTGTCAGCATCGTGCTGGAAGAGACGCATCTGGAAGACCATGTAAGGAACGCCGATTTCGTGATCACGGGCGAGGGCAGACTGGACGCCCAGACCGTGATGGGGAAAGCCCCGGTCGGCGTCGCACAGATCGCCAAAAAATATGACAAGCCGGTGATCGCTTTCTCCGGCAGCGCCACGGCGAACGCCGGCGCCTGCAACGGCGCCGGCATCGACGCGTTTTTTCCCATTCTTTGGGATATCGTCACGCTTGAAGAAGCCATGGATTACGAAAACGCCGCGCGCAATCTGGCTGACACCGCGCAGCAAGTCTTCCGGCTTGTGAAGAGCCTGCGTTTCCGCTGAAAATTTTGCGGATTCTTACGCTTCTTTGCTACAAAGTTCACCCGACATTCTTCTCATCGTATCCGTACCGGAAAAACTGTCAGGAGTCATTTTATGGTATTCCCGGGCTCACCCCATTTTCCGAGATATCTCCCGTCGATGGAGGAATAGGTATCCTCGCCCGGAGCCAGCACCGGAGCCGCCTGCATCAATCGTTCCGTGAAGGGAACCATCTTGTCCAGCAGTTTTTCCTCGATCGTCACGTTGCGGATCAGGCAGAGGAATATATCCGATCCGTCTCCCATAGGCAGGGTTTGTTTCACTTCCAGCTCAAAGCTGACAGGACTTTCCGCGATAGTCGGCACATCCAGCACTTCTCCCTGCGCCACGGTCGGCAGAACTTTCATCTTATCGGGCGCGGTTCTCCCATAAGTGCAGCCGTAATAATCCGCCAGCGGCAGCAACGGCTCCGATACAAGATTTGCCGAGAATACACCGTTTTTGCGTATCAGATCTTTGGTCTGTTTTTCTTCTCCTATGCATGCCATCACGCCCAGCCCTTCGGCGGAATGATAATATCCAAACCAGCAAAACAGCCCGAAATGGGGCTTCCCGTCCTCCTGCCTCGTTCCATAAAGAAATAACGCCTGCGGACAAAAATCATTGCCGATTCTCGTCTTTACTTTTGCCATGTCGCACATCCTTTCTTTAATGCCTGTTCTGTCTGTCCCAGATTCGAGACAATACGATCCAGATACCGCTCCAATTCTTCAATTTCCCGTTCTTCAAAGCCCTGAAAGAAACAGTCGTTCATCTGCTGAGAAACCTGATTGTAGCGTTGCTCCAGAGCACGAGCTTCCGGCGTCAGGCAGATCAGGCTCTGCCGCTTGTCCAAAGGAGAAGCCTCCCGGCGGATCAAGCCGCTTGTCTCCATCCGGCAAAGCATCGCGGTAAGCGTATTTTTTGCCAGTCCCGTCTTTTTCGCCAGCTCCACGATCGGAATGCCTTCGCTCTGCCACAACACATACAGAATGTGCCCCTGCGGTCCGTTAAATTCCTCCACCCCGCACGCCTGCAGAAGCCGGTCAAACACCCTGCCCTGAATCTGCTTAATCTGAGAAATCAAAAAACCGGTTCGTGTTTCCATTTTCTTTTCCATCTCCCTGCGCTGCCGCTTTGCAAGGAAAAAACGGCAGTTTTGCTGCACAGCATAAAAAAGGACGTCTCCTTTTCATAAAAATAGTACTATATGGAACTTATTTTGTCAAGACATGTTCTAATGAAAAAACCACTTCCGCATATCGAAGTGGTCTCTTCCTTCTCTGTCTGGTTTCACCGGATGGTTTGATTTATTTCAAAAGATTTTTATAAAACAGATAGTCAATATCCTTAAACACATTGAAAACAATCTTGATTTCGCTTCCCGTTTCATCCAGATAATCCTTAACCGTCTTGACGGCAATTTCCGCTGCCCTTTCATTCGGGAACATAAATACTCCCGTGGATATACAGCAAAATGCAACACTCGATAGTCCATTCTCATCAGCCAGTTTAAGAATAGACCGATAGCATGATGCGAGATCATTTTCATTTTGCTTCGTCAGCCTGTGCTGCACGATAGGACCGACTGTGTGGATGATATGCTTTGCAGGAAGGTTGAATGCCGGCGTGATCTTTGCCTGCCCTGTCGGTTCCGGATAGCCCTGCTTCTCAATGATATCATTACAGCAAAGTCTAAGCTCGATACCGGCCTTTGAGCCCAGAATGTTATCCAGACACGAATGAAGCCACTGATAGCAGCCGGTGAAACCGGAGTTAGCCGGATTGACCACTGCATCCACCGCAAGCATGGACATATCTCCCTGCCACAAATAGATTCTTTTATCAGCTCCGATCGGCGACAGATCCGCTAACCTTACTATGCCTGCTGCTTGATTTTCCGCAGTCAGATACTCATCCTGAACCTTCAAAAACTCATCACTGATGGGCTTGGGCATACGGATATTCATAAGACCTCTTAACAGATTTTTCTGCTCCTGTTCTTCTGACGGTATCTTTACATCAGATGCATCCGATCTCTCCGCCAGCAGTTGTTCTATCAGCCATATCCTCTGTTCTTCATGTGTCATTTACCTCAATTCCCTTCTGCCCTGCTTTCTTATGATATCGGTCTCCTTCAGCGGTGTTCCTCGAGCCAGCGAAGCGCCATCTGGACATAGGCGGCGCTGCCGCAATACAGCACGGAATCATCGAAACGGGTCTTCGGATTGTGCTGGCTGTAAAGATAACCCTCCTTCGAATTTCCCGCCGTCAGGAACATGCTCACCGTCGGCACCTTATGGCTGACAAAAGCAAAATCCTCGCTGCCTCCGCCCGGCTTGCCGCCGGTGATCGCATTCATATCGAGCACGCCCTGTCCGAGCAGCTCTTTCATATACTTCATCGCGTCCGACGAAAGCGCCGGATCGATCACCATGCACGGACAGTAATCAAAGAATTCCACCTCTGCCTCACAGCGCAACGCGGCCGCAACGCCCTTGCAGATCTCGGTCATGCGCGTGCGGATCCTTTCTCCCACCGCGTTCTCAGCGTCCGTCGTGCGGATCGTTCCCCACATCTCGGCCACGTCCGGAATGACGTTGGACGTCCTGCCCGCCTCAAAATGCCCGGTCGTAAATACGCCGAACTCATTTCCCTCCAGCTCGCGGCTGTTGATCTCCTGCAGCGCAAGATGAATATGCGCGGCCGCAGTGATCGGGTCGATCGCCAGATGCGGCGTCGAACCGTGGCCGCCCTTTCCTTTGACCGTGATATGGTACTGTTCGCAGGAAGCCATCGAGATCCCGCCTCCGGGGATCATCAGCATGCCCGCAGGCAGCGGCATCCCCGCTACCACATGGATCATCATCGCCGCGTCCACCTTCGGATCCTCAAGAACGCCGGCCTCTATCATATCCGGTGACCCCTGAAAGATCTCCTCCGCCGGCTGAAATTCCAGCTTGACGGTTCCCTGAATCTCATCCTCGTGCTCCTTCAGGATCCGGGCGGCTCCCAGCAGCATCGCCGTATGCATATCGTGGCCGCAGCCGTGCATCCTGCCCTCGATCCGGCTTGCAAACTCCACGTCCGCCTCCTCCCGGATCTGCAGCGCATCCATATCGGCGCGCAACAGAATCGTCCTGCCCGGATGCCTTCCTCCGGCCAGTGCGACCAGACCGCATTGCCCCATTTCCTGCGGGGCATAGCCCATCTCCTCGAGCTCTTTTTTCACCAGCGCTTTTGTCGCCGGCAGATCAAATCCGATCTCTGGATTTCTGTGCAGCTCTCTGCGGATCTTCTGAATTCTCTCCTGTACACCGGCTGCTTCCTGTAGTATCGCTTTTCCGTCCATCTTCTGACCGTCCTTTCCTCTTTCCCGTGAACTCCCGTCCCGGTGCGAATTATCTTTGTAAAGGATTATATACCAACGGCAGAAATAAATCTACTGTTCGTTCCTACTCCTCTATCGACTGCTCCGTATAATACTGCGCCTGAGCGGTCCAGAGCTCGTGATATTTGCCGCTTTCGTCGGCGACCAGCTCATCGTGCGTCCCTCTCTGGATAATGCGCCCCTCGTGGAACACGGCAATCTCGTCGCAAAACTTGCAGGAGGACAGGCGGTGCGAGATGTAGATGGCAGTCTTGTCGCCTGCGATCCCGTCAAACTTGCTGTAGATCTCCGCCTCCGCGATCGGGTCAAGCGCCGCAGTCGGCTCATCGAGAATGATAAACGGGGCGTCCTTGTACAGCGCTCTGGCAATCGCGATCTTCTGCGCCTCGCCGCCTGAAATCTCTACGCCGTCTTCCGTGAAGTCTTTGTAGAGCTGAGTGTTCAGTCCGTCAGGCAGTGTTTCCAGACGCTCCCCGAAGCCCGCGTCGAGCAAGGCGCGGCGAACCCTCTCCTCGTCGTAAACGGTGCTTCCCGCCACATTGCTGCCCAGAGGCTGGGAAAGCAATTGGAAATCCTGAAATACGACGGAGAAAATATCCATATAATCGCGGTAATTATATTTACGGATGTCAATGCCGTTCAAAAGAATCTGCCCCTCATGCGGATCGTACAGACGGCACAACAGCTTGATAAAGGTCGTCTTGCCGCTGCCGTTCTCCCCCACGATCGCCAGCCTCCGACCAATCTGAAATCTCAGGCTGACATCTTTCAGCGCCCAGAGCTTGGAGCCGGGATAGCGGAATGAGACATTCCGGAACTCCACCTCATACTGCCGATCGGAACGCTTCTCCGTAGTCAGGCTTCCCTGATACATCGCATTGGGAATATCCAGAAACTCAAAGGTCGTATCCAGATATTCGGCATTCGTCCTGAGAAATCCGAACAGATTCGTCAGCTCATAAACACTGCCCGCCATCGCCGTCACAGCTCCCACATACCGAGTAACGCTGCCCACATCGAAAGCGCCCGCCCATGCTTTCAGACAGGTGAATACATAAACAAAGCCGGTGATGGCCGCAGTAATACCCGTCCCGAGACCCTGAAAAATTCCCAGCGGTCCTCTCGCCTTCTTTGCGATGGAGCCACCCGCGCCGAATGCCATGTTTTTGTCCCAGTAGGCGTTGATGAGGTTCTGCTGGTTGTACATCCGAATGTCTGTCCCGCGGTCTTTCTTCAGACCGATGAAGCCGAAGAAGCCGAACAGACGGTTCCCAAAGGTAGCCTCCCCGGCCGCGCTGCCCCAGTAAGCGATCACACGGACATTGCAGGCGCCGGCAAACAGGCTGACCAACACCAGAACAGCCGCCAGCGCCAGAATAAACAGCGGACTGTTCAGAATCACAAGCCTTCCCGCTGTCTGAGGGACGGGTGAGGTAAACAGGCTTACCGTCAGGGCGACGCCGCTCAGGATGCCGATCATACTTTGCAAGCCGTTTTCATACAGATCCGGAGTGCGCATAAGCCCCCAGCTCGCCCAGTTTTCGTTCTGCCCGATCTGCGAGCGGAGATCGTGATTTTCCTGCTTATCCATATCGGCGTAATCCATCGAAAACATTTTCTGCGCGAAGAGGATTTCCTTGCGGCCGTACAGGTCGTCGGTGAGCGTTTCGCTGCGTTGGTACAAAAGCGCCTTCAGGACCGCAAACGCTCCGGTGCACAGCACGCCGGCGGCGACCCACTTCCATAAAATCTCCGGGCGGCGCATAAGCGCCAGCTCCTTTAAGATCTGCGCCGAGAAAAATACCGCGAGATAAGGCGTCAGCGCGGCGACAAGCGCGTGGAGCGTCAGGACCGGAAAATATCTCGGGTTTATCTTGTGAAGCAGCTTCGCCGCGCGCCGATGCACGGAAAGAGCATGGCTTATCGCAGTTTTCTTTTCTACCGCTTTCTCTTCCATTGTCAAAACTCCTTTCCTTTCCGAGCTGTGCCATGCTTATCTGCAAATTCGTTCCTATCCATTGTCAGAACTCCTTTCCCTCCTGATAGTAGCGGCTTTGCACCTCGAAGAGCTTCGCATACTCTCCGCCCGCCGCCAACAGGCTCTCGTGAGTGCCTTCTTCCGCAATGCGGCCGTCCGCAAGAAAGATGATCCGGTCGCAGAAGCGGGTCGAAGCCAGACGGTGGGAAATAAACACCGAGGTCTTGCCCGCCGTCATGTCGTTGTATTTCAGATAAATGTCGTTCTCCGCAATGGGGTCAAGGGCGGCGGTCGGCTCGTCCAGCATGAGGACGGGAGCGTCTTTGTACAGCGCCCGCGCCAGCATCAGACGCTGGGTCTGTCCGCCGGAGAACAGCACGCCGTCCAGATAGACATCCCGGCCGACGTGGGTGTCAAGACCGTCGGGCAATTCGGCGATTGTTTTCGCGAGGCCCGCTTTTTCAATACAGTCCCGGACCTTATCGTAATCGATCTGACGGCTTGTCTGGGCAATATTCTCGGCGACCGTCACATCCAGAATGGAAAACTCCTGAAATACCGCGCTGAAAAGCCCGTAGTATTCGCGGCGGTTGAAGTCCCGAATATCCCTGCCGTTTAAAAGCACCCGCCCTTTCGTGGGATCGAACAGTCCGCAAAGAAGCCTCACCAGCGTGGTCTTTCCGGCGCCGTTCAGGCCGACGACCGCCAGCTTTTCTCCGGCGTGGACCGTCAGATTCAGCTCATGGATCGTATCCTTCTCCGTTCCCGGATAGCGGAAGGATACGTTTTCCAGTCTTAGCTCGTAACCGTCCGCAACGGGAACCGCCTCCCCCTCCTCGAATTTGAAGGGCTCCGGATATTCCAGATATTCCCGGACACAGGAGATATCCAAGCTCTGCTTGTGCAGTTTCGCCGCCTGCTGCAAGATTCCCATGATCCACTCGGTAAATCCGGTGACCGCCGTAAAGTACAGAAGAAACTCCGGCACACCCAAACCTTCCTCAAGCGCCATATGGATCAGATAGACATAGGCGATCCCGTTGCGGGCCGCCGTCAGCACGGCCTCCGTGAGATCCGCCAGCAGCCGCATGCGCTCCACCTTCAGCCGGAAGTCCAGATAGATGTCATGGACATTTTTGAGCAGCTCGTTCAGCCAGCCCTGCAGGCCGAAAATGCGGATGTCCTTCGCTAGCTCGACCGATTCCGCCTTGCCCCGGATGTAGCGTTTTTTTGCGTAATAGACATCCTCTGCCTCCCGGTGGGTGAACATCCAGTTGTTGCTGTACCGGGACGCCAGAAAACCGATCACGCAGGTGACGGCGACCACAGCGAGCAACACCCCGTCCAGATGAGACAAAATCGTCAGATAAACCAGAAAGCCGCCGACATTCTGAAGCAGCAGGGTGATCGTCTCCCAGATCAGCTCCGTCGCTTCCCGGTTATTCTCGCAGGCCATGTACGCTTTTTCGCGGAGCTTGATGAAATCCGCGTCCAGCGTATTGGGGAAGGACGTTGTATTGCTCTTGAAGCTGACCATGCCGATGATCACACTGCGCACATCCACCCGCGGGAACATGGTATTCGTCCTGATATAATCCTTTACGCTCAGTATCAGAAACAAAGCGATCGTAAAAAACAAAATCGTTCCCAGCAGAGAACGGATCGCGGCATGGCTCTCTACGTGGCGCAAGATCTCCGGCGCGATATAAAGCTGCGTCAGATTGTAAAGAACCTCCAGTGTCGCGGTCAGCACGCAGAATAACAGCACCCGTTTTCTCGTGTTCCATGCAATCTTTACCAGCCACCCGACATTGCGGGCGACTCCGTATTTCGGTTTTTTCTTCTCTTCCATTTGTCTCACCTCACTGCGCACGACATTACTTATGAGCCATGCTAACCTCGAAAGCCTGCGGCTTTCTCGGTCACGGGCATTCGCCCTATAAAGCTGTCGGATGGCTCATTGCTTTCGTGAAGATAATATCATTAAAATTCGCCCCCGGAGCATTCCGGGGACGAATCGTTGTTTCCGGGTGATGAATTGCAGCCGATTGCTTCCGGCGGTGTCAAGCTGACAGCCTCAAAAAACCGAAAGCCGCCTCAAAGAATCGAAAGCCGAGCTACAATCTTGAATAAGAAAAAATCACATATCCCTAAGTCTGCGGGAGCAGGATCTCGGTCGTGAACGCCCCGTCTTCACTGTTGCGGCTGATGTATCCGTCCAGACGTTCCACAATCGCGTCGATGCGGACGAGGCCGAAACCGTGCCCTTCCCCTTTGGTGCTGCGGAAGCGCTTTCCCTCTTTTTTCATTTTCTTCCCCGCGGTAAAGTTGGTGAAGGAGATGTAGAGCTGTGTGTTCCGCATATCCATGTAGACGCGGATCCTGCGCTCCCCCTCCGGCAGCTTCATGCTCGCCTCGATCGCGTTGTCAAAGAGGTTGCCGATGATGCAACACAGATCGATCTCCGAGGATTTCAGCCTGACAGGAATGTGCGCGTCCGCCACGACCTCGATCCCCTTTGCCTTTGCAAGTGAAATCTTGGAATTTAAAATAGCGTCGGTCATGGGATTGCCGGTTTTGACAACCGTGTCGACGGTCGTCAGATCCTCGTCGAGAAGATCAAGATAACGCCGGATGGCGTCCCAGTCCTCAGCGGCCGCATATGCCTTCATCGTCTGGATATGATTGCGGTAGTCGTGGCGCCAGCCCCGGATCTGCCGGTACATATTGTCGACCTCCCGGTAATGCGTTTCGATCAGCTCATGCTGATAGGAAGCAATCTGCTTCTCAATTCTCTTTGAAAACAATCCCATTCATTTCACCCCATGTTGATGATCGCCCGATTGACCCCGTCGTACGCACCCCGGGGAAGCGGGATCACGCTCCCG
Source organism: uncultured Lachnospiraceae bacterium (assembly GCA_947627245.1). Taxonomy (GTDB): domain Bacteria; phylum Bacillota; class Clostridia; order Lachnospirales; family Lachnospiraceae; genus Choladousia. Next base: position 7,224 of record CANQVH010000029.1, on the reverse strand, counting down.
TCGCTCAAGTATATCTCCGTCTTCGTCACACGGCTGATCTGCGTCAGATTGACGATGGCAGAGCGTCCCACCCGGTAAAACCGCTCATCGAGCTGTCCTTCAAGCTCGCCCAGAGTCATTTTCACGGTGACATCCGATCGGGCATGCAGCGTAACATAGTTGCCGGACACATCCGCATATCGAATCTGGTAAACCGGCACGCGCAGCATCTCGCCTCCGATCTCAAAATGCAGAACCTTCTCATTTCTGGAAATCCTCTCCGCCGCACGGTCAAGCACGGAGCAGAGCTTCTCCTCCCGGATTGGCTTCATCAGGTAGTGAAGCGCCGCCACCTCATACCCTTCTGAAATATAATCGGAATACCCGGTGATAAAGACGATCTGGACGCTGTCGTTCTCCTGACGCAGTCGCTTCGCCATCGTCACGCCATCCATCTTTCCCATTTCAATATCAAGGAGCAAAATGTCATAGTCCTTTTTCTCGGCATAATGAAACAGGAAATTCTCAGCCGAGGGAAAAGTGGCGATCTGTGCCGTATGACCCGCGCGCGCAGCCCAATCGGCCGCCAAAGCGGCAATGTATTCCCGATCCGCATCCGAATCGTCGCAAACTGCTATTTTATAATTCATTCTCCCACCGTCCATCCGAATCTGCCCGCCTGCCTCATACCGGCGTTAACATCCAAACAGCTCCGCTGTCTTCCTCATCCTCTCCGCTATGGAAACCCCGAACGGACACCGGGACTCGCACTCCTGACAGCCGATGCACTCCGAAGCCTTGTGCTCCAGCAGCATGTAATGGGACCGGATCGTCGCAGGTACTTCCGGCTGCATTGCCGCGAGATCATAATATTTATTGATCATGGCAATGTCCAGCTCCGCCGCGCACGGCTTGCAGTGGCCGCAGTAGGTGCATTGCCCGCTGTAGGAATGGAACGGCGCGTGCGCGAGCACGGACGCGTAATCCTTTTCCTCTTCCGAAGCGCTCTCATAGTGTACGGCCTCATCGACCTGCTCCTTTGTATCGTATCCACACAAAACCGAGGATACGCCGGGCCGCGTAAGCGCATAATGAATGCACTGTGCCGGCGAAAGGCATACCCCGAACGGCGAGCGTTTTTCATCGAACAGCCTGCCTCCGGCAAAGCTCTTCATCACGGTGATCCCGACATTTTGCTCCTCGCACAGCCGATACAGCTCCGCCCTGTCTTTATCGATCCCGGAGAGTCCCTGCTCATATCGATATCCGTCGGAGAGCAGTTCATCCAGATCTTCTCCGGCCGGCAGCATGTCGAACGCCGGATTGATGCTGAAAAGGAGCATCTCGATCAGACCTGAGCGCACCGCCAGCTTCGCGGTCTCCGGATTGTGGGAGCTCATTCCGATATGCCGGATCGTGCCGTTTGCCTTTAACTCTTTTACATATTCCATAAACTCGGAATCCTGCAGCGCATTCCAGTCTTCCACCGTATCTACATAATGGATCATGCCCAGATCGATGTAATCCGTCCCGAGCCGCGCGAGCAGATCCTCAAACGCCGGCCGCACATACTTCATCTCTCTGGTGCGCACGTACTGACCGTCCTGCCATGTAGAACCAAGATGTCCCTGTATGTACCATTTTTCCCTGTTCCCTGCAATCGCCTGTCCGATGATATTTCTGGATTTTGGATCGGGCATCCAGCAGTCGATGATATTGATCCCCTGTTCGGATGCGTAGCGCATCAGCTCTACGGACTCCTCCTCCGGATGGCGCTCCAGCCATTCGCCGCCGAACCCGATCTCACTCACCATTAACCCGGTTTTGCCAAGCATTCTCTTTTTCATTTTCCTTCCTCCTTTTTATATTCTGTTCTAATCCAGTGCATTTAAATTCTTTTCTTTTTGCAGTTACCTAATTTTTCAGCGCTGTTATCGGAACGACAAACACTCCGTCCGGTCGCACATAAGCGGCGTTTGACATCCCGCAGATCACGCAGAGGACCGCTGGCGGTATGCCGCCGCCGGCAGCAATACTATTTTTCAATGAAAGTAAATCTGACGCTGCCTTTTCAATCTGATTGGCGCCGAGCTTGATCTCAAACGCACACCATGTCCCGTCCCTAAGCTCTATCACAGCATCAACTTCCCTGCCGTTGTAATCCTGATAGTGAAATACACTTGCCCCGAACGACTCAGCATATATTTTCAGATCCCGCTCTACAAGCGCCTCAAACAAGAATCCAAAGGTCTCAAGGTCTCTGATCAGGCGATCCGGCGTCGCTTTCAGCAGCGCGCATGCAAGAGCAGGATCACAGAAATGGCGTTTTTCCGCCTGTTTTACGCGAACGGAGGACCGGATGTTGGCAGAAAATGGCGGCTGATTGTCGAGAAGAAACAATCGCTCAAACACATCGAGATACGTCGCTACAGTATCTCCATCCAGCGTTTCATCGTCAACTGCCCGGATATCATTCAGCAGCTTTTTGTTTGTTGCCGTAGTGCTTTCATTTCTGGCAAGAGAGCGCAATAGTAAACGCATTTTCGCGATATCGTATTTTTTGCCGTCGATGCGTTGAGAATCATCGTCAAGAATTGCGTCGAGATAAGACTGCGGCAAAAGTGAAGCGTCCTCTGCGGAGGCATTCAGATTTCCGGGCCATCCGCCGCGAACCACATAATACGCAAGATCCCGCAGATCTACCTCTCCCGTCAGCGCAGGAACCATTTTCCCGCCGCACAGCTCCTGAAGCGAGACTGCCCCGCTGGATTCACCGGATTCGTAAAGGGACATTGTCCTCATGCGAAGCTTCCCTATCCTGCCTGCTCCGCTGTGCAGAACTCCCTTTCTTTTCGGAGTGGAAGAACCGGTCAGGATAAACTGTCCTTTTTTCGCCCTCTGGTCAACAGTGTAACGCACGGCGTCCCAGACAGGCGGAACCTCCTGCCATTCATCGATCAGCCTCGGCGTCGCTCCTTCGAGGATAATCGAAGGCGATATCTCCGCCAGAGTCCTGTTTTGAAAATTATTTGAGGGATCTCCTATCAGAAATTCGCTGTTGCTGTGATAGGAAGAAGTCCATGTTTTCCCGCACCATTTTGGCCCTTCTATGCAGATCGCACCGAAAACCTCAAGATATTTTTCTACCGTCCCGTCTATGACCCGCGGCCTGTATACAGATTTGTCTGCCGTTTTCCCCACCGTTGGCACCTCCGATTACTGTCTTTAAGAACAATGTATCACATTCCCTTTGATTCGGCAAGGCCATTCGGTCAAATTCTATATTTTTATTCGGTCAGATTCAGTGATATCACTCGGTCAGATTTTGTGGTCATTCGGTGCAGTATGCTTACATCTTAATAAATGGTCGAGGTTACTTTTTCAGTATCGTTACATTCTCGACTGACATATTATAAAACCTGGCGGAACACAGCGTTGCAAGAAGATAACAGGTAAATGTTCCAAAATGCAAACCCGATTTTTATTTCTGATGTTCGATCAGCCAATGCAAAATATCCGCACAATCCTTTTTTCCTGCCGCTACACCGAGTATCAGATCTATCAGTTCTTTTTGCGAATACTCCAAATCATATCCATTTATTTCCATAAATACCAGCATGGCATGAGCGCCAATTCTTTTGTTGCCGTCCACCATTGCATGATTTTTTACCAGTCCATAGCATAGCCGTGCAGCCTTCGCCTGAATGCTTGGATATAATTCCTTACCGTCAAAGGATTGAAAGGGGCTTTCTAAAGCAGATTCGAGCAAGTTTTCGTCTCTGATTCCGTCACTGCCTCCATATGCCTTAACCAACTGAGAATGAAACATCAAAATCTGCTTTTTAGTTAATCTGATCATCGAGCCAGTACCTCGTAGGCCTCTTTATTCTTTGCCAATAATCTTTTCGATATATTTAATACATCCTCATCTGACGCCTCATATTCTGCTTCTGCCTTACTGAAATCAACCACAAGGTATCGGGGAACATTGTTCTTCAGGATTACCGCCGTTCCATGCTCATCCACCAGTCTGGCCACTTTTGAGAAATTTTGATTTGCCTCTGTAATGGAAACCATTGTTTTTGTATCTATCGTCATTGTGTATGCCTCCGCATTGTTTTGATGATTATAGTATATGTCAATTATAGGATAAATTCAACCTATTTTTCCTTCTTACACATTTTGACAATAATTGAAAAACCGACTGACTAAATCAGATACATACGATCTGCTATGATTAACACAAAACCAATGATACAGAATAGTATACCTCCTGTGGAAAAGCCCAGTCCAAGCATCTTATATCCTTTCCCATTTGATAAGGAGGCCTTTTGGGGGTTATTCACATCGTAATATACCGGCACTGTTTTTCCCAGCTTCTTTTGAGCAAGTCCTTTGTTATAGGACAACCCGCTGGCTCTGGAATACGTCCTTCCATCCACAGCATATTGAAAGACAGGCGCATACATAGTATTGTTTCCGCCGAGATTTCCGACGGAATGTCCGGTGTTCACATTCGTTTGAACCCGAAGCTTACGATCTCCCCTGGGATTTGCATCCTCCTCTTCTGCCCGCTTATTATACTGATATCCTTCCCATGTGATATCTATGATCACTCCTGTCGTCTCTCCTGAATATCGGGCAAGATGTCTCCAACAAATAACAAATATGATACCCACCAACAACAAGATCAGCCCCATTATTAAAAATATATTTCCTGCTATCATATTCTACCTCCCAATGCGCACAAACACATTTACTTTCTCAGATCATATGATAATAAGTTCCATGCCGCCAAAGAATCCGATAAAGCAAAACAAAAATTATTGTTGAGTATACCATAGTTGTTTACGTATCCTTCCGCAGAATGTCCAGATATTCCTGATAGGCAAACACCCGGTTCCTGCTAACATTGTTTGTCTGAATCAGGATCCCTTTTTCCTCCAGTCGTTTCACTGCACCTGATACCGTGCTGAATGACAATCCCAGCGCTCCGGCAGTCTTGCGAATGTCGATGATCGGATTCTGCTCCAGATAAGCAAACAGCGCTTTTACCGTCTTTGCGGCCCGACCCATTCCGTTGATCACCGCCATACTTCGGTCATGCAGCGAAGTCAGCTCCCGAATGGTCTCCGAAGCGTCTTCCGCCGAGGACTGTACCGCCCGCAGAAAGAATTTGACCCACTGTTCATAATTATCCTTGCTGCGCACTTCGCTCATCCGATCATAGTACTCAATCCGGTTCTTCTTCAGATAAAGCGAAATATACAAGGCAGGTGAATGCAAAGCGCCTCGCTCCATCAAAAATAAGGTGATCAGCAGCCTTCCTACACGGCCGTTCCCGTCCAGAAAAGGATGAATCGTCTCAAACTGATAATGGATCAGAGCCGCCTGAATCAGCACATCCAGCGGATCTTCCGCATGGATATATTTCTCCAGATCCGACATGGCATCCACCATATCCTCCGGTCGGGGCGGGATATATCTGGCCGTTTTCAACGTGCTCCCTGCCGCGCCGATCCAGTTTTGGGAAGTCCGGAACTCTCCCGGACTTTTTTCCTGTCCACGCACGTCTTCCATCAGAACCGCGTGTGTCTCCTTGATCAACCGGTTACATAGCGGCAGTGTGTTCAAGCGGTTCAACGCATACTCCGTAGCGCGGATGTAGTTGATCACATCTGCAACATTCTGATTGGCATTTTTTTCGATCAGAGGATCCAGCACATCTTCCAGCGTCGCCTGCGTTCCTTCAATTTGCGAAGAAAGCAACGCCTCCTTGCGAACATACATAGATACGAACAGATTCATGTCAGGGATATTTAAGGATAATGTATCGAGCGCCGTCAGGGCTTTGGTTGCCTGTACCAGCGTCTGAATCATCTCCTCGTCCATATCCAGCGCCGGTGGCAGTGAAGCAGGACGAAAAGACCGGTACGCCATCTCTCCACTTAGGTTTTTGATGTATTCACCGGCTCTTCCCATACGCACACCTCCAAATTGTAATAACGCTTTTATTATGTCTCCTTTATTTTGACTTGTCAACCAAAATCAAAATAAATGTTTCTTTTATTAGCGTTTCTACAATCTTTCAAAAATATAGTTACTGTTCACTCCGTGAGCAGTAACGAGCAGTTTGGGCATGCAAATTCGCTTCGCGAAGCCCAAACTGCCTCCTGAATCACTTTCTTACGGCCTCAGCAGCAAGTGCTTCGGCCTGGTCTGAACAGTAACAAAATATACTGCTCTCAGAATGGCTTTTTAAGATATTCTTGCATTTTGGGGAACATGCATGTATAATAGCTCCACATTTGAAGGAGTTGATCCTATGGCATCAGTAAAAAACATGACCTCCGGCTCTCCGCTGAGGATTCTTTTTTCTTTTGCACTGCCGCTGATGGTCGGCAATGTTTTCCAACAGCTCTATACGCTGGTAGACTCGATGGTCGTCGGCAAAGTGCTCGGACTTGACGCGCTGGCCGCCGTCGGCAACGGAGAATGGCTCAACTGGCTCGTCCTGAGTCTGATTCAGGGTTTCGCGCAGGGATTTTCCATCCGTCTCGCGCAGGATTTCGGAGCAAACGATACGGATAGGCTCAAGAAAACCTACGCCACATCGCTGAGGCTTTCGATTCTGTGCGCGGCGGGCGTCTTCTGCTTTGCGTTCGCCGCGCTGCGGCCGATCCTGCGCCTGCTGAACACGCCGGCCGAGATCTTTCCGATCACCGTGACGTACCTGAGCGTGATCTTCGCGGGCGTCCCGATCGTCATGGCATACAATTTTCTGGCCTCCGTCCTGCGCGCGCTCGGCGACAGCCGGACGCCCCTGTACGCCATGATCGTCGCCTCGCTCTGCAATATCGTCCTCGACCTTCTGTTTGTGATCGTCTTTCACTGGGGCGTCGCGGGCGCAGCCGCCGCCACACTGATCGGCCAGCTCCTGTCGGCGGTAATCTGTTACCGTTCGCTGCGCAAAATTGACGTGATACGGATGTCAGGAGCGGAACGCGGCCTTGACAGAGGGCTCGCCGCCACGCTTCTGAAGCTTGCCATGCCGTTCGCGTTCCAGAATCTGATCATCTCGGTCGGCGGACTTGTCGTCCAGTTTGTGATCAACGGGTTCGGCGTCCTGTACATCGCCGGGTTCACGGCGACGAACAAGCTCTACGGAATTCTCGAGATCGCCGCAATCTCCTACGGCTTCGCGCTCACGACCTACGTGGGACAAAATTACGGCGCGGCCAAAAT
>CANQVH010000028.1 GCA_947627245.1 uncultured Lachnospiraceae bacterium | reverse complement strand
GTCGAGCAAGGAAGCGATCCTCTTGCCCGCTAAGCTTTGTGCTGTATTACTCATTCTTCAGCCCTCCATCGCTATATTTTGAAATAGAATCCTGCTCCGCAGGATTCTCCGCCTGCGGCGGGTTGCATAAGCAACCTGTCCCGCTCCGCCGCAGTGCGATCCCGCAGAGCGTTTCTATGTCGCAGGGGATTGTAAAGTCTTCTGCGACATGGAAACCAATTTCTGCCGAGTATATATTATCCTCTTTCTTCCGAAATTGCAAGCTTTTTCGTCAGGATAATGCAAAGCATGATTCCTCCCGTCGCAAGTCCTCACAGCAATGCCGTCTTTACAAGTTCCCGCAGGCAATACAGATAATCCCGCGCAGGAACCTGCTCCGCGGTGACGATCGAATATTCGGCGTATATCTCTCCGTCAATCACACACTGAACTGTCCCCACCTGCTGCTCCTTCGCGACCGGAGCCTCCAGCGAATGCACGAGCTCTACATGCGTCTCAACCATTTCCTCCGGCTGCATCAAAACCCGCGTTCGATTTTCACTTTCAACATTTCCTGCCCCCAACGCAGTTTTCATTCCTGTATTGCTCCCGTTTCCCGGCTCAGTATCTGCCTTCGCCTTGACTTCAATCTGCACGCTCTCCTTCTGCCCATCCTTCACCGGAAGCTGTGTAGTCTTCAGTGTTGGAATCCCAATCTCTCTCACCTCATAATTCTCAAGTCCATAATTCATCAGCTTCTTTGTGTCCACCCACTTGTAGCCCTTATGATGCGGCCAGCCGCAGGCAAGCAGCGCAACGATCAGCAGCTTCCCGTCCCTTTTTAACGCCCCGACATAGCAGTATCCGGCCTTCGCCGTAAATCCGGTCTTTCCGGACAGCGCCCCATCCATGATCTGCAGGAACGCATTGTGATTCGTGCAGCCATAGCTTCGGTTCCCTGCAAGATTCGTAAACGTGCAGGACGGCGTTCGCGTGATCTCCACAAATTTCTCTGCCTCCGGCGACTGCGTCAGGCAGTAGCGCATGACAAGCGCCAGCTCCCGCGCCGTTGTGCGGTGTTGCCCGCCGTCATCCTGCGCGTCAAGCCCGTTCGGAGTAATATAATGCGTCTGCGTGCAGCCGATTTCCTGTGCTTTCGCATTCATCATCGCCGCAAATCCCTCAACGCTCCCTCCGACCGTCTCTGCAATACAGACAGCGGAGTCATTATGCGACTCAAGCATCAGCGAGCAGAGAAGATCCTTCATATAAAAGGTATCTCCCTGCACCATACCCAGCTTCACCTGCGGCTGAGCAGCGGCGTTCTCCGACACCGTGCAGACCGTGTCCGAAGCAGTATTTTCCAGCGCGAGGATACAGGTCATGATCTTCGTCGTACTCGCCATCGGAAGCTCCGTCTGCGCCTCCTTTTCATAAAGAACACGCCCGCTGCCGCCATCCATCAGAACGGCGCCGCGGGCGTATAGTCCGAGATCCTCCTGCGCCGCGGCGTTTTCTGTCCCAAAGAAAAACAGCGCCGCCGTCAGGAGTCCTGCCAATATTCTTTTCACTTTATCCGTCATATAAGAGAGTCCCCTTTCGCTTCTCTCTCATATCTATGCGGACATTCGATTTTTTATGTACAAACCTACACATTGAGCTTCATCTGGATCTCTTCCTCGGCCTCCGCCTTGAAGTCCTCGATCTGCACCGGATTCATCTCCGGCAGCTCATCCAGCGAATGCATGCCGAAATGCCGCAGGAATTCTTCCGTCGTCCCAAATAAAAGCGGCCGGCCGGGCGCGTCCAGACGCCCCAGCTCCTTGACGAGATTGTATTCGATCAGCTTGTTCACCGCATGGTCGCACTTGACGCCCCGGATCTTCTCGATCTCGAGCTTTGTGATCGGCTGCTTGTACGCAATGATCGAAAGCGTCTCCATGACTACGTCCGTGAGCACCGGCCTGCGCGGCTGCCTCGCCACACGGATCAGGTACTCATACAGCTCGCTCTTCGTGCAGAGCTGATAGGAATCCTCGAGCTCCATGATCTGTATGCCCCGATCCTCTTCCCGGTACTTTTCCATCATATGATAAATGATCTTCTGAGTCGTCTCCCTGTCCTGCTCGATCGCCTTTGCGATTTTTTCCGTCTCAACGGAATCGCCAACCGCGAACAGGATCGCCTCGATCGCGGCCTCTGCCTCTCTTCTGTCCACCTGTCTTCTCCATTTCTATCGTTTAGTCATAATCCTGCCCGAGCGTCAGTTCTTCGCTCTCTTTTCCGGTATAGGAGATCCGGATGTCCGCAAACGTATCATCCTGCTCCACCTCGACCGTGCCCTCCTTCATCAGTTCCAAAATCGTCAGGAACGTCACGATCGTGTACATCCTTCCCTTTTTGAGCGTCAAAAGCTCGCGGAACGTGCATCGCTTCCGCCCTGTTATGTAACGCCCGACGAAACGCATTGTCTCGGTCAGATCCACTTCTTCACGCTTGACGCTGCCGAACTTGCTCCGCACCGGATCAATGCGATTTTCCTGCCGTTTCAGCAGCTCCTGAAACAGCGCGTGCAGCTTGCTCAGCGTCAACCCGTCCAGCAGCTCCTCCACATCTACCGGCTCCTGATACGCCAGCACCTCCTCCGGCATGCTCGCCTCCTTGTATAAGTGCAGCGCGGCCCCGTCCTGTCGTTCCCGAAGCTCGTAGGACATATATTTATACATCTTGTACTCCAGAAGCTTCTGAACCAGTTCTTCTCTCGGATCGATCTCTTCACCCTCCTCAGTCACCTCCGGCGGCAGGAGCATCCGCGATTTGATATCAAGCAGCGTCGCAGCCATAACCAAGAATTCGCTCATCACATCCAGACTTTCCTCCGGCAGCTCCGCAATATACTCCATATATTGATCCGTGATCTCCACGATCGGGATATCATAGATGCTGACCTTGTTTTTTTCAATCAGGTGCAGGAGCAGATCGAGCGGTCCCTCGAAAGCCTGCAGCTTCACCGGTATACCCATACGGTTTCCTCGTTTCGTCAATTAATTCTGTGAGCCGTGCCCCATCGGCTTTGCATTTGAACCGTGCCCTACCTCGAAAAGCCTGCGGCTTTCCTCGGTCGTGGGCATTCGCCCTATAAATCCGCTGTCCCACGAAATCGCCTGCAAGCAGGCATTTCGTGCTCCATCGGCTTTGCACGGCTCATTGCTTTCACGTAAAGTCCAGCACGACCAGCTCCGGCGGATTGTTGATGCGGATCGGGATCGAATGACTGCCGAGTCCCGCGCTCACCACCATCTGTTTCCCGCGCCGTTTGAAAAGACCGCGATCGTATTTCGGGAAAAATCTGAGCTGCGGCGTAATGACTCCGCCGAAATACGGCAGCCGCACGATGCCCCCGTGCAGATGACCCGCAAGCGTCAGATCCGCGCCCCACGCCGCATACGCCTCGAAATAGACCGGATGATGCGCCAGCAAAATATTGTAGCGATCCTCGTCCGGCTCGCCGAGAAGCTCCGTGACCTGCGCCGTCGTCAACGCATTTTTCCCGAAACGCTTGTAGCACTGCCACGGAAGCTCCAGCCCCCAGACCGTGATCGGCATCTTCTGAATGTCAATCCGCTCGCAGGCATTTTTCAGAAGGTGCACGCCAAAGCTGCGGATCGCCTCGAAAAAGCGGTCGCCCTCGCTTCCGTATGCTTCCGCGTAACGTCTCACCTTATATTCGTGATTTCCTTCCACATAATAGACCGGATATTGCTTCGTCAGTTCGTCCATCAGCGCGAGCGCCACATCCATCTGCGGTTCCGGCTTTTCAGAGATCAGCATATCTCCCGCCACAAAGACGGCCTCCGGCTTTTCATTCCGAATCGCCTGCAGCAGCACGCTGTTCCCTTCGCCGTATGACATGTTGTGAAGATCGCTCAACAATATTGCGGAAAACGGCTGCTGCGGTCCTCTCAGACTTTCGCTCACCCGTATCCGATATCTTGTCAATTTGAATTCTGACATGGTACTTTCCGCCCTTCCTGACGTACTTCCTCTATAAACTCCAATGTTCCCACATTTCGCCGAGATAATCCAGATACCCCGCCTTCTCCACGGCATATGCCGTCACGATCGGGACTCTGCCCAGCTCTTTTCCGTTCAATGTATATACATATTCGCCCACCTGAGCGCCCTGTTCGAGCGGAGCCTTGATCTCCTCCTGCCAGCGGACCGTGCGCTCGATCGCAGAAAAATCCTCATTCTCCGTACTCAGATAAGAAAACTCCCTCGCATATTGGACATCGACAAGCGGCTGTGTCGCCCCGCGCACCGCGATCTGAGGAAGCTCCTCCATCGCGTCGTCATGATACAAGGTACAGCAGGCAAAGCCGTAGCCCAAAATCTTTGCCGCCTCCGCAAAACGCGTCTTCGAGTCCGGCGCCGTCATGATCGTGCCGATCAGCCGAATCCCGTTTCGCTGCGCCGTCGCGCTCAGACAATACTTCGCGTAGCTTGTGCTCCCGGTCTTCAGCCCGTCGCAGCCGTCAAAAGCCCGCAGCAGCTTGTTCGTGTTCGTCAAGGTAAAGGTACTGCTCCCCTTGGCGGTCACATGCGTGATGTCCTCCATCCAGATCTTGGCATAATCCGTCACCTGCGGAAAACGCGCTAACAGCTCCCGTGACATCAGCGCCACGTCGCGCGCCGTCGTGTAATGCTCCGCGGAGTCCGTCAGCCCGCAGCAGTCCACGAAATGCGTGTTCTCCATACCAAGCTCGGCGGCTTTCTCATTCATCCGCGCGACAAACGCCTCCTCCGAGCCTGCAATATGCTCCGCCATCGTCACCGCCGCATCGTTCCCGGAAGCAATAATAATGCATTTCAGAAGCGTCTCGACCGTCTGGCTCTCTCCCTCCTCGAGAAACACCTGAGAGCCGCCCATCGACTTCGCGTGCGCGCTCGTTGTCACCTGATCGTCAAGCTTCAGGCGTCCGTCCTCAAGCGCCTCAAAGATCAGCAGTATCGTCATCACCTTCGTGACGCTCGCCGGATGCACTTTCGCGTCGGCATCCTTCTCGAAGAGCACCGTCCCCGTAGACACTTCCATCACCAGCGCGTGCGGCGTCTGCAATTCCAACACATCCGCTTGCGTCTGCGTGGTCCCCGTTGCCGCAGCATCCGTATTTGCCTGCATAATCTCCGCTGCCGGAACGCCTGTGCTGTCCTGCGTAGTCTCTGTCTGTGTGCCTGCCGCCTCCTGCGCGCTTACCCATGCGCTTTGCGCCGGCGCCGCCAGCATCCATACCGCCAGCAAACAACATAAGATTCTTTTCATGAAAACCCGTCCCTGAATTCTTTCTATAAACTATATTAAAACAGGGACAAAATAATTACAAAAGCGGGGCGAACAGTCTCAGAACGCTCTGCCAGATGCGCGGCCAAATTCCCTGATTTCTCCAGTCCTCCACCGTGATTTCTCTGCACTCTTGGAACAGCTCCATCGCGTCTTCCTTGATTTGCATGACAGCCTCGGTGCCGTACATCCATACGCCGCACTCGAAATGCAGATACAGGCTGCGGAAATCAAGATTGACCGTGCCGACCACCGCGATCCGGTCATCGCTGACAAACGACTTCGCATGCAGGAATCCGGGCTCATACTCAAAGATCCGGACGCCCGCTTCCAGAAGCGCGCCGTAGTACGAACGCGTCAGCAGGAACACAAGCTTCTTATCCGGGATGCCCGGCGTGACGATGCGCACATCGATCCCGCTCTTGGCGGCAAGCTTCAACGCCGTCGTCATCTCGTTGTCCGTAATCAGATACGGCGTAAAAATATAAACATAACGCTTTGCGCGATTGATGATGTTCAGATAAATATTCTCGCCGACCGTCTCATGGTCGAGCGGCGTATCCGCATAAGGCTGAACAAAGCCGTCGTCCTCGAACTCCTGCTCGTGCCACACATGCGGACGGTACTTCGCGTAGGCAACCTTCTCTCCGGAGAGCGCACTCCACATCTGAAGGAACATGACCGTGAAATTCCAGACTGCCTCGCCCTTGAGCATAATGCCGGTGTCCTTCCAGTAACCGAAGCGCTCACGCTTATTGATATATTCGTCGGCGAGATTGATCCCTCCGGTAAACGCCGTATAGCCGTCAATCACCGTGATCTTGCGGTGGTCGCGGTTGTTCAAAAGCACAGACGGGATCGGGACAAGAGGATTGAACACCTCGCATCGGATCCCGCGCCGCTGCAGTTGGAGCTGGAACTCCTGCGGCATCGTGCTGACACAGCCCCAGTCGTCATAAATCAGCCGGACATCAAGGCCCATGCGCACTTTATTTTCGAGAATATTCAGGATGCTCTGCCACATCTCTCCGTCGTCGATGATGAAGTACTCCATAAAGATAAAATGCTCCGCCTGCTCCAGCTCTTTGAGCATCGTGTCATATAGCTCCTCGCCGACACGGAAGTATTTCGTCTTCGTTCCCTCGTGAAGCGGGAAGCCTGCAATATCGCTGATATAGGCGGACTGCCGCGCCGCCGCCTTGCTCTGCTTCGCCAGATGCTCCCTTGCGACATCGTCTTCTCCCACATGAGCCGCCGCATCCTTCGCCGCCGCGTCAAGCTTCTGCTGTGTCTCCTTGCCGATCCATGTCCTGCCGAACAACAGATAGATCACGGCGCCCACGATCGGCAGCGCGAGGATCAAAGTCGTCCATGCGAGCTTATAGGAGGGGTTGATATCCTTGCTTGTGATCCAAAGGATCGCCACAACGCTGAGAACACTGATCAGCGCAGCGACGGCGGGAAAGCGATTCCGAAGCACCACAACAGCGAAGATAATCCAGACCACCTGCGTCAGCACAGCCAAACCGATCGTCAGCACGCGTCCCAGCAGGCGCTTTGAAGTCTTTTTCACGCTTCTCACCTTCCCTTGCAAACTATTCTATCATCGGCAATCTTTCCATTTGCATTTTCTGCGCATCTACCAAAGCTTCAGCAAGCTCCGCGGGAGTTTACTGAAAAATCCCTGACCTTTCGACCAGGGATTTCACGCACATTAGTTGAATTTACGCTTACGAGCCGCTTCAGACTTTTTCTTGCGTCTGACGCTCGGCTTCTCATAATGCTCTCTCTTACGAATCTCCTGCTGGATACCCGCCTTTGCGCAGTTTCTTTTGAAACGGCGCAGAGCGCTGTCCAGAGTCTCGTTCTCTTTCACGATAACATTTGACATTCTCTCACACCTAACCTCCCTCCAGTTGTCGATTGTGCAAATACAACTGTCTGGGTTCATTTATTGCACTATTACGAGTATACCATATTTTCTGAATTCGTCAACCATTTTTGCAGAAATCGGTGCAGAAAGATTGTATTTTTCGTGAACATGACGAATTCGGACAGTTTTCGGCTCTCTTCTACGAGGTCTGCGATGACAGCACTTCCTTCGCCTTCGCAAGCGCCGCCTCGATTCCGGACGGATCCTTGCCGCCGGCCTGCGCCATATTCGGACGTCCGCCGCCGCCACCACCGACCAGAGCCGCAATACTTTTGATCAGATTGCCCGCGTGCGCGCCCAGCTTCATCGCTCCGTCTGTGGCAGTTGCCATGAGATTCACCTTGCCGTCGCATACCGAAGCAAGCAGCACCACACCCTCGCCGAGCTTCTCCTTGAGCTGGTCGCCGAGCTCGCGCAGGCCGTTCATGTCCACGCCCTCGAGTTTCGACGCGAGCAGCTTCACGCCGGACACTTCGCACACCTGATCCATGACGTCGCCGAGCGCGTCCTTCGCCAGCTTACTCTTGAGTGATTCGTTCTCGCTTATCACGGTCTTCAGCTCCGTCTGTAAAGAAGCAATCTTGCCAAGCAGTTCAGCCGGAGTCGTCTTCAAGAGCTTTGCCGCTTCCAAAAGCTCCTTCTCCGTATTCTTGTAATATGCAAACACGCCCTTGCCGGTCAGGGCCTCGATCCTGCGCACGCCTGCCGCGATGCCGGACTCGGAAACGATCTTGAACGTCGCAATCTCCGAAGTATTGCCCACATGCGTGCCGCCGCAGAGCTCCTTTGAAAAATCGCCCATCGAAACGACGCGCACCTCGTCGCCGTACTTCTCGCCAAAGAGAGCCATCGCGCCCGTCTTCTTCGCGTCCTCAATCCCCATGACTCTCGTCTCGACCGGGAGACCAGCCGCAATTTCCTCGTTGACGATCGCCTCTACCTGATCCAGTTCCTCCGGCGTCATCGCCTGAAAATGCGCGAAGTCAAAGCGCAGCCTGTCCGGCGTCACCAGAGAACCCTTTTGCTCTACATGCGAGCCGAGCACTGTTTTCAGCGCTTTCTGAAGCAAATGCGTCGCACTGTGATTCTTGCAGGTATCCTTCCTGCCCTCCGGCTCAACCATAAGCGTCACCGTATCGCCGGTCTTAATCATACCCTCAGCCATATAACCGACGTGGCCATACTTGCCGCCGAGCAGATGAATCGTATCCTCCACAATAAATTTGCCTGCCGCGCAGGAGATCGTGCCCTTGTCGCCCTCCTGTCCGCCCATCGTTCCGTAGAACGGCGTCTTTTCTGTAATCACGGTGCCTCGCACGCCCTCGGTGAGCGCCTCGGTAAGCTCCGTGTCCGTCGTCAGCACGGTAATCTTCGAATCGCAGACCAACGAATCGTAGCCGACAAACTCCGTCGTGATCTCCGCCGGGATCTGGTCGTAGACCGTCGCATCCGCGCCCATATAGTTCGTTGTACCGCGCGCCTTGCGGGCCTTCTGCCGCTGCTCCTCCATGCACGCCTTGAAGCCTTCCTCGTCGATCGAGTATCCCTTCTCCTCGAGGATCTCCTTCGTCAGATCAAGCGGGAATCCGTAAGTATCATAGAGCAGGAACGCATCCTTGCCCTCGAGCGTCTTCACGTCCTTCTTCTCAAGCTCCGCCTCCATATCGGAAAGAATGCTCAAGCCCTGATCGATCGTGCGGCTGAATTTGTCCTCCTCCTGAGAAAGCACCTTGAAAATAAATTCTTTCTTTTCCTCCAGCTCGGGATAACCGTCCTTCGAGCCCTCGATCACAGTCTCGCTCAGCTTCGACAGGAAACCGCCCTCGATACCGAGCATTCTCCCGTGGCGCGCCGCGCGGCGAATCAGGCGGCGCAGGACATAGCCGCGTCCCTCGTTCGTCGGCATGATGCCGTCCGAGATCATGAACGTCGCGGAACGAATATGATCGACGATCAGACGAATCGAAATGTCTTTTTTCTCATCTGTCTTGTATTCCACATGGGCAAACTCGCAGACCTTGTCGCGCAGCGCCTGAATCGTATCCACATCGAAGATGGAATCCACCTCCTGCACCACGACAGCCAGCCGCTCAAGACCCATGCCTGTGTCAATATTCTTCTGGGTCAGCAGCTCGTAGTTGCCCTTCCCGTCGTTCTCAAACTGAGTAAAGACATTGTTCCAGACCTCGATGTAGCGGTCGCAGTCACAGCCGACCGTGCAGGTAGGCTTGCCGCAGCCATACTTCTCGCCGCGGTCATAATAGATCTCCGAGCACGGACCGCACGGACCGGCGCCATGCTCCCAGAAATTATCCTCCTTGCCAAAACGGAAAATGCGATCCTCCGGAATCCCGATCTGATCATGCCAGATGTCCCATGCCTCGTCGTCCTCCAGATACACAGACGGATAGAGACGATTCGGATCGAGTCCTACCACCTCGGTCAAGAATTCCCACGACCATGCGATCGCTTCCTTCTTGAAATAATCGCCGAACGAAAAATTTCCGAGCATCTCAAAAAAAGTACCGTGACGCGCGGTCTTGCCCACATTCTCGATATCACCGGTACGAATACATTTCTGACAGGTCGCCACTCTGCGCTTCGGCGGGATCTCAGCCCCCGTAAAATATGGCTTCAACGGCGCCATGCCCGCGTTGATCAGAAGCAGGCTCTTATCATTGTGCGGCACCAGCGAAAAACTGTTCATTACCAGATGATCCTTACTCCTGAAAAAGTCCAAAAACATCTTTCTCAGTTCATTTACTCCGTATTTCTCCACGATCGTTCCTCCAGCTTTCTATTCTCTTTTATTTTTCCCACATTTCTATTTTGTATCCTGCTGCAACTGCCCCGCCTTCTTCGCATCCTTGCGGTCGCGCAGCTTCTTTCCGCAGAAGATCGCGCCGATCGCGACTCCCGCCAGAATCACCAGCTCAACAAATTCTACGATAAATTCACTCAAAAATGCTGCCATCTCGGTCTTCCTTTCATACAATGATTGAGCCGCGGCATTCTCTTTTCCCACACGGCTCATTGTTTTCGCGAACATGATAACACACTAAATTGCGGTTTTCAACAAATTTCATCCTCGATCAGATCTTCCCCGTCCGCCGCGCTCGTCGCCAGATGATCGCAGCGCTCATTCTCCGGATGCCCGTCATGGCCTTTCACCCAGATATACTGAATATTGTGAGGCTCTGCCGCCTCCAAAAGCCGTGTCCATAGATCGACATTTTTGACAGGCTCGTTTTTGCCTCGCTTCCAGCCCTTCTTTACCCAACTGTCGATCCAATGCTGATTGAACGCGTCTGTCAGATATTTTGAGTCTGAATACAGCTCCACCTCACAGGGACGGTTCAGCGCCTCAAGCCCAACGATCGCCGCCAGCAGCTCCATACGGTTATTCGTCGTCTTTCGGTAGCCCTGCGAATACTCTCGTTCATGCAGCGTCCCGTGTGCGTCCACGTACTGCAGGATCGTGCCATAACCCCCGGGGCCGTCCGGATTCCCACGCGCAGCTCCGTCCGTAAATATTTTTACCAGCATTATATCTCCTCCAGCATCCTCTGGATCTGATCCGCGGCTTCGCGCGATTTCCTGCGCGCCCTCCCGGATGAGCTCACACCGGCCACGACTTCTCCCGCAGATGCAACCACCGGGAAATAAAAATCGCAGCGTGCCTTGTCATTGCACACGTTGACCGGAATCCCGAAACATTTGCACGCCGCATAGATCTCGTGATTCGTCTGATTCGAGTTCGTTGCCGCGATCACGAGCGCCGCACCCGCAATATCCTCACGTTCAAACGTCTTCCTGAGGATCGTAATCTTTCCTTCCGCCTCCAGTTCCTTCAGTTCCGGATTCACCTCCGGCGCAATCACGACTAAATGATCTGTAAAATCAGTCAGCACCCGTATCCTCCGCTTGGCGATCGTTCCCGCGCCCGCCACCACAACCTTCTTGTCCGAAAGGTCGATAAACATCGGAAAATATGGTTTTCCCTTGTGTTCCATGTAGTATTCTCCATTCAACTATCTGTTTCATGAACCGCTCCCGCGCGACTCATGACTTTCGCAGATAGTATAGCATAGTGTCAATGTGAAATCCAGTCTAATAATCGAATTAATCATCCCGCAAAATTCTGTCGACATTTTCCGGGATTTATATTATAATGTGCTTTGTTTGAAAAATATGAGATAATCGAGGTATAGAGATGGCTATAAATTTCGTAAAAAAACTTCTGATCCCGGCGGAGGTCAAGAAGCAGTATCCGCTCCCTGAAAAGGTTATCGCAATCAAAAATGAAAGAGACGCGGAGATTCGTGCTGTCTTTACCGGAGAATCGGACAAGTTCATCCTGATCATCGGTCCTTGCTCTGCGGACGACGTTGACGCGGTCATGGACTACCTGCACCGTCTGGCAAAGGTACAGGACAAGGTTGGCGATCGTCTGATCCTGATCCCGCGCATCTACACGAACAAACCGCGGACGACCGGCGAGGGCTACAAGGGTCTGATGCACCAGCCTGATCCGGAGAAAAAGCCGGATGTGTTCGCCGGTATCGTCGCGATGCGCAAGCTGCACGCGGCAGCGATCGAGGAGACCGGCCTGACGGCAGCCGACGAGATGCTTTATCCGGAGAACTGGCGTTATCTGGACGACCTGCTCTCCTACGTGGCGATCGGCGCCCGCTCGGTCGAGGATCAGCACCACCGCATGACGGTCAGCGGCATGGACGTGCCGGCCGGCATGAAGAATCCGACCAGCGGCGACCTCTCCGTCATGCTCAATTCCGTCGTGGCGGCGCAGGCGAAGCACAATTTCATCTATCGCGGCTGGGATGTAAACACGGACGGCAACGAGCTTGCGCACGTCGTGCTGCGCGGCGCGACCAACAAGCACGGCAACTCAATCCCGAACTACCACTACGAGGATCTGAAGCTCCTGCTTGACATGTACCGTCAGAGAGACCTGAAGAATCCGGCGGCGATCATCGACACGAACCACTCCAATTCCGGCAAGCAGTATCTTGAGCAGATCCGTATTGCCAAGGAAGTGCTGCACAGCCGCAATTACAACCCGGATCTCAAGAAGCTTGTCAAGGGCTTCATGATCGAAAGCTACATTGAAGACGGCGCGCAGCCTGTGAACTCGGACTGCCACGTCTACGGGAAATCCATCACCGACCCGTGTCTCGGCTGGGAAAAATCCGAGGCGCTGATCTACGATATCTACAAGGATTGCTGAGACCGGAAAAGGTCAAGGAACATCCGCCGCTGATCTCGTATCCTGCAAAGAAGCGTCCTCCGATGAACGGCCATCTTCACCGTTCCCCGGAGGACGCTTCTTATCTCCCTTAATCTATACTGATTTCCTGCCCATCGGATGATTTCTCACAGGGGTCTGCCTTTTGTCTCCTCGAATACGCCGTCTCTCACCTTCTCGGATGCGCCGCGCTGTAGACGTTTCTCAGCCGCTCCGCGCCCATGTGCAGATACATCTGTGTCGTCGCGATATCGGCATGTCCCAGCATCTCCTGAACTGCTTTCAGATCCGCGCCGTTTTGCAGCAGGTGTACGGCAAACGAATGGCGCAGCGTGTGCGGCGTGATATCCGCCACGATACCTGCCTTTGCCGCGTAGGATTTGATCAGCTTCCAGAAGCCCTGCCGACTCATCGGCTTGCCGGAACAGTTCACAAACAAATACTCGCTCGGCTGTCCCTTCAGCAACTGATCCCGGCCTTCCTGCAAGTACAGCTCCAACGCCTGCCTTGCCTGATCTCCGAACGGGATCACCCGCTCCTTGTCCGCGTCATGGCAGACTACATATTCCAACGCCAGTTGAATATCCGTCAGCTTCACGGAAATCAGCTCGCTGACACGCATACCCGTCGCATACAGAAGCTCCAGCATCGCGCGATCCCTGCGCTCCTTCGGGCTCGACCCGGACGGCTGCTCCAGAAGCCGCGCAGTCTCCTCCACGCTCAGAATGCCGGGCGTCTTTTTCTCAATATGAGGAGCCTTGATCTTCTCGGTCGGATCCTGATCGATCTGACGCTTATAGCATGCATAATGGAAAAATGCTTTCATGGAAGCAACGCTGCGAGAGACCGTCGCGCTCGATAGCCCCTGCTTCTCCAGATAGAGCACGTAGGAATTCAGATTCGTCGCAGTCACATCCTGCACATCCTCAATTCCATGCTCAAGCAGATAGTCGTTCAACTTTCTCAGATCCCGCTGATAAGAACTCACCGTGCTCTCGGAAGCATTCCTTGTCTCCTTTAAATAATCGATAAACAGGGGTAACTCAATTCCCATACCCAAAAAACTCCTTGCCTTGCAAAATCTCCCCCTGATCTTGTGTTCGAGACAGGATTACCCCACTCCTGACCCGCGGCCCTTATCAATCGATTAACACCAATTATACCCACATATTTTCACAAAATCAATGATAATTTTTGCTCAAAAAATGCCGCAAAGCGCTTATTTTGCGGCATTTCACAAGATTTCGTTCCCGACGGACTTCCGAACAACCAGATGTTGTAAAATCCATGTCAAAAAAATTTCCGACGATATAGCCGGAAATTTTTTACAGCTTCACCCGACCAGAATATAACCGCCCTGATCGCTGTAGGTGCTTATGAACGCGCCCTGTCTGCTCTGTCTCGTGTGGAACATATGATTCATGACAAAGCGCTGAATACTCATTTTGAAATATCTTCTGTTCCCGTGCGCATAGTTCACCGCCGCGTTCCACGGCTCGATGAAAATACCGTTCCCATCCTCATCAATGCCTGCCAGAACTATGGCATGATGCTGCACGGCGACGGAAACTCCGTCCGCATATCGATTGTTTGCCTTCAGCAACGCGGGCTTTCCGGATTTTACATGCTTCTCCAGCGCCTTTGCCGCGGCGCTTGGACTGACCGTATATACCGGCTTGTTCGGGATCCCCATATCCTTGAGGATTTGCGATGCCGTTGCGATGGTGATCGCCAACCTTCCGTAGCGGATGCCGCTGTAGGCGTGCATTTTCTTCAAGGCGTACAGTTCAGAATACACCGCAGAGGAACTGCCGCTATGGATCTGCTCCGGCGTGTAATTTTTCCCGAACGCGGAAGCGATAATGGCAACCGCCACCTGAACGCATCCTGTAGATCTGAGATACCCGCTTCTTAACATCTGGGCATAGCGGCGGTAACTCCTTCTCTCGCCGTCCTTCGTCTGTACTATAATATATTTGCCGGTCGTCACACAAGCCGTCCCCTTGACTACGCAGACCGCCTTTTTCCCGTCGACCGTTTTGGCTGTGATCTTCGCCGTGCCGAACCCTGCGACCTTCACCTTCCCTTTTTCATTGACTGTGGCAACCTTTTTGTTGGAGCTGGTCCACTTCAGCCCCGCCTTTCTTGCACGAGCGGGCGTCACCGTCGCCTTGAGCGTAAAACTTTTTCCCGGAAGAAGCGAAACAGATGTTTTATTCAGAACTACTTTTGTAGGTGTTTTCGGCGTCTTTGCCGCGCTGACATATCGCGATGGAAGAATTGACAACAGACATAACAGAACCAATACCGCAAATCCTTTGACAACTGATGAAGCTCTTTCCCCTTGCATAACCGTGTTTCCTTTCTGGCGCTGCGAATTGCTACTTTGCAGACTTTTTCATTATACACCCGCATCTTTTCTCTTTCAAGGACAAAATCGGCAAATCCTCCATCGCGAAAAATAGCATGCCTTTTGTCAATGCAGATACTGCAGGTAGATTTTCAGCGTCCATGTCCGGAAGTTTGACAGTCTAATTGCCTTTTCGTAACAATTGGATACCCTTTTAACCCTTGTAAACGCGATTTTACAACATTTCGTCGACCGCGGCGCGGCGCATAACCATATGTTGTGAGATCGCCCGAAAAAATTTTTTTCGGAGTCTCATGTCCGCAGACGGTTGCCCACCGTGTCAACAAGGCGCGACACATATCCGTTGTTGCAGCGGCTGATCAGCGCGTCCAGCGGGATCGCGAGCGCCGCCACCAGCACAAGGCAGACCGCATACGCCAGCAGAAATCTTGGTCCGAACGGGATCCGCAGGAGGCCGTGGATGATGCGGTCCCCCACCGTGATGTAGACCAGCTCATGCACCAGATAGACGCCCATGTAGCTCCTGTTGACCGCGGTGAGCCAGCGGCTCTCGAGCGCGGAGCGCAGGAGCCGGTTGTGCTCGGTGATCAGGACGAGCCCGACCGCGAACGCGCCGTCGAGCAGGTAGGTCAGCGTGGATTCTCCCCGGTGGATCAGCGCGAACATGATGATCACGAGGACCGCCTGCACCCACTTCCGGTCGAGCGCCCTGCCCACCGCCTCCTGTTCCATCAGCATGGCCAGCACGACCCCGTACAGGCAGATCGCGACCCACGGCTGTCCGATCAGGATAAAGACCGCGATCTCCAGCGCGGCCTCCGCCGGACGGAATCCGCGCCGACCCGCCATATAGCAGAAGACCGACCCGATCAGGAACGGCCGCATGCACCAGAAACGGCCGAGAATATCGTCGCGGAGGAACACCGCCGAGAGCAGCACCTGCCCCCCCCCGATATCCCGGTCGATCACACCCGCACGGCCGAGCAGCGCGTAGATGACGTTGATCACCAGCCCGGCGATCACAAAGTAGAGGTAGCGCTTCGCCGCGTACGACAACGTCCCCTCCCGCGCGCTCCTGCCCTTCCGGTACGCAAAATAACCCAGTATGACGCAGAACACCGCCACACAGAGCTTTCCCGATATCCCGTACATGATCAGTCCCACCGGCATCCGGTTCAGATACACAAAGAGCCCAGAGTCGACGAACGCGATAAAGTGCACCGTGAAGACCCACACAGCCGCCAGATAGCGGATCGTATCAAAATATTTTACACGTGTTTTCATATGTACTCTCCTGTGTCTTCGGTTATCCTGCATCGGTTATCTTACACCGTCGGTTCCGGGTATGTCAAGGTCAGGTAAAATACTGTAAAAATATCTTCATCGACCATGTGCCGAGAAACGCCTCCGCCGCGCAGCCAAGCAGGCACAGGCCGATCATTTCCGCCAGATCCTTCAGATCCTTTCGGTACAGGCCCATATTGGCTCCGCTTCCCGCCGCTCCCGCGCCGTTCCTGCGCCACTTTCGCAACAGAAACTGCATTTCCTTCTGCCACATTGCCCCATACAGGATCCACTGCGGAAACAGACAGCAAAAAAACAGCAGGATCCCCTCATATCCATCCCGCAGCATGAAGAGCGCGACCAGCATTCCCGCTGACGACGCCAGCCACCACGCATACGCGATATGAAACAAAACCCCTGCTGCCGTATAACTGCTCATCCAGAGAAAAAGCAGCGTCTTCAGCCTGCCCGATACGATGTAAGGCAGCAGCTCAAACGTCGCCACCGCCTTCTCTTCATATTTCCGGAAGCTGTAAAGGCTCACAAAACCGGCGTATGTCCCGGTACCCATGCGAAGAAGCTCGGGCAGGGCCGCACCCGCCAGAAATCCGACCATAAGGATCAACGCAACCGCAGCTTTCTGATATCTGGTTCCCATAGACAATCCCGCGCGCGGCACGGCAGATCCTCCCTGCAAAATACAGGCCGACCGCCCTGTCCGCATACACACTTTGTCCTATTGTATGAGCAGAGGATTCAAATTATCACTGCCGCGCGGTCCTGCATCCTGCCGATCGGATCTACTCTCCCGCCGCTTTGCTTTTTCCCGTCAGATAATCTCTCAGAAATTCGTAGATCTGCTGCTCGGTCGGCGGACAGCCCCGGACATTGTGTTCAAAACCGCCCGTACAGCGCCCGATCCCGATCTTTCCGGTCTTGCCCTGATAGCCCTGCCCGATGCAGATCTTCGTATCCAGCAGATCCAGCAGACCCTCGCTTTTGAGGCGGTCCAACGCCGGCATCAGATAGCCGTAGCATGCGCTGCAGGACTCGATCTCCTCCACGGAATCGCTCAGCTCCACGATCTTCCGCGCGCGCGGGAGATCCTCGTCCTCCGCGCAGCTTTGCCACGAAGCGTCCTGACCTCCGTCCGCTTTGTCCGCTCTGTCGTCCGTGCGGAAGGTATCCTGCACTGTCTCGTCCGAAAGCTCCCGATCGGCGATTTTCCCGCGGGTGATGATCTCCGCGCCCGACAGATCCGCGCTTCCGACGCCCAGAGCCTCCGCCAGCCGTACGTACGGCACCTCGTCGACCTCGTAGTGCAGCAGCTTACAGACGTACGCGTCCACAAGCACCGGATCGCAGGCCGCCATCACGCAGTTGCGCACAACGGGATGACCCCCGTCCTCAAAATCCAGATCGCCGCAGATATGGTCCACAACGATGAAATCCTGACGGATCCCCACGTTCAGGTGCGCGATCGGCTTATGAAGACCCATCGTATGGAAACGCCGCTTCTCCGCGTTCGGGATCAGCCCCTTCATGTTCTTCAGCGCGCAGGTGATCTTCGTCTGGCAATGTCCCTTCAGCACTGGCACGTTGATCAGGAAGTCAACGTCGTCCACGCAATCGCACAGATTCAGCTTCAGCCCGGCGCAGTCCACGCTGTGCGACCGCTCCTTCTGCGCGTCGATAAAGCTCACGCCATACTTCTCTGTGAGCGCCCCGTATCCGCATACCTGAAACGCCTCCATCGTCTTTCCGCCCACCCACGAGCTTTCCATAAGCACAATCCTGCGAAAACCGCTCTCCTGCAGGTACTCGATGATCCCTGCAAGAACCTCCGGATGCGTCGTCGCGCCGTAGGAGGGCTCAGACGCAGACACGAGATTCGGCTTGAGCGCGATGCGGCTGTTCCGGTCCGCGATCCGCCCCGCCAGATCCGCCTCGGCAAGCAGCTCCTTCGTCATCTGCTTATAGTCTGTTCCGTATATTTTCAGAATCTGATTTCGTTTCATAATTGCACTCCTATTTTTCTCTGCCGGACGGTCAACAAGCCTATCATCCCTGCCCCGGTCATTCTTACAATCTCAAGCCTTGTGAATTTGCGGTCATTCTTACAGTCTCAAGCCTTGTAACTTTGCGGTCATTCTTACAATCTCAAGCCTTGTGAATTTGCGGTCATTCTTACAGTCCCAAGCCTTGTGAATCCGCGCCGATTTCTGTCAGTACTCCTTGTCAATATGCTCCAGCCCGTACTGCGCCAGAAAGTCTGCCAGCTCCCGTTCGTTCCGGATCAGCGCGGCCTCCTCAAACTTTCCGGTCTCAAGATTCCGGAATCCCGCGACCTGCTCCCCGTTGCAGATGCTGCAGCGCAGCACCGGCTTGTAATGCGCCGCGTCATACGTCTTTTTCTCTGCTCTCGCTTTCTTTTTTCCGAACATCGCATATCCCTTTCCGTGTTCCCACATCTCTGCTGCCGATGTCTCCGCATTTTTCTGCTACACCGCCCGAAACCGACCGCATCCATGCCATTCCTGTTTCGCATATCAGCTTTCGGCCGAAACCGAACCGACCGTGTCAGATCCTCGCCACGCCGCTCTTTCTTGCCGCCTTGGCGACCGCCTGCGCTACCGCGTCCTTTACACGCGGATCGAACGCCGCCGGCAGGATATAATCCGCATTCAGCTCGTTCTCACCGACGAGTCCGGCGAGCGCATAGGCCGCCGCGACCTTCATCTCGTCGTTGATATCGGAGGCCCTCACATCAAGCGCTCCGCGGAAGATCCCCGGGAACGCAAGGACATTGTTGACCTGATTCGGGTAATCGCTGCGCCCGGTCGACACGACCGCCGCCCCTCCGGCCTTCGCCTCCTCGGGGAAGATCTCCGGCGTCGGATTCGCGCACGCAAAGATGATCGGATCCTTTGCCATCGACCGCACCATCTCCTTTGTCAGCGTGCCGGGAGCCGATACGCCGATGAAAACATCCGCGCCCCGGATCACCTCCGCAAGCGTCCCCCTCTCGCGGCTGCGATTCGTGATCCGCGCCATCTCCTGCTTGATCGGATTCAGTCCTTCGCGGCCCTCGTAGATCGCACCCGTGCGGTCTGTCATGATCACATTCTTCAGACCCATGCTCATCAGCAGACGGATGATCGCGATCCCCGCCGCGCCCGCGCCGCTCGTCACGATCTTCACCTCGTCAATCTTCTTCCCCACAAGCTTCAGCGCATTAATCAATCCGGCAAGCGTGATGACCGCCGTACCGTGCTGGTCGTCATGAAAGATTGGGATATCGCAGCGCTCCTTCAGCTTCCGCTCGATCTCAAAACAGCGCGGCGCGCTGATGTCCTCCAGATTCACGCCCCCGAAGCTGCCCGCGAGCAGAGCCACCGTGTTCACGATATCGTCCACATCCTTGCTGCGCACGCACAGCGGAATCGCATCGACGCCCCCAAATTCCTTGAACAGCACGCACTTGCCTTCCATCACGGGCATGCCTGCCTCCGGGCCGATATCGCCCAGACCGAGCACCGCCGTCCCGTCCGTCACGACCGCCACCGTATTCCAGCGGCGCGTCAGCTCGTAGCTCTTGCTGACGTCCTTCTGGATCTCCAGACACGGTTGCGCAACACCCGGCGTGTACGCAAGCGACAGCGCCTCCCTGTCCCCCACGGACGCTCTTGCCGTCATCTCCAGCTTGCCCTTCCATTCATAGTGCATCCTCAGTGATTCCTTCGCGTAATCCACAGTCTCATCCTCCCGCATCTTTCTGTCCTTATCTGCATATCATGTTCTATTTTACTTCATTTTCCCGCTTCGTCAACATGAAACTTTTTTCTTAATCTTTCTTAAACTTTTTTAAAATACTTTACTCGGAGCGCATTCTTTTTTATAATAAATACATACATACGCAAAGTTTTCTACTATTTAAGATAAGGAGGTATCATATTGTACACTCGAAGATTTATTTCCGTTCTGGGCGCTGTGCTCTCGGTCGGCGTCTGTGCTTTCATTACGTACATCAGCCGGGACGTGGATCAGGGGACGCTTCTGTTCAACCTCGCGTTTCTTGCCGTGATGCTGCTCATGGTTCTCGCGGCAGTCTCCTTCGGTATATTCCGGCTCATGCAGGTATGCAGGGGGCTGAAGCGCGGGACTGCGGCGATCCGGGATGCGGCCGAGAACGGCGCGGTACTCTCCGGCGGTCTTCCGTTGTTTCAGAATCGCTTTCTGGACGACTGTTATCAGCAGTACCGCCGCATGGTGAAGCTCAACTCAGACTCCTCCTGTGATATCCGGAATTTCATCAACGAGGAAGCCATCGAGAATTATGTACGCCGCGGGATCCTTGAGCTGATCCCGGACATCCTCACCAGTCTCGGCATTCTCGGCACGTTTGTCGGTCTTGTCATGGGACTGCGCGAGTTCGACCCGTCCGGCTACGAGCAGATGGCAGGCTCGGTGTCGCCCCTGATCAACGGCATCAAGGTCGCGTTCATCACCTCGATCTACGGCATTTCCCTGTCGCTGGCCTATTCCTTTGACCTGCGCAGTGAATTTGCAAATCTCTCCGCTCTGACGGAGGAATTTCTGGACACCTACTATCTGAATGTCCGTCCGCCGTACGAGATTGATTCGCTCTCCCGTATGCTCGGCAAGCAGAAGGACCGCGAAGAAATGACGCAGGAGCTGACCGGCATTTTCGTCGAGCAGATGACAAAAAGCTTCGAGCAGGTCATCACACCGGCGTTCGGCCGCATGACAAACGGGATCAATCGTATTGTCGACACCTTTACGCAGAATCAGGCGCAGGTGATGGCGCAGGTCTGCGAGACCGTGATGGGACAGATGCGTCAGGAGCTTGCAGACGATTTCTCACGGATCGGCAAGAGCGTATCCGAGCTTGAAAAGGCGCAGGGCAATTACATGGAATTCATGGATCGCTCGATCTCGCGCATGCAGCAGGCGTTTACATCGCTGCAGGACAATCTGTCCCGCACGGGCGACTACAATTCACAGGCGCTCAACCAACTGTCGGAGGCGCAGCGCGAGGCTTTGCGCATCAATGAGGAGCAGAAATCCACTTATCAGGAATATATCCGCTTCATGTATCAGTCTATTGAGAAGTTCTCGGATGTCTGGGAGAAAAACAGCCAGACCCTTCAGGGCTACTCTGACGAGATCGCCCGCATGGGCCCGGTGCAGTCCTCCCGTGAAATGCAGCAGGAGCTCGCCGACATATCCGCCCGTCTGCAGGACGTTCAGCGTAGACAGCAGGACGCCGAGATCTCACAGGCGCTTGCGGGCGAAAATCCCGACACGACCGAGCTGCTTGAGCGCACCCTAAAGAAGCTTGACAGCCTCGAGGAGCAGATCGGCGGCTCGCGCCGGTTCCGCGGCTTCCGAAAGAAATAAGCATTCACATCAAAGTGAGGGCAGATTTATGTATACTAAGCGAAAGAAAACTTACGAACGCCACAATATCTGGCGCTCCTATTCCGATATGATGGCCGGCCTTCTCCTTCTGTTTGTGCTTGTCATGTGCATCTCGTTCATGCAGGCGCAGAAGAACTATCAGGAACGGCTTGCCGAGGAGGCCCAGCATCAGCTCACACAGGAGCAACTGCAGGCGCAGCTAGACGAGCGGCAGGGATTGCTCGACGAACAGAGCGCTCTGCTCACACAGCAGCAGTCGGATCTGGATGAGCAGGCCGCTCTCGTCGCGCAGCAGCAGAAGGATCTCGACGCACAGGCTGCTCTCGTTCTCTCCCAGCAGTCCGAGCTGGAAAAGCAGAATTCCCTGATGCTCCAGCAGCAGGCCGCGCTCGACGAGCAGGAGACGCTGATGGCCCAGCAACAGCAAAAAATCGAGCAGATCATCGGTATCAAGGCGGATCTGATCGCGGATCTGAAGCAGGAATTCGACCAGAACAATCTGGGCGTCACGATCGACGAGGCAGACGGCTCGATCGCGCTCGACTCCAACGTCCTCTTCGCGCACAATGAGAGCGTGCTGACAGAGGAAGGAAACGCGATGCTCAGCCAAGTGCTTCCGATCTACTGCAAGGTGCTCGTGGCCGAGAAATACCAAGATTATCTGGCTGAGGTTCGCATCGACGGCTATACCGACACGAGCGGCGATTATCTTTACAATCTCCAGCTCTCGCAGGAACGCGCGCTGGCCGTCGCCAACTATCTGTTCGGAAGCGCGAATACCTTTCTGACCGAGCAGGAGCTGACCTCGTTACGTGAAAAGATCACCGCAAACGGTCACTCCATGAGTAATCCGGTCCTCGACGAAAACGGCCAGATCAACATGGACGCCTCAAGGCGTGTGGAGATCAAGTTCAGCCTCAAGGACGAGGAAATGATCAACGAGCTGAAGCAGATCATGGACTATACGGCCGCGGCGGAAACGCCGGAAGCAGAGCAGTAACAGTAACAGACACGGCCGCCCATCAGGCGGCCACAGCGGATACCAGTGCCCGTCATCGGCGGAAAATCTCAATCTACACAAAAACTCTGCAGAGATTGCAAATTTCACATTCTCCGCAGAGTTTCTTTTTGTTATTTCAGTCGCAAAAAACTTTTCATTCGCGGTTCATCTGCCTCAGGGATTTCAGCGACAGACGTCCCCGCGAGTGCAGGGCACCCGCGTTTTTAGTATCCCTCGTTGTGCAGCAGCTTGTGCTCCTTGCCCTTCAAGAGACCGTCGTACAGCGCCGTGATCATCGGGTTCTCGTTGCACTTCTTGACGGCCGCCTCGCTGTCCGCGCGGTAGATGCCTGCCGTGCGGGCGTCCTTGCTGTCCTCGCCGAAGGTGTACGGCTGACCGCCGCCCATGACGCAGCCCTTGCGGCAGGCCATGATCTCGATCAGGTGGTACTCCTTCTCTCCGCTCTTGACCTGCTCAAGAATCGTACGCGCGTTCGCAAGTCCGCTTGCCACGCAGATCTTCACATCCATGCCGTTGTACGGGATAGAGAATTCGCGGATAAAACCGTCCTGGCGCACGCCGCATTCCGCGATATTCTGGAGCGTCACCTTGTCGTGTCCCGGCATCAGCCGACGGATCACCGCCTCCGTCACGCCGCCGGTCACGCCGAAGATCACGCCGCCGCCGGAGCCGAAGCCGAACGGAACGTCGGCCGACTCCGGATCCAGATTCGCGAAATCGATACCCGTCGTCTGGATCATGTCAATCAGCTCGACCGTCGTCAGCACATAATCGGTATCCTGCTCGCCCTCGGTGAAGCTGTTCGGACGCTTCGCCTCCATTTTCTTCGCCGTGCACGGCATGATCGATACCATCACGGTCTTCCGCCCGTCCGGATTGTTCGCCGGATCGCGGTAGTATTCCTTCACGACCGCCGACATCATCCCCTGCGGGGAGCGGCAGGTCGACACGTTGTCAAGGAATTCCGGATACTGATCCTTCACGAACTTCACCCACGCCGGGCAGCAGGAGGTCAGAAGCGGAAGCTTCTCTCCTTTCGAAATCCGGTCGATAAACTCCGCGCTCTCCTCCATGATCGTCAGGTCGGCGCTGAACGTCGTGTCGTACACCTCGTCAAAACCCATGCGATGCAGCGCGTTCACGATGCGCCCCATCACGCTCTCACCGTTCGGAAAACCGAACTCTTTGCCGATGGCCACGCGCACGGCCGGAGCGACCTGCGCCACGACGCGGACGTTCGGATCGTACAGCACATCCCAGACCTCGGTGCGGTTGTGATGGATGCTGATCGCGCCCGTCGGGCAGTGCACGCGGCACTGACCGCAGTTCACGCAGTCCGTCTCGGCAAGCGTCTTGTTGAACGCCGGAATCACCATCGCCTCCGCTCCGCGGTACGCGAAGTCCAGAGCGCCCACGCCCTGAAGCTCCGAGCAGACACGCACGCAGTTGCCGCAGAGCGTGCACTTGTTCGGGTCGCGCACGATGGACGGGGAACTCATGTCCAGCGGATGCATCTCCTTATAATTGTCGTAGCTGACCTCCATGACGCTGAAGCGCTTCGCCAGCTTCTGCAGACTGCACTCGCCGTTGCGCACGCAGGTCGTACAGTCGCGATGATGAGCCGCCAGCAATAGCTCCACGATCATCTTTCTGTATTTTCTCAGCCTCGCCGTATTCGTAAAGATCACCATGCCGTCACGCGGCTCCTCGGAGCAGGTGGCAAACATTCTCCCGCGGTCGTCCTCGCAGGTACACAGGCGGCAATCTCCGACGATGGAGAGCTCCGGATTGTAGCAGAGTGTCGGAATATCGATCCCCGCCTTGCGGATGATCGTCAGCACATTTCTCTCATTGGTAAAGCTTACTTTTCTACCGTCAATAGTCATTACTCCCATATCGTCACCTCCTTAGTCCTCGATGTGGACCGCGCCGAACGCGCAGTTCTCTTTGCATGCGCCACAGTGGATACACTTCTGCGGATCGATCGTAAACGGCTTCTTGAGCTCGCCGGTGATCGCGCCCACCGGACAGTTCTTCGCGCACTTCGAACAGCCCTTACAGGTCTCCGGATCGATCACATAGGTCTTCATCGCCTGGCAGACCTTCGCGCGGCACTTGTGGTCGACGATATGCTCCTCATACTCCTTGCGGAACAGGCGCAGCGTGGAGAGCACTGGCAGCGGCGCGCTCTTTCCGAGGCCGCACAGCGCCATGTTCTTCACCATCTCGCCCAGCTCCTCCAGCCGGTCGAGATCCTCCAGCGTGCCCTTGCCCGCGACGATCTTTTCCAGAATCTCCAGCATACGCTTCGTTCCCTCGCGGCACGGCACACACTTTCCGCAGGACTCCCTCTGCGTAAAGCTCATAAAGAAGCGCGCCACCTCAACCATGCAGGTGTGCTCATCCATGACGACCAGTCCGCCGGAACCGACGATCGCGCCGTACTTTTTCACCGAGTCAAAGTCAAGCGGGACGTCCAGATGCTCCTCGGTCAGACAGCCGCCGGACGGTCCGCCGATCTGCACGGCCTTGAACTTCGCGCCGCCCTTCAGACCGCCGCCGATGTCGAAGATGATCTCGCGCAGCGTCGTCCCCATCGGCACCTCGATCAGACCTGTGTTCTGGATGGAACCGGTCAGGGAGAAGGTCTTCGTGCCCGGGCTGCCCTCCGTGCCGTAGCCACGGTACCAGTCGGCGCCGTTTAACACGATCTTCGGCACATTTGCGTAGGTCTCGACATTGTTCAGCACGGTCGGCTTCTCCCAGAGGCCCTTCTCCACGGTCCTCGGCGGCTTCACGCGCGGCATACCGCGGTTGCCCTCGATGGACGCCGTCAGCGCCGAACCCTCGCCGCAGACGAACGCGCCCGCGCCGCGGTTGATATGCATATGGAAACAGAAATCGCTCCCCAGAATATTGTCGCCCAAAAGTCCTCTTTCCTCAAGCTGGGCGATCGCGTGGCGGAGACGCTTCACAGACATCGGATACTCCGCACGCACATAAATATAACCGTCCGCAGCCTTCACCGCGTAGGCCGCGATCATCATACCCTCGATCAGACGGTAAGGATCGCCCTCCATGACGGAGCCGTCCATGAACGCGCCCGGATCGCCCTCGTCGCCGTTGCAGACCACGTAGCGCACGGTCTCCTTCTGGCGCGCCACCTGCTGCCACTTGCGTCCAGCCGGGAAGCCGCCGCCCCCGCGCCCGCGCAGACCGGATTTGTCCACCTCGCTGATGATCTCGTCCGGACTCATCTCGAACATTGCCTTTTCAAGCGCCTTAAAACCGCCGCTCGCTATGTACTCGTCGAGAGATTCCGCGTCAAATCTGCCGCAGTTCTCCAGCACAAGGCGTGTCTGCTTCGCGATGAACGGAATCTCCTCCGGTCTCTTGTAGGAAACGTCGTTCTGCTTGTAAAGAAGACGCTCCACCACCTCGTCGCCCTGCACGCTGCTGCGGAAAATCTCCTCGCAATCCTCCGGCTGAACCTTCGTGTACTGGATCGCCTGATCGCCCTTCTGGATGCGGACAAGCGGCCCCAGCTCGCAGATGCCCTGACAGCCGGTCTTCTTCACACCGACGTGCGCGCCCTGCTCATGCGGCGCGAACTCAAGCACCACGCCCGGCGCGTCCTTCGTAATCTCCAGAAACTTCTCATAAATCTTCTCGGAACCGGTCGCGATACATCCGGTGCCGGAACAAACAAGGATCCGACAGTCATAAGAACCAAGCGTCTGCTTCGCCTCTTCACGGACCTGAGCCAAGGCTTCTTTGTTCTGAATCATGCATCGCCACCTCCTCTTAATTTATCAATCACTTCCTCCGCCTTCTCCGGCGTCATTCTCGGGTAGACATCCTCGTTCACCATCATCGTCGGCGCCAATCCGCACGCGCCCAGACAGGATACGGTCTCCACCGTGAACATCATGTCGTCCGTCGTCTTTTTCTTCTTGGAAAGTCCCAGCTTCTTGTACAGGGCTTCGAGCACCGGCATGGACTTGCGCACATGGCAGGCCGTCCCGTCGCACACCTTGATCACGTACTTCCCCTTTGCCTCGAAGGAAAAGTTCTCGTAGAATGTCGCGACGCTGAACGCCTTCGCCTCGGTGATCCCGATCTGTCCCGCTACGTAAGTCAGCAATTCACCCGGCAGATAGCGATATTCTTCCTGAATATCCTGCATGATCGGGATCAGTGAGCTCGACTTACGGCCGTAGGATTCGATGATCTCATCCACTTTCTGGTAGTAAGACTGATCCAGCATAAAATTCGTTCCTCCTTTTTGTGATTATTCTATATTTCCGCTCAAACATAGATAAATTTATTATACAAGATATCCAATTCCATTACAACTGTTTTCTGAATATTTTACAAATTAAGCCATTCTAATCATTCGTTGTTGTGCAGAGTGCTCTTTCATTTTGCAAAGTACAATTTCACTGTTTCAGCGCAAAAAGCCGCAGGATATCCGGCCGACCAATCGCTCGGCCGGATATCCTGCGGCTTTCTGTTTCCTTTACCTGATTCTTTTGTCTAATTCTTTTGTCTGATTCTTTTATCTGACTCTTTTACCTGTTTCTTCTGTCTGACTTTTTCGACTCGTGCTTACTTCACCGTCACCGTGCAGACTGCTTTCTTCTTGCCCGACTTGACCGTGATCTTGGCCGTACCTTTGCCCTTCGCCTGAATGTTGCCCTTCTTGTCGACCGTCGCAACCTTCTTGTTCGAGCTCGTGTACGTGATCTTGTCCTGAGAGGTCAACGGCTTGAGCACCGGCGTCAGTTTATACTTCTTGCCCTTCGCAAGCGTGAGCTTCTTCGTGACCCCGGTCACCTTCTTCGTCGTGACCTTGTTCTTCTGAACCTTCACTACAAAACTGGCCGTCTTGCCGCTCGCAAGCG
The DNA here is from genome assembly GCA_947627245.1 of uncultured Lachnospiraceae bacterium. Lineage (GTDB taxonomy): Bacteria > Bacillota > Clostridia > Lachnospirales > Lachnospiraceae > Choladousia. The sequence continues at coordinate 14,650 of CANQVH010000028.1, read as the reverse complement.
TCACCGTGATGACCGCCTTGCCTTTCTTCTTCGCCTTTATCTTGCCCTTCTTGGTGACCGTGACGACCTTCTTGTTGCTGGACTCCCATGAAACTACGCTGTCGCCCTCGGCCATCTTGACCTTAATCACCTTCGTCGACTGCTTCAGCTTCATCGGGATCGACGTCGCGTTCAGCTCGATGAACGGCTCCTGCACCGCACCGGTACCGCTGCCGGCGCCTGCGCTCTCTGTTCCCGGCGTCTGCGCGCTGCCCGTGCCTGTCGCCTCGGTACTCGGAGTGCTTGGCGCCTCCGTGCTTGGGGTACTAGCGCCCGGCGTAAGCTTCTCGCCCACCGTCTGTTCCTCTACAGCGCCACAAACCGTACAAGTGCGCTGCTGCTTCTCCGGAGCCTCGGTCGTGGCCAGTGAAACCGTTTTCCACTCACCAAATCTGTGTCCGGTTGCAGGAATAGGAGTCTCCTTAGAAACATATCCACACTTCGCACAGCGGACAATCTCCTTGCCGCTCTCTGTACAGGTTGCCGGTCTCGTCTCAGTTTCAAACTCATGTTCAGCGCAGAACGTTACACGAATCTCCTTATATGCTAACTGCTTTCCTCCCTGATTTGCATATACATACACATATGCACCAGAATAATCATAGGTACTATTCTCTTTTCTCTTCAGTAGCAGTTCACTTCCATTCTGTATTGTTGCTTCCAGAATATCCGTATAATAGTTATTTATTTTGTAAGTCACTCCTGTCACAATGCTTCCGGAAGGATTAGCAACCGAGTAATGCCTTGTTGCCAATTCGATTGCCGCTATGCTACCCAGTTCTGGAAGTTGGATAATATCCTCGGCATCTAAAGCATCATATTCATCCTCCACCAAAACAAATATCTTAGTCGAGTAAATTATTTCTTGCGGATTCTTTGCAAGCGCCACTATAATATTCACTGTCGTATAGCCAGTCTTACCCGGTCGTCCTGTCACAGTGCCATCCGCCGCAACACTTATCAGTTCCTCATCTTCTACTGTATAAGAAAGCAGATATTCACTCGGATTAATCATTTCGGTATCCGTATACCCACTTTGAGGATTATAGTAATAATGCTTTAAACCCGGGCATTTTATCTGCATCGTCTCTCCCGGCAGCATGATCCCGTCAGTATGTGGTCCCTTTACCTGAACCCTCTCCACAAAATAATACTCCTCTTCCTCCTTTTCCACTATCACATGACAACGAAATTCTTTTCCAGCCGGATCAAAGGAAGGATCAGATGACTGTGTCCCCGTAACAAGAATATCCGCTTCTCCAATACCAACTGCATGCAAAACTAAATCGTCGTAAGTTTCTCCAGCCTTTTTTTCCACTTTTACTATACTTTCATCACTGCTTACAACATTAGGATTAATGATATTCGTGGAGTGTCCGCTTTCCTCATCTACATAATAAACCGGCACCAAATAACCTTCTCCTTTATTCGAAGAAAAAGATACTGTATCCCCTCTTTGCATCTTGACAGAGTTGTACTCCTCCAATCCATATTCCTGTTTCCACATATTCACATATGTATAGTCACTCCATAAACTTGACTGCTCCTTCTCATCCGTTCCATAATACAAGTCTACTTGAACAATTAGCGCGTCATCGTCCTCGTATGTCCCGGGAATTGATGTCAATGTAATTGATTTTCCATCAGAAGCCTGAACCACATTCACATATTTGCCCTCCGCAGGCACCTGCATCTCATCATCTGCTGCCCAACCGCCATAATTAACCGTCCATTTTATTTTGTAATTCCCCTCAGGAACCCCTTCAAGCGCTAATGTACATGGTTTGCCTTCAAGCAGCGTATAGCTATATTTTGGAAATTTCATATTCCTATATTCTAAATCAAAGTCATAATCAAGCCAAGGTATAGCATCCGCTACTTCCTTCGAAATACCCCCTGGTACCTCTTTAGACACCACAAAAATCGACGCTTTTGCATAGTCGCCGGTGTCTCTGATCAGAGCCGGAAGCTTACCGTCCTGTGCCCCCGGCTGTTCATGCCACTTTGCACTATCGTAATACCATTTATATTCTATGCTCGAATCATCACATTTCTCCTCTTTCGCAGTCTGACCTTCAGCATCCCAAAAATAGCGATACAACTCCGGCACTACCGAAAGAGTGCCGCCAAAGGGTACTTGCGGTTCCTCTGTATCCTTAGCTTTTATTATATAATAATCATTTACAACAGCCAAACTCACGGGTTGTTCTTGTCGTAGTTTTTCGCCTTCATAGGCCCTTACCAGAAATTTCAGAGATGTTCCAGCTTCTGTCACACCTTTCACCCTGATTTTAGTTTCATCAACAATTTCAACATAAGACGGCAACACCGGGTCTTCTTCAGAAGCGACACATTCAATACGGTAATCCTCTATATCCCGATTGACAAACTCCCCGGATTCATAATCATATCCGCTAAATGCCAGAGTAGTCTCTATCATCGTTGTTCCGCCGGCGAGTATTTTGTCTGTATCGTCCTGATATTCCAAATCAAGCCGATAATCATTGTCTTCTACTGTAATTGTATAGGAATATGTATCCGTTTCCGTCTCACTTCCGTATATCTTATAGATAACGGTTACCGTCACCTCCCCGGGCGCTATGGGTTTTCCAAAATAACCGCCTTTGTTCTCATCATATACAACATATCCCTGTTCATCCTTCTGACACTCCATGATTCCCTCGGGATCCTTTAACTGCACCTGCAGAACATATACATCACCCAGCCAATCCATCTTTTCAGCATCTTCATATACAGGAATCCTATCCGGATAAATGGAGAAAGTTTTATTAACCTGATAATCATAACTGTAACGATATCCATCAAAATCATAAAATACGCCGTTTCGCTCGACCATCTGCTCCGCCATCACCTGCAGCTCTGGATCCGTCGATACCTCCACATTCTCTACCAGAATTGGACTTTCCTCTAGGTTCAACTGCATCGATTCCGAATCGTCCGACTTAATCTCCGAGTCCGCATTCTCCGGCATAGAATCGCTGTCAGAATCTGCCCCGTCGACGACTTCCTCTGTAACCGGCGCATCAATTATTACTTCATCGATAGTTTCGTCTTCGACAACCTCCTGCGTCTCAGCATGGTCCCACCCTTCATTCTCAGGTGTCGACGTCTGCTCGACCACAGAATCTGTCTGTTCATTCCCGGTCTCTGCTGTCATCAAATCCGCAGCCTCATCCTGCCCTGCAGCCGTCTCCGTAACGCTCTCTGTCGGAATCTCCTCCGCCAGAACTGTTCCGCCCGGAACTATTGAAGTCACAGCAAGCGTAAACATCATGCAAAGTGAAATAAATCTTCTTTTCATCTCGTGCCCTCCCTCGTTTTCTTCCATGTTTTCCGTCATTTTTTATTTATTGCAGAAAAATAGAAATGAAAGATTTATATATCACTATAATATATTTATTATCTTTATTTTTCAAGTGTTTTATCCAATAAATCATATTTTTATATGTATTTTTACAAACAAGCTATTTGCATCCCTTTCAAAGTCCATCGTTCCCCCGTGATATTAATGCTATATAAAAGCTGCGAAACAGCAACGCTGGTTTCCCCAACAGCACTGTTTCGCAGCCCGATATCACCTCATTGCAAGGATTTATTTGTGTCATCCTTCGGCTTACCTCACCGTCACCGTGCAGACCGCCTTCTTCTTTCCGGATTTGACTGTGATCTTGGCCGTACCCTTGCCCTTCGCCTGAATGTTGCCCTTCTTGTCGACCGTCGCAACCTTCTTGTTCGAGCTCGTGTACGTGATCTTGTCCTGAGAGGTCAACGGCTTGAGCACCGGCGTCAGCTTATACTTCTTGCCCTTCGCAAGCGTGATCTTCTTCGTGACCCCGGTCACCTTCTTCGTCGTGACCTTGTTCTTCTGAACCTTCACCACGAAGCTGGCCGTCTTGCCGCTCGCAAGCGTCACCGTGATGGTCGCCTTGCCCTTCTTCTTCGCCTTGATCTTGCCCTTCTTGGTGACCGTGACGACCTTCTTGTTGCTGGACTCCCATGAAACTATGCTGTCGCCCTCCGCCATCTTGACCTTGATCACCTTCGTCGACTGCTTCAGCTTCATCGGGATCGACGTCGCGTTCAACTCGATAAACGGCTCCTGCACCGCACCGGTACCGCTGCCGGCGCCTGCACTCTCCGTTCCCGGCGTCTGCGCGCTGTCCGTGCCTGTCGCCTCGGTACTCGGAGTGCTTGGCGCCTCCGTGCTTGGAGTGCTCGGAGCTTCCGTGCTCGGCTGAAGCTTCTCGCCTACAGTGCGCTCCTCGATGACCGTTCCGCAAACCGTACAGGTGCGTTGCTGCTTCTCCGGAGCCTCGGTCGTGGCCGGAGAGACCGTCTTCCAATCGCCCGGAGTATGGCCGGTAGCCGGGATTTCCTTGGTCTCTGCATAACCGCACTTACTGCACGTAATAGTCCTAACCCCGGCATCCACACAAGTCGGAGCTTTTGTCACTTTTTCCTGAAGCTCATGTTCGCAAATCACAACCTCTATCCTTGCATCGGTCACTTCATTGCTTCCCTTGTAGGTTTTAACGTGTGCCGACACTTCAGCGGGCTTATCCTTTCCAATATTGTCCGCAGCCTGCAACGTCAGATTATCTTCTCCGATCGTCAAGCCGTCGTCACATCCATCTACTTCATACTTCACACTGGCAGATTCGCCCTCCGGAACAGATTTTCCATAGCGTGTAGTTGTAAGTACCGGCTTTCCTGATTCACCCGGCTCCAAATATAATTTTTCACCCTCTGTCACAAAATATTCCGGAACTACTTCTATTTCGAGCGGCGAATCTGTCCAACACAATGCACCCCTATTGTTGAGATCTGTCAGCTCTGCATAAAAATCGACACTCGCCCAACCATTCTTAACTCCGTCCTTTGCTGTGATCTCTCTGGTATTGCTATTAATAGAAATAATATCTGTATCGTAACAATCTTCCGGAAATATTAGGTTATACTCCGATTCCTTGACGGGTACTTTTGTCTCTACCTTTTTACCCTCTTCATCCCAGAAATCACGAAGCACTTCGGCATTTACCTTAAGCGTATCTGTACTCAGCATCTTTCCGCTTGCATGTGAGCCCGAAGTCGATATCGCTCCAAAGTAATAACGATCTTCTGCCACCCCTAGAACAAAGTCAAGCGACACGTCTTCCGGAAGATTAAAGTATCCTTCAGGGGCATTTTCTGTCGGCGTCACTTGAATAGTACACTCTCCATAATCAACCGCCTTGATATGCAATAAATTCGTGCCATCGTCCACGAACGTCGTTACAATAGCCGAATCGTCAGACTCAAGTTTGGAGACCGCTACCTTTGTCTCTACACCGCCCGGATACGACTGATCCCGCACATACAGCGGAAGCGTATAACCGCCAAAGCTCTCATCATATCCAAAAGTCTGATCTTCATTAATGATGAGACCTTTCTCGGCACAGATCCAATATTCCGGATCGCAGATCTCCACACCCGTTTCCGGTCGACAAATTTTTTCTCCATCATACTTCACACAGGCGCTCACAGTAATCCCATGATCAGGCAACTCCTCTGTACTGTTAACATGCAGTGTAATGCTCTTGGAATCACCTGCAATGGTGTAATACACCTTGTCTGTGTCGTTTTCATCCAGCTCGCATGCCACATCATCTCCACCCGCATTATACGTAACAGACCACTGATCGACGGTGAACAGCTCATCGTCCTCCGGCAAACCGACAATGCTCAGGGTCTGCTCTGCTCCCGCAAATACACAGCTCGAATCCTGATCGCCATACGTATAATTCCAGCCAATTATCTCGCCATAATCAAGATCATCGAACGAATACTGCTGTGATAACTCAACCAAATCTTCATTTTCTTCATTGCAATAAGATGCGCACAATTCTACATCTGATCCCGCTGTACTTTTTCTCGTCAAAGTACCCCAACACAATCCGTCTGACTCTGTGTCACCACTTTGGTCTGATTCCAGATTCCATACATTCACATCATAATTTCCCCAGCCAAACGATACGCCATCTGTTATGGCTTCTGTAAGCTCTTCACCATCCTCAGTATAGTGACGAATTAGCTGTGGTCCCTTTTCTCCGAGATCGATTGCTTCACCCAGAAGAACATTGTCTACCTCAACAGGCTCTATGGAATAATATTCATCACTGAATATCGATATCCAAACGGTGGTGCTCGCCGCAACAACACCGTTTGGCAGCACGGCTTCTACCGTAAATTCTGCGTAACCTCTCTTTTTACCCGTTATTTTAAGCGATTGCTTATCCTCACTGAGTTCCCAGCCAAAGCGGTTCTCCCCATCCAGAATATCTCCCACTCTCAGCTCATACTCTGTGACCGGCTCCGGTTCATCCCCCTGCTCCGTATCAACATTGTATGCTTCCTTCTCAAGCGTCGTCTTTATCTGAACCGACTGTCCTACAAACACATTATGATTCGGCTCAAAACACTCCTCATACAGATTGTATCTCAGTTTGCCCACGATCACCGGAATTTCCACAACCGTCAGTTCTTCTGAGTACAGCGGCCCTACGTCACCCCATGCCTCTATGGAATGATACGATACAGTCAGAGTTGTTTCTCCGGCGCTTTGAGCAATCAATTTCCATCCGCACCGATTGTCCTCTTCACCAAAACACTCTTCACAGTGCAAAATACTTTCGTCGCCGGATTCCACACTTTCTATTGGAGCCCCCACATCATATTCACCAAGTTCTTGATTTTGTCCCCATATATTGACATCTTTGGGGATATACTCTTCATCTCCCGGGAACATTTCATATTTCTCAGGCAGCTCATTATCCTCTTCCGCCTCCCAGACATTAAACCAACGGTCTACGCCTCCATCTTCTTCCAAGGGCTCGCCCTCCATCCGAACCTCGGCATAAATTACGAATTGATTATACTCTCTCACCGGAGACCCTTCTGCAAGAAGTTGTGCCGGATTGATAGAAATATCAGTTTCCTTCACTGTTATTCCATACTTCGTTCCGTCGAAAGGCACAAAACTATCGGTTGATTCTTCGTAATAGCCAACTGTGCAGTATATTTCCGCATCAAGACGCGAAAAATCACTTGAGGAGTTCACCGAGAAATCCAATGGCTCGGCATCCGTATAAATCTGCGTCTCCACTTTATCAAACCAAATATTATAATCTATCCCCGCAAAGTACAATTCTGTATTATCCCAGTATAATTTCTCTTCTGAGACCTTGTCTATAACACGCGCCTCCAGCCATACGCTTGTTTCATCCGGATGAAGCTTTGTCAAGGTAAACGGTGCATCAGCCTCAGTCAAAAGCGTTTCCTCATCAGGATCCAAAACATTACCCTTGCAATCCATAATCTGTATTGCCTCATTGTTCCAATGAAAGATGTACTCCACCTTACTCTGCTCGGGCAGATTTTCTTCTGAGACAGAATTTATCCATTCCCCGACGGTCATGGCTTCTTCCGCGCCGTTCGCACGATACAGATGAGCCTGCGGAGTAATTTCAACAGACCTCATCGGCTCCAGATACGGCATTTTACTTGTATTTTCTCCCTCATCAATCAATGCGGATACCTGAAAATACTCATTCATTGCCTGTACAGTAAATTCTTGTGAGCAAACTTTTCCATCAGTATCCTCTGCTTCAGCTCGAAGTGTGACCTTATCACCTTCTTCTACATCCTTTGCAGTTACAGTAACTGTAGACAATTTATGCGGTTGCCGATCAGTCGTCGTTTCCTCAAAGTTCACAGGTGTACTAAATGTGAATCCGTAATTCGTAGCCTGAGCAAGTTCCTGATCTCCGACATACCATTTTATTGTAATATTCTTCAAATCATCCTGATAAGGATACCCTGATACTTCTCCATCGTCTGTCGAATCTTCGAGTACATATCCATTGCCCCAGACATCCGCCGTAAGTTTAAGACTTTCTCCTTGAAGCAGTCTGTCTGTATTGGTACTGGATGCAATATTCATGTCATAGATCGGACCCTCAATTACAGAAAAATCATAACTTTGCGTGTAACTTGTTTCTTCACCTTTATCCGGATCCAAATCCGACGCAGCATATGTCACTGTAAAGGAAGCCTCCTCACACGGCGTATACAGAATTATATGCCAGTTTTCGTAATCATCCTGATGGCATTCATATACTTCTTCACCCATTTCTTGCGGAAGGCTCACTTCCACCTTCGTAACCTGCACGCTGTCAGGATAGTCCGTGTTCACTTCATCATCGTACGGATTAGGATCCGGATGCTCCGCGTCATCTATATAGAAATCCAGATATCCGTCAACAAATATCTCCTGTTCCGGAAGCCGAATGATCTCTTCGTCCACTTCATAAGGCAGACGATACTCGTGCATGGGGTCTCTTGCTTCAATGCCAAGAAATACCTCCATATCATTAAAGCCATCTGCTGATACCGTAGCTTTGAGCGTATAATACTTTGATCTTTCATAACTTGGTACATTTTCATCCAAGGCCGCCAATGCCTCGCCAGTCAACGTAAGCTTATTCTCTCTATCGCTGCCTAATCCCATCAAAGCGTCGTCCAACGACACAAAATCATCCTTGTCAGTCAAATATCCGAGAGTCCATGTCACGCTGGCATCTTCCGGCATTTTATCCCCTGCAACCTGCAGGACAACGCTGTCTTCCCCATCCGTATACAACCATGTCAAATCATTACCACGCAGTTCCGTTGAATCAACCGCAGTGATAAAAAAGTCCGGCATGTCTTCTTCGCTCAATTCTTCCTCCGCCAGCATCGGATCCGCTTCAATAGAAGCCTCCTCAACCGAAATCTGGCTGTCCGCGAGATTAATCGCGGCCGGATCAAACGGCGCATTCTCTCCGTCCGTGGTATCCTGCGCGCCTGCGTCTTCCGCAGACTCTTCCTGCGGCAGCTCCTCCGCATCGCCCACGACCGCCGCTTCCTCGACATAGTCCTCCGCAGGTGCGGCTTCCGCTGTCTGCGCGTCCGCTGTGGTCGCCGAAACCTGCTCCTCTGCCGCCGTCTGCGCGTCCTCTGAAGCCGTTGATTCCTGAGTCTCTGCCGGAATCTTCGTATCCTCTGCGGCCGCCGGAGCCTGTTCCTCTGCAGGAACCTGCGCATTCTCCGCTTCTACAGGTCCCGTTTCTGCGGGAGCTGTCTCCTGCTCCTGCGGCTCTGCCGTCGCTTTTGTCAAAATTTCCTGTTCCTCTGCGGAAACTTCCTCCGCAGTCGTTTCCGCCGAAGCTTCAGCCGCTGCGATCTCCGTCTGCACACCCGTATCTTCCGCGAACGCCGTCAGCGCGCTCCCGGAAATCTGGCCGGCAAATACTGTCAGCGCCATAAACAACGCCATACATCTCTTTTTCATGTTGCCTCTCCTTTCCACTTCCAAATTCACTCAATAGCACATATAATTGCATATGTATTCTGAAAAATTATAGCAAAGCGGCTCCTTTGTTTGGTGTCCTAAAAAAAGACTTTTTTGTGCCTAAATATGAATAGTTTGATATTTAATTTTTCCCATGTTACAATTATCTTGCATATTTTTCCAATTTGGAGGTGAGCCTCTTTGACGGGCAAGCACGGAAAGCGTCTGACGACATCCCAGCTTTTATCTTTCATCAAAAAATCTGACAATTTCGGACAGGTAAACACGCTCTTCCACGACGTTGAGGCGCAGCCGGTATTCTGTCATTTTCTGTATGAACTGATGGAAAAATATAAGATTTCCTCAAAGGATATGATTAATGCGAGCGGGATCGAGCGTTCCTATTTTTATCACATTCTGAGCGGGCAGAAGGTTCCCAGCCGCAATATCGTTCTGCGCATTGCCCTCTGCTTGGGTGCCACGCTCACGGAGACGAATCAGCTTCTCCGTCTGTCGCATCAGGGAGCGCTTTATCCGAAGATCCGCCGCGACGCGGCCATTATCTTTGCCATTGAGCGAAAATACACGATGCAGCAGGCGAATGAGTTTCTTATGAGGGAACACGAGCAGGCATTGTACAAGGAGGAGTTTTCATGAATCTGTTTTCCGGCGATCACAGCGGCATTCTGCCGGAGAAACCGAATCAGTTGTCCGAGGAGGATGCTTCACTGTCTGAGCGGCAGATCCCGCTGTCCGAAAAGCATGCTTCATCGTCCGAGGAGCAGATCTCTCTGTCCGGGGAATCTGTCGTTCTGCCCGGGGAGCTCGCCGAGCTCTACGAGATCCAGTCGTGCCTGAATTATTCGGAGCAGTCCGTGACCTGTCTTCTGCGCGAGCGTTCTACGGGGAGACTCTGCCTGATGAAAGCCGCGGCAGATCCCATGTACGCAAACCTCCTCCGGAACGAACGGAATATGCTGACTTTTATCCACAATTCCGACAACACGCGGATCGGCAATACGTTTTCAAACCCGCTTTATCTGGGAGAGCACGCCGGTACGACTTACTATATCCGTTCTTACATCGAAGGCAGCACGCTGGAGGAGCTTTGCGATTCCGGCTACCACAGGCCGGGGCTGGAGCCATCGCAGGCGCTGAACTACATGATTGCCCTGACCGAGCTTTTGCAGTTTCTCCATTCGCTGGAGCCGCCGCTGATCCACCGCGACATCAAGCCGCAGAATGTGATCGTCGACCCCGTGGGAAACTGCCATTTCATCGATCTTGGCATCTCCCGCTTTTTTCAACCGGAAAAGGATACCGACACGTTCATCATGGGAACGCGGCTGACTGCCCCGCCGGAGCAGTTCGGTTATCGACAGACGGACACACGCAGCGACCTCTACTCGATGGGTGTGCTTTTGTATTACTGTATTACGGGCGAATACGAGATCAGCGATCAGGCGCCGGAGGGATTCCCTGCCGAGCTTTGGCTCATCGTCCGCAAAGCCACGATGTTTGATCCGGGCAAACGCTACCAGACGGCCGCCGAGCTTCTTGCCGAGCTTCTGTCCGCCCGGTATCCGTCCGTTTTGTCCCTGCGCTCTCCCCGTCCGGGCAAAGGCCGCCGGATCTATCTGACGAGTCTCGCGATCCTTGGCGCGCTGTGCGTTACACTCACCGCCATCCTGACCGGCAGTTTTCTCCGAAACAGAATTCCGGAAAATCCCGTACAGACAGGCTCTGAAATCTATACGTTCACGGAGCCTCTGATCGAGGAGGCCGTGCGGCTTCAACTGAATCTCCCGGAGGGCAACGTCACCGCCGCGGATCTCGCGCGCATCGATAAACTGCACATTTTCGGACTCCAGATCTACGGAAGCGACGACGAACTGCATCTTCGCTGCGACTCCCCGTGGTTCTTCGACAATGACGTGCGCGAGTCCGGAGAATACCTGAAAACAGGCTCGATCACATCCCTTGAGGACATCCGGCACATGCCGAATCTGACTTCCCTGAGCCTCTACGGTCAGCAGATCTCTGACATCTCTGCGCTCAAGGGTCTGCCAATCAGGGAGCTCGGACTTGGCTGGAATCCGCTGACGGATCTGGAGCCTCTTCGCGGAAATGAATCGATCCGCTATCTGTGTCTGTCGGATCTGAAGATTTCGGACGCCTCCGTACTCGGAACGCTTCCGAATCTCTCCACGCTGAAAATCAGCGGCACAAAAATTACCTCTCTGGAAGCGCTTTCCGGGTGCGATCTCGAATCGCTTGATATTTATCAGGTGCCTTTGATCGATTACGGCCAGCTTGAGCTGTTCCCGAATCTTCATTCGTTTGAGACAAACATACTCACGACCGACATCGCTGCGCATCTCGCCAAGCTGCCGCTTACGGACCTGTTCAGTGCGTTTTCCAGCATCCGCTCCATGAACGATCTGTCCGTGCTGCCTGATCTGGAATCTCTTCGGCTCGGCGGCGACGACAGTGTCTTCACGTTCGACAATCCGCAGCTTGAACATCTGCGAAGCGCCATTCTGGACTGGATGGTGATTCCGGATTTTCACGGAACGGCTTCGCTGAAGGCTCTGTCGGCGCTTATGATCTCCAACGCAGACTGCCAAAGCTACGACGGGCTGGATGAGCTCACTGCGCTTCAGGAGATCACCTGCACACCCGAACAAAGAGCGGCGATCTGCGCGCAGTATCCGGATAACACTTACCTTTTCCATTGATCTCTTTCATGAATAGCTATTGAGTATTTCCCGCTAATCTACTATAATGCAGATGAATCAGGCAATCTGTTCGCTGAGGGAGGCAAGGTTATGGATTGGAAAGAGAATTGTTTCGCAGTGCTGGACGAGGAAAGGATGTTTGAAGATTCCGCGCACCGCACGCGGTTCAAAGAACTGATGGACTGCTATTCCGGCTTTCCGTTTTTCAACAAAGGCGTATGTAAGTGCATGTATCTGGCGGCATGGGATGATGAGCATTTTGCGATCATGCTGGAGACGCTTTCCGACATGAGCCTCGGCAAAGACCGCGATACCACGGAGATGAGCATCAAAGGCGACGCGCTTGCGGAGGAACAGGACGGCAGTGAATATTATGTATACCGCCTGTCCCTCTCGTTTCTGAGCGGTCAGCCTTACCGATTTGGTGTATCCTCAGACATGACGCATGAGGTGCGCTATATCATTCGCCGGGCCCTGCAGGCCGCGGCGATCATTGATAAGCTGTAGCAATTTCCGCGACCGTGATCGGTCGGCAAGCTCCGGCGGCATGTTCATCTGCACACGGAGTAACGCGATCATGATTCGCCGGGATTCCGGTACAGGAAAAGCGGCTCTCGCAAGGCAGATCCGCCGACGTACTTCCGTTCGCCGGACAGTCTTTACTTTGCGAAAGCCGCTTTTTTCATTCTCTTCACAGACAGAACTCTCATCCTGTCAAAATGGATCTCTGCCGAGATTTGCTTATGCCTCTTCGAACTCGTCCTTGCTCACGCCGCAGACCGGGCATACCCAATCCTCCGGCAGATCCTCGAATGCAGTGCCCGGCGCGATGCCGTTATCCGGATCGCCTACCTCCGGGTCATACTCGTAACCGCAAGGTCCGCATACATACTTTTTCATAGCCGTAGTCTCCTTTCTGATATCTCAATATCATAATTTCAGTGCTTTTTATCTTAACATATTTTTCCGTCTGTGTAAAATACTTCCTACTCTTCGTAGGCGACTGCCTTGTCGAACAGCTCCTCCACTTCCTTCTCTGGCTCCCCGGTAACCATGGACACGACTACGGCTGCGATCAGGCTGGCGACAAAGCCGGGAATAATCTCGTAAATTCCGGTCGATGCCAGAAATGCAAGCCAGGCCATATCCACCACAGCACCCACCAGAATTCCGGCCACGGCGCCCTTGAAATTAAAGCGTCTCCAGAACAGGCTCAGCATGATCGCCGGACCGAAGGCAGCGCCAAACACGCCCCATGCGTTGGACACCAGATCCATGATCGAGCCCGCATTCGGGTTGGATGCCAGGATCAGCGCCAGCACCGCGATCGCCAGAACAACCAGACGGCCGGCCCATAGCATCTCCTTGTCGGAAGCCTTATTCTTGCGGAACACCGGCTTATACACGTCGCTTGCGAACGCGCTGGCCGCGGAAAGCAACTGGCTGTCGGCCGTGCTCATGGAAGCCGCCAGCACCGCGGAGAGCAGGATGCCGGAGATGACTCCCGGGAAGATCCGGCGCACCATCTCGATAAATACCAAGGAATTGCTGTTGATATTCTCGTCAAAGCCCAGGAACATACGCCCTACAATACCGATGATAGCCGAGAAGATCACGATGATCACGGTCCATGTAATACCGATCTTTGCGGATTTTTTCAGATCCTTCTGGGACTTCAGGGACATGAAACGGATGATAATGTGAGGCATCCCGAAATATCCAAGGCCCCAACCGAGTCCGGATACGATGTCCTTCCAGTTTGCAAACGCGTTCCAGTAGCCTTGCGGCATCGCCTCCGTCGCGGAGAAATCCAGCGTGGCCGCCGCAAAGATGGGCGCGATCAGCATGGCTCCCAGCATCAGCATGCCTTGGAAAAAATCGGTCCAGCACACAGCAGAGAAGCCGCCCAGAAAGGTGTAGCCGATAATGATGATCGCCGCCAGATACATAGCCACATTTGCGTCGATCCCGATCACCGTGTTAAACAGAGTCCCGCACGCCTTGATGCTGGAAGCCGCATAGATCGTGTAGGCCACCAGGAACACTACGGCGCAGAGAATCTGCAGAGCCTTTGACTTCGACAGAAAACGGTTGGTCAGATACTGAGGGATCGTAATTGAGTCGTTAGCCACGATCGAAAAGCGGCGAAGTCTCGGAGCCTCATAGATCCAGCTCAGGGTGTAGCCGATGGCAAGCCCTACCGGGATCCACACCTGACCGAGCCCCAGCGCATATACAGACGCCGGAAGTCCCATCAGCACCCATGCACTCATGTCCGAAGCGCCCGCGGAAAGGGCCGTCACCCATGGACCCATCTGCCGTCCGCCCAGAAAATACGTCTTCTCCCCGCCGCTCTTGTTCTTGACAAAGAACCACACGCCGATGCCCAGCATGAAGCAGAGATAGACGACAAATACAATGACTTCTGAAATTTTCATAAAAATTCCTCCCAATCTACTTGAAAACTCACGCCTACAAATGTATC
>CANQVH010000027.1 GCA_947627245.1 uncultured Lachnospiraceae bacterium | reverse complement strand
CTAACAGCTTAAGCAACAAGATGGGTAATTCCTTACTGGCTGTAAGGGGTATTAACCATAAATCTATTGTAGTAGGCTGGTTGGCTGACTTAATTACGGACGTGAAGTCCTGGAAGAAGGTGGCCAGACCTATTGCCATACCCATTCTAACAGCTTAAGCAACAAGATGGGTAATTCCTTACTGGCTGTAAGGGGTATTAACCATAAATCTATTGTAGTAGGCAAGAAGATACGGTATAATGTCCATGAGCATTGGCTCCTTTTGTATAAGGTTTGTTTGGCGATAGACATTATACCAGAAAAGGGAGGTCAATGCTCTTTTTATTGCAGATTTCCCTTAAGATCAAGGTTTTTATTAAGTTTTGGAATAAAAAAACAGGTAGGATTTGACACTACCTTTCAATTATTGGAGGTGAACGAAATGAAAGCACTGGTTATCAATTGCAGCCCTGTCAGAGACGGAGCAACGGCAGAAATCGGCAAGATCATTTCCCGATGCCTCGGGGATCGGTATGAGGTTAGAAGTATCTGTATTGATGATTTTAAGTTCAGCTTTTGCAAGGGATGCCGGACCTGCCATCGCACAGCAAAATGTGTCCAGCATGATGATGTCGATAAGATTATGGAAAACTATGAATGGGCAGACTTTGACCAACTTCCCGCTGCCCAGAAAGCAGAACATAAGAATAAACGGGGATTTAAGGGGTGTGCATTTCTGGATTTATTTCAAAATTTCACACGAAATTTGGGACAAAAATCCAAAATGCACACCCGAAATGCGTGCTGACGAATTGTTGCATTGTTGCTATCCGTTCAGTGCCTTGAACGCGCGCACCACCGCGGCTTTGTCCTCAGCGCCGAAGATTGCGCTGCCGGACACGAGCAGGTTTGCGCCCGCCTCGACGCAGAGCGGGGCGGTAGTGTCGACCTTGATTCCGCCGTCCACAGAGAGATAGGGGGAGAGCCCCAGACGATCGCACTCCGCGCGAATCGCGCGCAGCTTATCCAGACTCTCGTGGCGGAAAGCCTGTCCGCCGTGGCCGGGTGTGACACCCATGACGAGGACGAGCGCCAGATCCTTCAGGAATGGGAAGACCGCTTCAGCCGGCGTGGTCGGGTTGATCACGAGTCCGGCGCTGCAGCCGTAAGCCTTGATCGAGGCGATTGTAGCGGTGATGCTGTTGGCGGCCTCCGCATGGAACGAGATGCAGTCCGCCCCGGCGTCCACAAAGTTCTTGACATAGGGCAGCGGATGCGTGATCATCAGATGTACGTCAAAATATGCTTCCGGCAGTGCGTTGCGGAGCCCCTTGAGCACGGGTAGTCCGAAGCTTAGATTATCTACGAAATGCCCGTCCATGACGTCGAAATGGATCATGTCCGCCCCGGCGTCCAGCACCTCGCGGCAGTCCGCCCCAAGTCTCGCAAAATCGGCTGATAGTACAGAAGCGCTCAGTTTAATCATTATGTAAACTCCTTATCATTTCGTCTTATTTATCCGGTTTGTCCGTTCGGACTATGCGGCAACACAATAGCTCAGGGATCATCGCGGGAGCTTTTCAAAGCCTCAATGCTTCCCTTGTCCGTAATATGCGTTCGGTCCGTGCTTGCGCATGAAGTGCTTGTTCTGGATGTTTGCCGGAGCCGAAGCTACCTTCGGGTTGATCTGCTCGGTGAACATAGCCATCTTTGCGACTTCTTCCAGAACAACGGAGTGGTAGACCGCCTGCGCGGCATCCTTGCCCCATGTGAACGGACCGTGGTTGCGGCAGATGACCGCGGGAACATATGTCGGATTGATATCTCGGCCGCGGAAGGTCTCGACGATCACATGACCGGTATTTGTCTCGTAGTCTTCCTCAATCTCTTCGGTCGTGAGATTTCTCGCGCACGGAATCGGACCGTAGAAATAATCCGCATGTGTCGTGCCGTAAGCCGGGATATCACGGCCCGCCTGTGCCCAAGACACCGCATAGGTGCTGTGCGTATGGACGATGCCGCCGATTTCCGGGAATGCGTTGTAGAGGACAAGGTGCGTCTTTGTGTCAGAGGACGGATTCATGTCGCCCTCGACCTTGTTGCCGTTGAGATCCATCACGACAAGATCCTCAGGCTTCAGCTCCTCGTATTCGACTCCCGAGGGTTTGATCACGAACAATCCCTTCTCGCGGTCGATTCCGCTGACGTTGCCCCATGTATAAGTGACAAGATTACGACGCGGCAGCTCCATGTTTGCCTCGTAGACTTTCTGTTTCAGTTCTTCTAACATATGATTTCCACCTTTCTATATAATTACGACTCCATATCATTGATTCACCATGCGCACGGAAAAAGGAATCCGAAACTCTGCTTTGGTTCCGCGATTCTGCATGGCAAACTCTGTTTCACAAAGTATACCATAATGCGCCGGATTCATCAATAAATGATGTAAGAAATATTGAAAATATTGAAATAAGATTTTGCTTTTGCTATACTGAATAAAAATATCGGAGAGAAGAATGAAATGAGAAAATCGGTTGCCCTCAAAACGCTCTTGCGTTCTCCTGCGAGAACTTTACTGACGCTGTCTCTGCTTGCGATGGCTTCCTTTGTGCTGTTTTCACGCGTCACGGATTACACGCTTATGCGCAGGGAGGCAGAACAAGCAGAGCGTTTTTACCATGGGGTCGCCGCGTTGGATATCACTACGCCCACGGTATCTTATCAGGAGGACGGTACGCTGTATCAGTTTTCTCCGGACGACAAGCCATGGCCGACGGCGGAGGAGCTGAAAGCGTTTGCCACGCTGCCCGGCGTGACGATAGCGGATACAAGGTACATGACGGCCGGATTGATCGAGGATTACAAGCGTCTGGTGAAGAACGGAGAGACAGCTTACGGGACAGGACAATTTGTGCTGGAGGGCGACTATGTGGGCTATGAGGAGATTTCGGGCTCCGGGGATTTTATCAATCTGTTGCTGCGAAATGTCAGTTTGCTTGCGGGCGATGTCGCGCTTGATTCTGAAGAGCCTCTTAAAATTGAGACGAGAAAACTGACAGAAGAAAAATACGAAGAGTTGCGGGCGTCCGATTTTTATTACGGCGAACTGCCCTTGTCCTTTTTTGAGAAAGTGGAAAGAGGAAGCCGTTGTCTTGTCACGGGAAATTACGACAGGACGAGCGGGAGGGAGCTGAGGCTTAACGTGATGGATGCGGATGCGAAAGCGTTTTGCGTCTTAGACGGTCTGGAAACGGACTATCTCGAAGCCCCGGACTTTGCTTATCAGAACGGATTGATTCAGGCGATTCAGCAGGATTCCCGTACCTTTGATATTGTCTATACCTCTGATATGCGCGCTATACCGCGATTCAATGAGCGCAGCATGGTCATTGCCGAGGGGCGGCTGCTGACCGCCGAAGACGAAGACGCCTGCGTGGTAAGCGAACTTTTTTTGGAAACCTATGGACTGTCCGTCGGGGACAGGATCACAGTACAGCTTGGGAATAAGCTGACGCCGCAAAATGCCATGGTAGGGGCAATGGCGCTCGGGGCAGGGAAACGCTTGGCGGATTTTGTGACTACGGAGGAACTGGAGATCGCAGGCGCTTATCGAATGACGGATGATGTGCAGACACGTATAGCGGAATCGGAGTGGGCGTATACGGAAAACACCGTTTTTGTACCGGCGTCGCTATTGCCTGTAGCGGTGCCGGACGATTACAAGGGCAGTGCGGGCGAATTGAGCGTGTTTGTAGAAAAGGCTCAGGATATAGAGGCTTTCAGGGAGGCAGCGGAACCTTTAGCTGCCGAGATGGGGCTTGGACTGCGCTTTTCGGACGGCGGCTGGATGCGGGTAAAAGACAGCTTCAGAAGTGGCGAGAGAACTTCGCTTTTCACCGTCATTTTCTATGTGCTTGGCGCAATGCTGGCGCAATTTCTCGCGGTCTACCTGTATGTCGGCGGGGAAAAGAAATCTTACGCTATCATGCGGACGCTCGGCGTTCCGTCCGGAAAAGCGGAAGCCGCGATTGTGTTGCCGTTCGGGGTTCTGCTTGCGATCGCGATCCCATTGAGCAGCTTTGCAGGGGTTTTGTATACATCTCGGACCGCAGCCGCGGCATTGGCAAGTCTGTCGGACGGTATGCCGGAGGGTTTTGTGCCTAATGCGGCACAGCCGGTCGCGGTCATTGCGGTATGTCTGCTGGTGGAGGCTGTCTATGTCCTGAGTGTCAGCTTTGTTGTTCTGGGGAGGATGCGGAAGATTCCTCCGCTTGAACTGTTGCAGGATGGAACCGCTGCGAAAAGGAAGGATCCCGTTTATGAGGAGGAGACTTCGCTTCCGGCTGATTTTGCAGTTTCAGGACTAATGGAAATGGACGATACGCCTGTTTCCGGACGATATCCTGCCTTTTTCCATGTGGCGGCCTATGCGTTTCGCCAAATCAGGCGCAATATCGGAAAGACTTTGCTTTCGTTTCTTTTCGCAGTGGTGCTTTTTGCCGGTACGGGCGTTTTTATACTGGCGATGCATACCTATCAGGATGCCTTTTATGAAACGGATGTAATGGCACGTATTACGGGGTTTTCCTCCGATTCGATTGATGTATTGTCCGAATCCGATCTGACGAAAAATCTGTATTATTACGGAAAGCTCAGCGTTCGCGCGGGCGGTGCGGGAATCAGAAGTCAGATGACGCTCACGAACGATCCGGAACGCTATCTGAAAGGCGGGTACAGGGTTACATACGCCGATGGTTACGATGCTTCTGTTTTTGACAGTGACGAAGCCGCATGCCTGTTGGGACAAACCGCAGCCCGGATGCTGGAGATTCAGACCGGCGATGAGATCAGGCTTTTGACCGACGACTTGTATTCTTTTATGCAGCAGTTATATGAGGAGGAATCTGCGCTTACAGATGCGGTGGCCCGTGCGGGCAGGCCATATCGGGTGGTGGGCATCGTAGAATCTGCGGACGAGGATGTGAATACCGGAATCTTTGCTCCTGCAAACAGCGCGGCGGAGGCTTTATACGGACAGCCATTTCCGATCGGATACTGTGAATGTACCCTGACAGATAATGGGAGACTTCATGAACTGAATGTGCTGTTGGATGAGCAAAAAAATCGGCAACTGCAGTACGCCCCGACCGCATCCTTCTATGTGGATACGGTAGCACTTGAAAATATTCACAGGATCCGGGATTTTCTGCAATCCCTGTTCCCTGTCGTTGTTGCCGCCACGGTTCTGCTTGCGCTGATCGGCTCCGCTCTGGTGATCATGCAGTCGGCGACGGAAGCAGCCTGCATGCGAATCTTAGGAACGGGCAGGAAACGCGCCCGCTGTATGCTGGTATCCGGACATCTTACGCTGTGCCTGATCGGAATGGCGTTTGTGACGGGACTTCTTTTCTTTGGGGTACCTGTTCCGTTTACAAAGAGTACCCGGATGTTTGCCGTTTGTTGGACTTTGTATCTGGTAAGTTGCGCAGGCGGCGCATTTCTGGCGGCTGTACAGATTACCGGACACAAAATTTTGGAGCTTTTGCAGAGGAAAGAATAAGTGTACTTGAAATCCGAGATGAGAGGAGGAAACATCATGTCAGCGTTAGCCTTAAAAAACGTGACCTATCGCTATAAGCATTCACCGAAAACCGCTGTTTCCGGGGTTTCCTGCATGTTTGAGGAAGGAAAGGTCTATGCGATCACAGGACCCTCCGGTTCCGGCAAATCAACTTTTCTTTCTTTGCTCGCGGGAATGGATCTTCCGACGGAGGGAGAGATTCTTCTCGACGGTGAAAATATTGCGGCGCTCGATCTTGACCGCTACCGCCGCGAGAGCATTTCCATGATTTTTCAGGCATTTCATCTGTTTCCGCTTCTCACGGTCATGGAGAATGTCTGTTTTCCCATGGAGTTGTGCGGGGTAAATCCGAAGGATGCGAGAAAAAGGGCGGAGGTGTTGCTGGAGGGCGTCGGTATTGCAAAGGGAAAGAGAAACCGTTTTCCGTCAAAGCTGTCAGGAGGCGAACGGCAACGGGTAGCGATCGCGCGAAGCCTCGCATCAAATGCGAAAATCATTCTGGCGGATGAGCCGACCGGAAATCTTGATTACGCAAACACACAGAATATTATCGAGATTCTGTGCGATCTCGCGCATAAAAAGGGATACTGCGTCATTATCGTGACACATGACAGTGAAGTCGCTGAGGCGGCCGATGTCGCGTTTCGGATGAGAGACGGGGTATTGCAGACAGAATGGAGAAAAAAGAAAAATGGGTGAGCAGTCTCCGTTTCAGTCCGCATTGGCGGATTTTACATATGATGTGGCAAGCGGCGGCGCCATCCGCCACCTGACGGATCTTGGCTATACGGCAAAGCAGATCTCGGAAACGCTTTCTTATCCGACGCCGATGAAGCGGATACAGGAGCAGATGTGGAAAAGGCTTTTGGAGACGGACGTGATTCTTGCGCGAGAGCCGGGAAGCCCGAAAGAGAGTACAAGATTTGTCAGAGAGTATGATAAGTATGGGCGGACGAGCTTTCGCAGAGTGTCCGAAGCCGTTTCGCAGGAGTGCGGGGTCTGTACAGCGGAGATAAAGGTGCTCATTTCGGAAAAGAAAAGGCTTTTGGCGCTCCTTTCGCGCAAGATCGCGGAAAACGGTGTAAAAGATTCCTATGCCGCCTGCGATTTCGGAGTGGCAGCGAATGAAGATCCGGAAGCCTATCGGAAGGTGCTCGCGTCGCTGGATGAAAATGACCGGGATTATATAGAGGGTCTTCCATGGGAGCGAAAAGTAGTCTATCACAGACTGAACGAGCGGATGCAGAAAATCATGTTTTGCCTGCTGGAAACAAATCAGTGGCAGGGAGACTGCTATTTTCTTGCTGCAGGAGAGCGGATTCATCTGGTATAGAATTAAAATGCAAATCAAGAAATAATTTCATTGCATGACCGGTTGAACCATACTATAATCATTATAAATCTATCTGGGTCGAATAGGAGTTTGAGAGGAAAATGGGAATTTATCTGAACCCGGGGAATGATGCATTCCGTCTTGCAGTCAACAATAAAATATACGTAGATAAGAGCGAATTGATTGACTTCGTAAATGACCGAATCGGAAGAAGAGATCGGTATATCTGTGTCAGCCGTCCCAGACGGTTCGGAAAATCCATGACTGCGGAGATGTTGGCGGCGTATTATGACAAAAACTGCGAATCCAGTGGGTTGTTTGACCATCTGAAAATTGCTGAGTGCTCATCTTATTCCGAGCATTTAAATCGTCATGCGGTGATCATGCTGAATATCCAGAAATTTCTTCGCAGAGCCGGAAACCCACAGAATCTGCCGGCTTATATTGAACAGAAAGTGCTTGCGGAGATCAGAAAAGAATATGGCAAATGGATTAACGAGGAGGAAACCGGACTTGCAGATGCACTGGAATCCGTCTATGCGGCGGAGACGGGTGGAGATAAAGGTTTTGTTTTTATTATTGATGAATGGGACTGTATTTTTCGGGTAGCGCGAAACAATGAGGCGGCGCAGCGCAATTATCTTGATTTTCTGCGGGATTTATTTAAGGACAGAACCTATGTCAAGGTTGCGTATATGACGGGAATCCTGCCGATAAAGAAATATGGGAATCATTCCGCATTGAATGATTTTGATGAGTTTTCGATGACGATGCCTGGACCGCTGGCGGAATATGTAGGCTTTACAGAGCAGGAAGTACAGGAACTATGTGCGGAATACTGCAAAGATTTCGAGGAAGTGCGTCACTGGTATGATGGCTATCGCGTGGGAAAGGATCAACACATTTATAATCCGAAATCTGTTGTGGACGGGATGATGAGTCAATCGCTGCAGAGCTTCTGGACGAACACAGAGACTTACGAAGCGCTGCAGATTTATATCGATCTTGACGAGGACGGGCTGAAACAGGCATTGGTAGAAATGCTGGGCGGACAATCCTGCCGGATCGATGCGGGTGCATTTCAAAATGATATGACAACATTTCGGAGCAGAGACGATGTGCTCACATTACTGGTACATTTGGGATATCTGACATATGCTGAAGAGACCAAATCGGTGTCTATACCGAATGAAGAGGTACGGCAGGAGTTTGTTCGTGCGGTAAAGAATGGAAGACATACCGAGTTGGCCAGATTGATCGCAGATTCGGATGAGCTGCTTCAAGATACATTACGGATGGATTCGGAAAAAGTAGCCGCGGCGATTGAGTAAATTAAGGAACGACAATATCCGCAGGCATTGAAAGGATTTGCAGGGGAAATTCTTTTGGTAGGAATCAATTATGATGAGAAGACGAAAAAGCACAGTTGTGTAATAGAAAAATATACTTCCGTGCTTCCATAATGTGAACAGAATCCTTCGGGAAATGGCAAAAACAGCACAGACCGGAGGATTTTTTCTTGTTATAATCATGTACTGCTTATGTTGATCACTTGCCATCAAATGAAAGGCATCGAAATGGATAGTAAAATGATATTCAGAATCAATGAATTGAAGCTGCGCCCGGATCATACGCGGCAGGAGCTTTCACAGGAAATACAGCGGATCCTGCGGCTGCACGGGGAAAACCCGAAATATGAGATCGTGCGCCGTTCGATCGACGCGCGGAAAAAGCCGAATCTGAAATATGTCTACACGGTGGACGTGGAGGTGGAGAATCCGCGCGCGGTAATGAAACGAATTCACAACAACAAGGTCACGCTTGTTGAAAAGAAGGAGTATGTGTTTCCCTACTGTGAAAGGAAGCGCGGCGGCCTTCCGCCCGTTGTGGTCGGGAGCGGACCTGCAGGACTTTTCTGCGCGCTGATGCTTGCAAGGGCCGGCTTGCGCCCGATCGTTCTGGAACGCGGAGAATCCGTCGAAGACCGTGTGCGTAAGGTGAATCAGTTCTGGGAAACCGGACAACTGAATCCGCAGTCGAATGTACAATTCGGCGAGGGCGGAGCGGGTACGTTTTCGGACGGAAAGCTGAACACGCTGATTAAGGATCCGGACGGGAAGATCCGTTTCGTGCTGAAGGAATTTGTCCGCGCGGGCGCGCCGGAGGAGATCCTGTACCATCATAAGCCGCATATCGGGACGGATATTCTGGTGGATATTGTACGAACAATCCGTGAGGAGATCAAGACGCTCGGCGGAGACTTTCAATTTAACAGTTGCCTGACCGGGATTTCTCCGACAAGCTCAGGGATCCGAGAGACAGATGCAAATGCCGGCGCTTCGGCGGAACCGTTATACACACTCTCGATCAACCGCGGCGAACGCACGCTTCAGACGCAGCGCCTGATCCTCGCGATCGGACACAGCGCGCGCGATACCTTTTCCATGCTGTACGAGCTGGGGCTTCCGATGCAGGCGAAGTCCTTCGCGGTCGGCTTGCGCATCGAGCATCCGCAGAGAATGATCAACGATGCGATGTACGGAGCGGACTGCCCATATGAGCTGGGCGCGGCTCCGTATAAGCTGACGCATAAATGTGCGGATGGGCGGGGCGTTTATTCTTTCTGTATGTGTCCGGGCGGTTATGTTGTGAACGCGTCTTCCGAGACGGGCAGGACAGCGGTCAACGGAATGAGCTACAGCGGTCGGGACAGCGAAAACGCGAACAGCGCGATCGTCGTTACCGTTTCGCCGGAGGATTATTGTCGGGAAGAATATCATAATGCAGATTCGACATATGATCCGCTTTCTGGCATCGCTTTCCAGAGAGAGCTTGAAGAAGCCGCTTATGCGTGCGGCAACGGAAAGATCCCGGTACAGCGGTTCGGGGACTTCTGCGACAATATTCCTACCACACAGTTCGGCGCAGTGCTTCCGCAATGCAAGGGGGCATATCAAATGTCCAACCTGCGCACAATCTTGCCGGATACGTTGAATGAATGTTTGATTGAGGGAATTCGCAGTTTCGGGCAGAAAATTCCGGCTTTCGATTGTCCGGATGCTCTTTTGTCCGGCGTGGAGAGCCGAACATCCTCCCCGGTGCGCATCCTGCGTGACGATACCTGCCAGAGCAAGACATTTCCGGGCATTTATCCCTGCGGAGAGGGCGCCGGATATGCAGGAGGCATCACATCTGCGGCGGTGGACGGCATCCGTGTCGCGGAGCGCGTGCTTGAAAACATGGATAAAACATGAAGTTTTTAAAATTTTAATGGTTTGAAGTGTATACTTTACTGAGAAATTGTGGTAAGATATTAAATGGTTTTCTATGCAGACAGGGGAAGAGCAGATCAGAAATGAGATGGAAAATACGAAATTGTCTGCAAACGGTGCAGAGCCTTCGCAGGAAACGCTCCGCACAATGAAAGGGATACCGAAAGAGGAACGCCCATATGAGAAATGCTTTGCGCACGGCGCAGAGTCGCTGACGGATGCGGAGCTTCTGGCGGTGATACTTCGCACAGGCGCCAAGGGTGAATCGGCATTGGAATTGTCAAGAAAGATACTTGCCCAAAACAAAGAGGCAAACGGACTTCTCGGCATCTATCATATGTCGATTTCTGATTTAACAAAAGTAAAAGGACTTGGCCGGGTCAAGGCGATCCAACTGAAATGCGTTGCCGAGCTTTCCCGCAGGATTGCGAGAGCGACGTTTTCCGACGGAGTTTCCTTTAAGGAGCCGGAATCCGTGGCAAGGTACTATATGGAGGAAATGCGGCATCGGGAGCGGGAGGTTCTGATGCTTGTCATGCTGAATAGCAAGGGCAGGCTTTTGAAGGATCAGATCATCTCGCAGGGGACCGTGAGCGGATCTCTGACCTCTCCGCGTGAGATCTTTATCGAAGCCATGCGGAATCAGGCGGTCAGCATCATCCTGCTGCACAATCATCCGAGCGGGGATCCGACGCCGAGCAAAGAGGACATTGCATTGACACAGCGTGTCAGAAAGGCCGGAGCTATTTTGGGGATTGAGCTTCTGGACCATATTATTATAGGGGATTGTCAGGCGGTCAGTATGAGGGAGCAGACGTTCTGGCACGCAGAAGAAGCTGTGAGGGGTACTTCGAATGTTATTTCAGAAGATCTGTGGGATCGATCTGGGGACAGATACGATTAAAATACGTGATAAAAACGGTAAATTTTTTCTTTACAGTAAGAACGTGATCGCGCTTCGGGAGGATGGGACCCCGCTTGCGATCGGCGACGCGGCGTATGAGATTTACGAGAAAAATCCGACCAACATTCGTGTCATCTGGCCGATGGCCGGCGGAGTGATCGCAAACTCGACGGAGATGGAGATGGTGCTGTCGCACCTTCTGAAGAAATTCTCCGGGATATTCCGTACCGGGGCATCGCTGTGCATCGCCGTGCCGAGTGACATCACTCAGGTGGAAAAACGCGCGTTCTTTCTTGTCATGCGCGGAAAGATCAATGCGGGACGGATCCGTCTGATCGACAAAGGGATCGCGGACGCGGTGAGCGCCGGGCTTCCTGTGCTGTCGACGCGCGGACACATGATCGTCAACATCGGCGCGGATACGACGGAAATTTCCGTGATCTCGGCCGGGAAGATCATTCTGAGCCAGACGATGAAGGTCGGCGGACGCAAGCTGGACGAGGACATTGCCACGATGGTGCGCCGGAAGTTCAACCTCGGCATCGGACAGCAGACGGCGGAATCACTGAAAAACAATCTGGCGTTTATGATTAACGGGCCGAAGCTCGAACAGAAGGTCTTCGGGATACACACGCTTTCCGGCCTCCCGAAATCCGAGCTGATCCCGTCGCTTGCGGTGAGCGTCGCGATCATCGACACGATAGACACGATCGTCGAAAACATCAAGTCGATCTACAACCGTGTCCCGCCGCAGCTCATGAAGGATATCACGCGCGAGGGAATTTATCTGACCGGCGGCGTTTCCATGATCCTGAACCTGCCGGAATATATCCGCAAGGAGATCGGAATCCCGCTTCACCACATACAGGATCCGCGCAACAGCACGATCCGAGGGCTTGTGGAGATTCTGAACAACAAGGACCTGCGCCAGTTCACGTATACGCTGACTGATCTGGCGAGGATGAGATAAAGGCGGAAGACTATGAAAAAGAAGACGAACGAACAGTTAAAAAATAAATATCTGCTCACGGCCCTTTCTCTGCTGTGCGTTTTGCTGATCGTGGTATCATTTCTCGACAACAGCGTGATGGCGCCGGTAAAACAGATAAGCGGGTTTTTGATTACTCCGGTGCAGAAGGGGATTAACGGCTTCGGTTCTTGGCTGTCCGGGCTTACGGACAATTTTGAGGATGCGCAGACGCTCCGTCTGGAGAATGAAGAGCTTCAGGCGAAGGTGGATTCACTGACCGAGGAGAACAGCCAGCTTGTGCAGGACAGAGAGGAGCTCAGGCGTCTTCGCGCCATGTATGATCTGGACAAGCAGTACGATGAGTACGAGAAGGTAGGGGCAAGAGTGATCGCGAAGGAGCCGGGCAACTGGTTCCAGCTTTTCACGATCGACAAGGGTTCCGATGACGGGATCGAGCCGGATATGAATGTAATCTCGGGCGGCGGTCTTGTCGGCATCGTGACGGAGACAGGCCCGAACTGGTCCACGGTGCGCGCGATCATCGACGACAACAGCAATGTGAGCGCGATGATCTCTACGACCTCCGATCAGTGTATTGTGGCGGGGGATCTTCGGTTGATCGACGAGGGCTCGCTGAACCTGATCCAACTGACGGACGTCGACAACAAGGTTCATGTCGGGGACAAGGTCGTCACCTCCTATATCAGTGAAAAGTTTCTGCCGGGGATTCTGGTCGGCTATATTAACGAGCTGAACAACGACGCAAACAACCTGACGAAGTCCGGCTATATCACGCCGGTCGTGGATTTCCGCCATGTGCAGGAGGTGCTTGTGATCTTGGAGAAGAAGGTGTACGTGCCGTCCGATTCCAAGTCTGAGCCGTCGATCGGGGACGGTGTTCCCGTGGCCGATATGAATACGGATGCTGATTCGGCCGGGGAAAACGGCGCCGACGGGACGGCGGGAGACGAGAATACAGACGGCGGCGCGACCGGAGATGAGAACACAAACGGCGACGGGACAGGCGGAGAAGGAGAAGGTCTATGAAACGAAAAATTACGATGGCGCTGCTGATCCTGCTGTTCCTGCTTCTGCAGTCCACGCTTTGCCAGAAGATCGCAATCGCCTCGATCAAGCCGAATCTCCTGATCATCCTGATCGTGTCGTTTGGTCTGATGCGCGGACGCAGGTCAGGGATGATGATCGGATTTTTCTGCGGACTGTTCGCGGATATCTTTTTTGAGAGCATTATCGGGTTTAACGCGATCATCTATATGTGGGTCGGTTATCTGAGCGGCTATTTTTACCGTATTTTCTATGATGACGATATCAAGACGCCGCTGTTTCTGATCTCGGTCAGCGATTTGGCTTACGGGATCATTCAGTATTGTTTCCGCTTTCTTTTGCGCGGACGCATTCAGTTTTTCAGGTATCTCGGGAGAGTGATACTTCCGGAGGTGTTTTACACCCTGATCCTGACGATCATTTGCTATCGGATTCTGTACCTGATTAACCAGAGACTCAATCTGAGCGACAACAGAGGAGTTGACAGTTTTGTTTGATGAAATGAAAAAAACCTTTATAAAGGCGGTCAATTCGAGGGTTCTTGTGATGATCGTCGTGATTGTGCTGATGGCGGCCCTTCTGATCCAGAGACTGTTTCAGCTCCAGATCGTGCAGGGCGAGAGCTTTCAGAACGATTTTTCCCTCTATATCACGAGGGAGCGTTCTCTGCCGAGCTCGCGCGGCAACATCTACGACCGCAACGGCAACCCGATCGCGTACAATGAGCTGTCCCACTGTGTGACGTTCGAGGACAACGGGACGTATCCGGACACTCACACGAAGAATCTCGCGATCAACGGCATGCTCTATCATCTTATTAACCTGCTCGCGGAGCAGGGGGATACGGTTGTGACCGATTTCAAGGTGGATCTGACGGAGGACGGCACGTATGAATACAATGCCGGCGGCTTCACGCTGAACCGTTTCAAGGCTGACCTGTTCGGACAGGCTCTGATCGATGATCTGTCGGAAGAAGAGCTGAATATTACGGCGCCTGATCTGATGGCGATGCTCTGCGATGAGAAGCATTACGGAATTTTTGACGGGAAGATTACGGATGCGGAGCGGCAGGAGTACGGACTGCCCGCAAGCTACACGGACGAGGAGATCCTTGAGCTTGTCTCCCTGCGTGCCGCAATCGCGGCGAACAATTTCCAGCGCTATCAGGCGGTGACGATCGCGCGCGGCATCAGCGATCAGTCCGTTGCGCGGATTCTGGAAAACATCGCGGATTTCCCGGGGGTTGCGATCTCAGAGGAGTACCGCAGGATCTATACGGACGCGGAATACCTTGCTCCCCTGATCGGATACACCGGAAAGGTGTCTGCGGAGGAGCTTGAAAAGCTGCAGGAGGAGGATTCCAGCTACACGGCGAATGATATTGTCGGCAAGACCGGTCTGGAGAGTGTGCTGGAGACGACGCTGCAGGGCGACAAGGGGCAGGAGGTCATCTACGTGGACAGTCTCGGGCGGACCATGGATGTCGCCTCGCGCGTGGAACCGCAGGCGGGGAACGACGTTTACCTGACGATCGATATGGATCTTCAGAGGGCGGCCTATCAGATCCTTGAGCAGTACATTGCCAGTATCGTCTATACGCAGACGATCAATGAGGAGGAATTCCACTCGGAATGGATCACCTCGTCCGACGAGGTAAAGATCCCGATCTACGATATCTATTACGCGCTGTTTGAGAATAATGTTCTTGACGTGAGCCATCTGAAGGCGAAGGACGCATCCCCGAACGAGCAGGCGGTCTATCGCGCGTTTCTTGATAAGGCGGCTGAGACCTTTGCGATCATCAAGGACGAGCTTCTGACGGAAGCGCCGACGGCTTACCGTGATCTGGAGGACGCCTACGAGATCGGCGAACAGTATCAGGTCTATATGTCCTACATTGTGAACGACATGCTGATGAAGGGAACCGGCATCCTCAATGAAGACGCAATCGACAAGACGGACCCCGTCTATAAGGCGTGGACCGAGGACGAGAGCATCAGCCTCAAGGAATATCTGACGCATGCGATCTCGATGAACTGGCTCGACATTACCAAGATATCAGAAGACACCGCGTATATGGATACGCAGGAAATGTACGCTACTTTGGCGGATTATATTGCGGATTATCTCTATGAAGACGATAATTTCTGTAAGCTGGTTTACCGTTATATGCTGCAGGAAGACCGCATCAGCGGCGCGGATATCTGTCTGCTGCTGTTTGATCAGGGCGTGCTGGAGATGAACGCGGAGGATTATGAGAATCTGCAGAACGGAACGCTCGGCGGCTACGATTTCATCCGGTCAAAGATCTACAATCTGGAGATCACGCCGGCGCAGCTCGCCGTGACGCCGTGCTCCGGCTCCATTGTCCTGACCGATCCGAATTCCGGGGAGGTGCTGGCCTGCGTGACTTATCCGGGCTACGACAACAACCGCCTCGCGAACGAGATGGACAGTGATTATTTCAACAAGCTGAATATGGACAAATCGTCGCCGTTCTACAGCCGCGCGACACAGGAGGCGACCGCCCCCGGTTCCACGTTTAAACTGGTGACGGCCGTTGCCGGTGTGATGGAGGGCGTGCTGAATATCGGAGAGGGAATCGGCTGTACCGGTAAATTCGAGATGTGGGATCAGGCAATCAACTGCTGGAACAAGTGGGGGCACGGAGTGCTCACGCTCCAACAGGCGATCACGGAATCCTGCAATATGTTCTTCAATACGATCGGCTTCCGGCTTGCGAGCGTGAACGGAGAGTATGAGGACGCGGTCGGGATCGAGGCGCTTACGAAATATGCGTCGATGTTCGGCCTGAATGAAGAGTCCGGCGTCGAAGTGCCGGAGTCCTCGCCGAATATTTCACAGATGGACGCGGTGCGTACCGCGATGGGACAGGCCGACAACCTGTTCACGACGACACAGCTCGCCCGCTATGTGAGCACGATCGCGAACGGTGGCACTTGTTACAATCTGACGCTCGTCGACGCGATCACCGATTCGAGCGGAAGTGTGCTGGAGAAGCATCAGGCCGAGGTGAGCAACACCGTGGATCTTCCGCAGGATCTCTGGAATACGATCCATGCCGGGATGCGCGGCGTGGTCCTGAATCACAAAGCGTTCAAGGATTTCAAGGCCGTCTCGGTAGCCGGAAAGACCGGTACCGCGCAGGTGAGCACGGATGTGCCGAATCACGGTCTGTTCATCGGTTATGCGCCGTATGAGAATCCGCAGTCGGAGGACGCGGTCGCGATCGCCGTGCGTATCGCGAACGGTTATTCCTCGGCGAATGCCGCATTGGTGGCGCGCGACGTGTTCTCGTACTATTACAAGGTCGAGCCGGAGGATCAGCTTATCACGGGACATGCGTCGGAGACCTACGACGATTACTCCATCAACGACTAGAGTGCGCGGCACGGAGCAATCCGTGGGCCTTATCCGGTAATAAAGGAGGACATTCAATGGGACACAGTGCGGTGACGCTGAAAAGCAATCCATACGGACTGATCCTGAATCTGGATCCGGAGCTTCCGTTTGACGAACTCTGCGCGGCGGTCGCGGAGAAATTCCGGACCTCCGCAGGATTTTTCAAGAACGCGAAGCTCGCGCTGACGTTTCGCGGCAGGGTGCTTACGCATGAGCAGGAATCCCGGCTGATTGAGGCGATTGTGCAGAACTCCAAAATTGAGGTCATCTGCGTGGTGGATGAGGACAAAGGGACCGAGGAATACTACAGAAAAGCAGTCAC
This sequence comes from uncultured Lachnospiraceae bacterium, assembly GCA_947627245.1. Lineage (GTDB taxonomy): Bacteria > Bacillota > Clostridia > Lachnospirales > Lachnospiraceae > Choladousia. The sequence goes on along the minus strand of CANQVH010000027.1, from coordinate 26,000 downwards.
GCACACGCTTGAGAAACAGGAGAACGCGCAGGGACAGTTTTACCGCGGGACATTGCGCTCCGGTCAGGTGTTGGAGACCGAGACGAGCGTCATCATCATCGGCGACGTGAATCCGGGCGCGCAGATCGTCTCCAAGGGTAATATCGTGATCCTTGGCTGCTGCATGGGGAGCATCTATGCAGGCGCAGCCGGAGATCGGAGCTGTTTTGCGGCGGCGCTCACAATGAAGCCGATGCAGGTGCGGATCGCCGATAAGGCGGCGCGCAGCGCGATCGTCAAAAAGACAGATACCGGAGATTATCCGGTGGAGCCGATGATCGTATACATCAAGGACGATCATCTGCAGTTCAAACCCATTACCAATGATACGCTCGGGGATTATCTCTCGTAATCGTACAGATCCGAAAGCGCGACAGTTTCTTCGCCTGCGTCTGCGGGCCGATGTTGCGGCGTTTGGAGAACCAAAGCGGGGCGCGCTGCGCCAAAATACGACAGACAGGCGGATCAGACGGAAAATGGGAGGATGGATGAATCATGAGTGAAGTGATCGTAGTTACATCAGGAAAAGGCGGCGTCGGGAAGACGACCTCGACAGCCAATATAGGCGCGGGACTCGCGCGGATGAACAAAAAGGTGGTGCTGATTGACACCGACATCGGGCTTCGCAATCTGGACGTTGTGATGGGACTTGAAAACCGCATCATCTACAATCTGGTCGACGTTGTGGAGGGAAGCTGCCGCGTGAAGCAGGCGCTGATCCGGGACAAGCATTATCCCGGGCTGTATCTGCTCCCTTCCGCGCAGACGCGGGACAAGAGCGCCGTGTCGCCGGAGCAGATGATTAAGCTGGTCGACAGTCTGACGCAGATCTTTGACTATGTGATACTGGACTGCCCCGCAGGGATCGAGCAGGGATTCCGGAATGCGACGGCGGCCGCGCAGAGAGCGGTCGTGGTGACGACGCCGGAGGTCTCTTCGATCCGCGACGCGGACCGGATCATCGGGCTTTTGCAGGCGGGCGGTCTCAAGAAGATCGATCTGGTGGTCAACCGGATCCGGACCGATATGGTTCGGCGCGGCGAGATGATGTCGGTGGAGGATGTGCTTGATATTCTCGCCGTCAACCTGATCGGAGCCGTTCCGGATGAGGAGAGTGTGGTGATCGCGGCGAACCACGGAGAATATGTCGTCGGGAGCGACACGTTGTCCGGGCAGGCGTATATGAATATTGCGAGGAGGATCGCAGGAGAGACGGTTCCGCTTATCGATCTTGAGAGCGGCGCGACCCTGCTTCACAGAGTCGCCTCGCTGTTCCGGAGGAAATAGAAGCTGACATGAGACGTTATCAGGATCGATACACGCGCACGTCAGGAAGAATCGCGAAGGCACGCACAGAGCTCACGGTCGCGTCTGACCGTCTCGACTGCAATCAGACGGAGATGGCGCAGATGCGCAGAGAGGTTGCTGACCTTCTCTCGAAATACATGGATCTGGAGAGCGAGCTGTTTGAGATACGGATCGAGATCATCAGCAGGACAAAACGAGGGGTAAAGGATGTTAAGACAATACAGATTAAGTGATTACAGATTTCGGCTTGTGCTGTGGGTCGTTGCGCTCGCGGTGCTCGGAATTCTGATCATTGGAAGCGCGGATGCGGAATATCAGATGAAGCAGACCATGGGTCTGATCGGCGGCGTGGTCCTCATGATTTTCGTATCGCTGCTTGACTATACGTGGATCCTGAATTTTCACTGGCTGATCTACCTGATCGGAACCGTGATGCTTGCCGCGGTGCTCTCGCCGCTCGGTATTACGAGAAACAACGCGACGCGCTGGATCAATATCGGCTTTCAGTTCCAGCCGTCCGACATCGTAAAGATCATGCTGATTCTTTTCTTCGCGAAGTTTTTTGAGGAGAGAGAGGATCGGATCAGCAAGCTGAAGACGATCCTGTATTCTTTTTTGCTGATCGGCGTCCAACTGTTTCTGATCTACAAGGAGCCGGATCTGTCGACGACGATCGTTGTCACGCTGATGTTCTGTGTGCTGATCTTTATGTCCGGCCTGAGCTACAAGATCATCTGCGGGATTCTGGTCGTCATGATCCCTCTTATGGTGATCCTGATGAGCATTCTGATGCAGCCGAATCAGAAGATCGTCAGCGAGTACCAGATGAAGCGTGTCTACGCGTGGCTGCGGCCGGAGGAATATCCGCAGGACGCATACCAGCAGCAGAACTCGATCAAGGCGGTCGGCTCCGGACAGCTCTACGGAAAGGGCCTGAACAATGACGACGTCGACTCTGTGAAAAACGGCAATTTTATCCCGGAGACGCAGACGGATTTCATTTTCGCGGTAGCGGGAGAGGAGCTCGGCTTTATCGGCTGCTGCGCGATCGTGCTGCTGGAATTTCTGATCGCGCTGGAATGCCTGCTGATCGGGCGGCGGGCAAAGGTGCTCTCGGGGACGCTGATCTGCGCCGGGATGGCCTCGCTGATCTTCTTCCAGAGCTTTATCAACATTTCGGTGGCGACCGGCATTCTCCCGAACACCGGCATCACGCTGCCGTTTGTGAGCAACGGGCTTACATCCCTGATCAGCTTTTGCATCGGGATTGGTTTTGTTCTCAATGTAGGACTTCAGACAAGAAAATATTAAAAAGGAGGTAGGAGCAATGAATGTAGCATTTATCGCACATGATTCGAAAAAACAGTTGATGCAGAATCTTTGTATCGCGTACAGAAGCATTCTTGCCAAGCACAATTTGTATGCGACCGGAACGACCGGACGACTGATCGAAGAGGCTGCCGCCTTGAATGTACACAAGACGCTCGCAGGCCCAATCGGCGGCGAGGAACAGATCGGCGCGATGGTGGAGCAGAATCAGATCGATCTGCTGATCTTTCTGCGGGATCCGCAGGGCTCAAGGCCGAACGAAGCCGATATCAACAAGGCGATCCGTCTCTGCGATATCCACAACATTCCTCTGGCGACAAACATCGGCTCCGCGGAGGTTCTTTTGAAATCACTTGACAGAGGAGATCTTGAGTGGCGTGAAATGTACAGATAACACTCCGCAGCCGTCCATGTATACAGAACGGGAATGGATACGGATTCAGGAAAAAGAGAAAAAGGAATCAAAGAAGCAGCGGAAACTGATCCTTGCCGCCGTCCTTCTTTTTGCGGCCACGGCGCTGCTGGTGTTTCTCGTCTATTATTTTGTGCTGCGTTCTCATGACTACACGCTTTACCGCGCCTACAACCGGACGGACAGCAGTCTCGGCGCGGGCGGAAGCCTGCTCTCCGACAGCATCATGGAGCCGTTCGCTTCGGATCTGTGCGTGGTAAACGGAGACGTCAATATTAATGCGATATCGCTCAGCGCTTATTCCGCGGGGCTTTTTGATATGAACGGGCGCTCCACCATATACGCGAAGGATGTGTTCGCCCGGCGTTCTCCGGCGAGTATCACGAAGATTATGACCGCGCTTATCACGCTGAAGTACGGAAATCTCGACGATATTGTGACTGTGACGCCGATCGTGAAGGATATCGAGTTTGGTTCGTCCGTATGCGATATCAAGGAGGGCGATGTGCTTTCCCTGCGGCAGCTCCTTTATGGGATGATGATCGCGTCGGGAAACGACGCGGCCATGATGATCGCGGAGCACATCGGCGGCTCGGTGGAGAATTTTGTTGAAATGATGAATGAGGAGGCGGCCGCGCTCGGGGCGACCGGGACGCACTTCACGAATCCCCACGGTCTGACCGACTCAAGCCATTACACGTCGGTCTACGACATCTATCTGATGCTGAATGCCGCGCTCAAATACGATACGTTTCAGGATATTATCAGCCGGAAGAATTTTTATGCGGAGTACACGAGGCAGGACGGTTCTTCCGTTGCGGTGACATGGGAATCCACGAACTCTTATTTTACGAATGCGGCGGAGCGGCCGGACGGGATCACGATTTCCGGCGGCAAGACCGGAACGACGGACGATGCGGGCGCGTGTCTCGCGATCGTTGCGAAGGATTTATACGGTAATCCGTACATTGCGATCATCCTGCATTCCGAGAGCAAGGAAACGCTGTATCCGGAGATGAATCAGCTTCTGGAGCTGATCGACAGTTGACCGCGGTGAAAGCTGCAGCGAAAACTCATTTTTGTGTTGTAATTTTTGTGCAGATAGACTATAATCATCTTATAAAAATCTGCTACCTAAGGAGGAGATGACCCATGATACAGTTGATTTTAGGCGAAAAAGGAAAAGGCAAGACAAAGATTTTACTTGACAAAGTAAATTCCGAGATCAAAACAGCTCATGGAAGTATCGTTTATCTTGATAAAAGTACCAAGCATATGTATGAACTGAACAACAGAGTGCGTCTGATCGACGTTTCGTCGTTCGCGCTTGCATCCAGCGGTGAGTTTGTGGGATTTATTTACGGCATTCTTTCCCAAGACCACGATCTGGAGCAGATTTACCTTGACAGCTTCCTCAAGATCTCGCAGACGGATGAGAACACCGTGAACGAGATATTGGACAGGCTTGACAAGATCAGCGAGGAGTACAATGTCACATTCGTATTCAGCATTTCGATCAATTCCGGTATGCTGGATCCGAAATTCAAAGAGAAGATCATTGCAGAGTTGTAGGATCTGCGTTTTACACGAGATACATAACGACTGCCGCATACCGTACGGATTGTTCCGTAAGGCTGCGGCAGTTGTTTCTATTCTGAATCAGATTCGGTTATTCTCTTCCCATTTCCCGTACGCGGCCGTACAGACTCAGCACATAAAGACCGGCCAGTCCGACCAGAATATATATAATTCTCGAAATCCACGACATGTTGCCGAAGAGCAGATTTACGAGATCCAGCTTGAAAATTCCAATCAGGCCCCAGTTCACGGCACCGATAATGACAAGAGTGAGTGCTGTGTAATCAAAACCTTTTCCCATGCGCTTTTCCCTCCTTTTTCAGAATAGTGTTAGTTTCCCCGTAAAAATCGTTTTTATTCAAAACAAAGGTTGTATCATCGGGACAAAAATGGTAAGATGATAACGGTGCAAGCGTTTCGGACAATCATGAAACGTGTGGAGGAATTTTTTTGAAAAAAAACAAGACAAAGAATAAGATCACAAAATACCATAAATATTCTTTTTTCAATATCGGAACGCTTTTGTTCGGCACGATCTTCATCTACATGGTGATCACCGCGTTCATGTATATGACGGAAAAGCATGTCACGGTCTATGAGGTCATGAAGGGAACCATCACGGGGAACTATCGCTTTCAGGCGCTTTCCGTGCGCACGGAGGAGGTCATAAATGCAACTCAATCCGGGAGCGTGCGCTATTTCGAGCGGGAGGGCGGCAAGACCTCGGCCGGGAGCGTTGTCTGCGCAATCAATGAGACGGGAGCGCAGGAGCCGGTCGTCATCGATGATTTTATGCTTTCGGAGGAGGACGCGGCGCGCTTGCAGAATACGATCGCGAATTTTACGATCAACTATAAGAACAGCGCGTTCCAGAAGACATATGATCTGAAGGCGGGGGTTGATGGGATTATCTCCGAGGTCGTTGAGGACAGCACAGGCAGCGATTACGTCAATGTGAGAAATCAGTGTACGGCGCCGGATTCCGGCTTTGTGCTCTATGAGATCGACGGTTTTGAAAATCTGACCGAAGATCAGATTACGGCGGATATGTTTGATCAGACGAAATATGACGCGACAAATCTGCGCAGCCAGAAGAATGTGGCCGCCGGAAGGCCGCTGTTCAAGCTGGTGACGGAGGAGAGCTGGTGCCTGTATTTCCCGCTCGATCAGAAGCTGCTGACGGAGCTGGCCGATACGGAGAAGATCCGTTTCCGCTTCATGAAGGACAACGAGACCTTCAGCGCGCCGTTTTCCGTCATACATAACGGCGAGGAATCCTTCGGGAAGATCTCCCTCGACAACTCTTTGGTTCGCTATGCGACGGATCGTTTCCTTGAGATCGAGCTTGTCATGAACAAGAAGAGCGGTCTGAAGATCCCGTCTTCCGCGATTGTGGAGCGCACTTTCTACAAAATACCGGAGGAATATGCCATCAAGAATCAGGACACGGATCAGGAGATCGTGCTCAAGGTGGAAACTTTTGCGGAGGACGGTTCCTCTGAGGTAAAATATATCACCGCAAACGTCTACAGCCATGACGACCATGATTATATGATTGACGCGCAGTTGCTTCATCCCGGGGATTTCGTGCAGATGGAGGATTCCGCCAAGCGCATGCAGATCCAAGAGAAGGAGGCGCAGACGCTTCACGGCGTCTATAATATCAACAAGGGATATGCGGTGTTCCGCGAAATCACGGTGATCGATGAGAACGAAGAGTACTGCGTCGTGGAGAGCAACAATATCTACGGACTTGCCGCCTACGACTATATTGTCCTGAACGCTTCCGAGGTGACCGCGGATCAGATCGTATACTAAACGCAAGGAGATGCATAGGAAATGTTAAAGGAGAATCTGGCGGCCGTAGAGCAGAAGATTCAGGCGGCCTGCGCGCGCGCGGGTCGAAGCCGCAACGAGGTGACGCTGATCGCCGTGAGCAAGACCAAGCCGGTTGAAATGCTCGCGGAGGTATATGACGCGGGAATACGCGATTTCGGTGAAAATAAGCCGCAGGAGCTGAGGGACAAGCATCCGCAGCTTCCCGGCGATATTCGCTGGCATATGATCGGCCACCTTCAGAGAAACAAGATCAAGTACATCATCGACAAGGTCTGCATGATCCATTCCGTGGATTCGGTCCGGCTGGCGCAGGCGATCGACGAGGCGGCGGGAAAGCTCGGGATCGTCATGCCGGTGCTCGTCGAGGTGAATGTGGCCGGAGAGGAGAGCAAAGACGGGATTCGTCCGGAGGAGACGGAGGATTTTGTCCGCGAGATCAGCGTTCTGCCGAACATCCGGGTGGAGGGACTGATGACGATCGCCCCGTATACGGAGAATCCGGAGGAAAACAGGCCTTATTTTCGAAAATTGAGCAAATTATGTGTTGACATAAAGGAAAAAAACATTGATAATGTGAGTATGTGTAGTCTCAGTATGGGGATGACCGGAGATTATGAGATTGCGATTGAAGAAGGCGCCACGATGGTGCGTGTAGGAACAGGAATATTCGGGGAGAGATTTTACCCCCGTGCTGAGGCAGATGGGAGATAATAATTATGAGTGCTTTGGACAAGTTTTTGAATTTTATGAAAGTGAATGACGATGACGGTTTCGACGAGGACTACCTCGACGATGAGTATGACGACTACGACGATTATGAGGAAGACCGTCCGAGGAAGCGTGTCCTTCCCAAGAGCTCAAGGGATGATTTTGATGATCCGGTAAGCGCGCCGGCGGAGAAGCCCGCGGCGTCGCAGACTGCAGCGCGACCCAAAGCAAAGCCGGCGCGCCAGTCAAAGATCGCTCCGATGCGCAGTCCCAAGAGAAGCGGCGGCATGGAGGTCTGTGTGATCCGTCCCAAGAGCATGGAGGACGCGAGGGAGATTACCGAGACGTTGCTGGACGAGTGCACGGTAGTTCTGAATATGGAAGGACTGGATCTCGATATCGCGCAGCGCATTATTGATTTCGCGTCGGGTTCCTGCTACGCGATCCACGGAAATCTTCAGAAGATCAGCAATTACATTTTCATTATCACGCCGGAGAGTGTAGATATTTCCGGGGATTTTCAGGAGATCTTAAGCGGCGCGTTTGATGTGCTGTCGTTTGGGACAAGATTCTGACATGGAAAAGGATGATCTGCTGGTAAAACGGATCCGGGAGCTTGCGGCTCTTGCGGATCGCAGGAGCTGTGTCACGTTTTCCGATTTTCTGAATTTAAACGAACAGAATATATTGCATCAGACCATACAAAAGTTTCCTTGGATCAAAGGGGAAACTTTTGGCGGTTATGAGGGAGCGGAGCGTCAGATAGCGGCATTTGTACCTGATGCTCCTGCTTATCTCACCGATCGGAGCGAACCGGAGTATCCGATCGTATGCGTCCGCATCGATCCGGTGAATGCACGATTCGCGGAATCACTTACGCATCGCGACGTTTTGGGCGCGCTGCTGAACCTCGGGATCGACCGCGCGAAAACGGGCGATATTGCGCTGTGCGAGGAGAGCTGGTATTTGTTCTGCCACAGCACGCTCGCGCCGCTGATCTGCGACGAGCTGACGCGCATTCGTCATACCTCTGTGAAGTGCGCGGTTTGCAGCCCCTCGGAGTTTACCTATGTCCCGAGAACGGAGACGGTGCGGGGCAGCGTGGCGTCCGTCCGGCTGGACAGCGTGATCGCGCTTGCCTTTCATGCGTCCAGAAACAGTCTGCTTGCGCTGATCGAGGAGGGAAAGGTTTTCGTCAACGGAAAGCTGATCACGACGAATGCGTACACGCTCAAGGAGGAGGATATCGTTTCCGTGCGCGGCCTCGGCAGATTTCGGTACAGGAAGACGGTCGGACAGACGAAGAAGGGGCGCTGCATGGTAGAGATCGAGCGGTATGTGTGAGGGCTGCTTTGCGAGGAAACATCAATTTGGAGGATTAACACATGAAAACTCAAAAGATAGAGGAAATTCTTACCGTGAAGACGGAGGGAAACGAGCCGTACGATATCGTGCTGAAGGAATCGTTTGACGACCTGCCGGAATATCTGAGGAAAATCGGCTGCGAGGGACACAGGATCTGTGTCGTTACCGACTCAAACGTCGCCCCGCTGTACTTGGAGGAGGTCAAAAATCTTGCCGCCGGATGCTGCGCTCAGGTAGAGACGCATGTGTTCGAGGCGGGAGAGGAGCACAAGACGCTCGACGCTATCCGCGGCCTGTATGTGAAGCTGATCGAATCCGGCTTTGACCGGAAGGACTTTCTGATTGCGCTCGGCGGCGGAGTCGTCGGAGACATGACCGGTTTTGCCGCGGCGACGTTTTTGCGCGGGATTCGTTTCATACAGATTCCTACGACGCTGCTTGCGCAGGTCGACAGCAGCATCGGCGGAAAGACGGGTGTGGACTTCGATCAATATAAAAACATGGTCGGCGCGTTCCATCAGCCGTGTATGGTCTACAGCAACGTCTCATCCCTGAAGACGCTTGCGGAGGATCAGTTTGCGAGCGGTATGGCGGAAAGCCTGAAGCACGGGCTAATCCTCGACGCCGATTTCTATGAGTGGCAGATCGACCATATGAGCGAGATTGAAGAGCGGGACGAGAAGACGCTTCTGGAGCTGGTGAGTCGCAACTGTCAAATCAAACGCTATATCGTAGAGAAGGATCCGAAGGAAAAGGGCGACCGCGCGCTGCTCAATTTCGGACATACGCTCGGACATGCGCTGGAGAAATGCAAGGAATTCCGGATGCTGCACGGAGAGTGTGTGGCGGTCGGATTCGTGGCGGCCGCGTATATCTCGTGGCAGCGCGGGATGATTGACGAGGACGAGTTCTATGAGATCCGAGATATGAACGTCGGCTTCGGTTTGCCGATCTCCTTCGACGGCGTATCCTCTGAGACGGTCGTCGAAGCCGTGAAGAAGGATAAGAAAATGGATGCCGGAAAGATCCGTTTCGTGCTTCTGAAAAAGCTCGGGCGCGCCTGCCTCGATACGACCGTGACGGAACAGGAAATGATCGAGGCGCTTCGACTGTTGAACGCGGATGAGCGTGAGTAAGGAAGGGCTGATTTCCATGAAGAAAAAGGACTCCCTTTTGCGAATATACGGTGTTCTTTGCTGTGCCGCGCTGGTCGGGCTCGATCAGCTCACGAAGTATCTGGCAGTCACCCGGCTTGCGGGGAATGCGAGCATTCCGGTGATCCCGGGCGTTTTTGAACTGTTTTATCTGGAAAATCGCGGAGCGGCCTTCGGAATGCTGACAAATCGTCAGTGGTTTTTTGCCGCGGTGGCTGTTGCAATGGTCGCTGCGGCTGTGTACGTGTATCTGAGCCTTCCGTCCGACCGCCATTATCATTTTCTGCGTGTGGTCTGTGTTCTGATCGCATCCGGGGCGATCGGAAACATGCTGGACCGTCTGACCCGGCATTACGTTGTCGATTTTCTGTATGTCTCGGCAATCGATTTTCCCGTATTCAATGTTGCGGACTGCTTTGTGTGCATCGGGACCGGACTGGCGCTGCTTACACTTTTTACCGTGTACCGCAGAGATGATTTTTCCTTCCTGAGTCCGAAGGAGGATAACGGAGGGAACAAGGATGTCTGAGATTCAAGAGCTTTCGATTGCCGCCGAGGAGGCAGGAGAGCGGCTGGACCGCATCCTTGCGGACAATTTCCCGGAATTTACCAGATCCTATCTTCAAAAGCTGATCGCGGACGGAGCCGTGTCCGTAAACGGAAAACCTGCAAAGGCAAGCGCGCGTCCCGTATGCGGGGACGAGGTCGCTGTCTCTTTTCCGGAGCCGGAAGCTCTCGAGATCAGGCCGGAGGCGATCCCGCTTGATATCCTGTATGAAGACGACGATCTGATCATTGTGAACAAGCCGAAGGGGATGGTTGTGCATCCCGCGCCCGGACATTATGACGGAACCCTTGTCAATGCATTGCTGTATCACTGTCGTGACAGTCTTTCTGGGATCAACGGCGTGTTGCGGCCCGGCATCGTACATCGGATCGACCGCAACACAACCGGCTCTCTGGTCGTCTGCAAGAATGACGCCGCGCATCGGGCGATCGCGGAACAGCTTCAGGCGCATTCGATCACGCGCACTTACCGCGCAATCGTGCACGGCAGACTCGCGCAGGACGGCACAATCCGCACAACGATCGGCCGTCACCCGCAGAACCGCAAGGAAATGGCTGTAAACGTGCCGAACGGGCGGGATGCGGTGACGCATTATCATATTCTGGAACAATTTGATAAGTTTACTTATGTGGAGTGCCGTCTGGAGACCGGCAGGACACATCAGATCCGTGTGCACATGAAGAGCATCGGACATCCGGTGCTCGGCGACGACGTCTATGGACCGTCCAAATGCCCGTTTCCGGGGCTTGAAGGGCAGACGCTCCATGCGATGACGATCGGATTCATCCATCCATCCACAGGTGCGTATCTGGAGGTGTCGGCGCCTTTGCCGGACTATTTTGAAGAACTGCTGAATAAACTGCGAAAATAGATAAAAACAGACTCAGGATCCGCTTTTGGCGCGATTCTTTTTCGGAACACGATCCCTCCACGACGGAAGATCTCCGTTCAGGATCGCCGTAAAGATTCGTTCCTTGGTTCCCGGATGCTCATGGTTCAGCCGCGCCACCAGCTCCTTTGCGTATTCGCGCTGGGTGTATCCGTCCACCGGACATGGATTCTTCACGACCGGGAGCTGATATTTGTTCTGAAAGCCTTTGACGTCCGCTTCATCCACATAGATCATAGGACGAATCAGCGTCAGATCCGTGCGGTCCAGATAAGTCACCGGAGAGAACGTGTGAATGCGGCCCTCGAGGATCAGAGACATCAGAAGCGTCTCCACGACGTCATCCTTGTGATGGGCATAGGCAAGCTTGTTGCAGCCGAGCTCCTTCGCCTTTTCATTGAAGGCACCCTTGCGCATTTTGGCGCAGAGCGAGCAAGGATTGGCCTCTTTGCGCTCTTCGAAAATGATCTGCGCAATATCGGTATCCACGACGGTATAAGGCACCGAAAGTTCTTCACAGAGAGCCTTGACCGGCGTAAGATCAAAGCCTTCATACCCGAGATTTACGGTGATCGCTTCGACGGAAAAAGGAGAAGGATAGAAGCGCCGCAGCCCGCTCAGCGCATAGAGCAGTGTGAGACTGTCCTTTCCGCCGGAGATCCCAACGGCAATTTTGTCGCCCGGCTGTATCATTTGAAATTCATCGACCGCTTTTCGGGTCAGGCTCATCAGTTTCTGCAGTTTCATATCGGACCTTTCTTTCTGCTTTTTTCTATATCATAACTGAATTTGCCGAAAGTGGCAACTTAAAATAACGGAGGTAACGCAATGATTCGAAAAGCAGTCGACAGTGATATCGAGTCGATTTCTGAGATATATGAAAGGATTCACACGGAGGAAGAGGCGGGACGGACTACGACAGGCTGGAAACGCGGAATCTATCCGACGCGTCAAACGGCGCTGGACGCATTTTCATCCGGAGATCTGTACGTATTGGAGGAAGACGGGCAGATCTTGGCAGCTGCAAAAATCGACCGAAACCAATTGCCTGCCTATGCTGACGCAGGCTGGATGTATCCGGCTACGGAGGAGGAAGTCCTTGTACTTCACACGCTTGTCGTAGACCCTGTGGCAAAAGGGCAGGGGAGAGGCCGCGCGTTTATGCGCTTTTATGAGGAGACGGCAAAAGCGTCGGGCTGCAAATGCCTTCGCATCGATACGAATGTAAGAAATCTGCGCGCAAGGCATCTCTACCATTCCTTGGGATATCGGGAAGCCGGGATCATTCCGTGTACGTTCAACGGGCTGGAAGGCGTACAGCTCGTATGCCTTGAGAAATCTATAAATTAAGGAGAAAAATACGACATATGAAACTTGTGATTCAGCGTGTAACGGAAGCATCTGTTGAGGTGAATGAGCAGACGATCGGAGCAATCGGCAAAGGATTTCTGGTGTTGATCGGCGTCGGCGCGGACGATACAAAGGAGCTTGCAGATTTTTATCTCCGCAAAATGCTGGGATTGCGCATCTTTGAGGATGAGAACGGGAAGACAAACCTGTCCCTGAAGGACGTGGATGGGCAGCTTCTTCTGGTGTCGCAATTTACCCTGTATGCGAACTGCCGGAAGGGAAATCGTCCCAGCTTTATCGAGGCCGGCGACCCGGAAAAGGCTGAGGAGCTGTATGACTATATGGTTCAGGAGTGCAAAAAACAGGTGCCGGTCGTGCAGACTGGGGAATTCGGTGCGGAAATGAAGGTGAAGCTCTGCAACGACGGCCCGTTTACGATTATTCTGGATGAGAATCTTTATCATTCGTCATAGTTTACATAATTAATTTATGTAAACTATATTATCCTTCGCGCAGTTTGACTGCGGAAGCGGCCCGTCTGCGGCGGTCTTCATCCATTGCCGCATAATGCTTCCGCGTCGTGTTGACATCCTTGTGACCGAGAACGTCCGCGACCAGATAGATATCGCCGGTTTCTTTATAGAGCGTCGTACCGTAGGTGCTTCGCAGCTTGTGGGGCGTGATTTTCTTGGTGGTCGTGATTTCACGCGCATATTTCTTTACCATATTTTCGACGGCCTGCACGCCGATCCGTTTACGCTGGGTAGAGTAGAAGAGTGCGTTCTCATGACCGGCAATCGGGGTGACGGAGTCCCGGATCTCCAGATAATCAAGCAGCGCTTTTTCAACTTCCTCGCCGAAGTAAACGATCATTTCCGAACCGCCTTTTCGGACGACACGAATTCCGTTGTTTTTGAAGTCGATGTCGGATACATCGAGTCCGACGCATTCCGAAACACGGATTCCTGTGCCGAGCAATAAGGTGATGATCGCCAGATCACGGTATTTTGTCTTTTCGTAGTAGACTTTTTTCTGACCGGTCAGTTGATCCCCGCAATGTTCAATATAATCCAGCAGCTCGGCCGTTTCGTCCGGATCAAGCCGGATGATTTCCTTATCGTGGAGCTTCGGCATATCGACAAGGAGCGTCGGATTCGTCTTAATCATTTCACGCTTGTAATAATAGGCGTAAAAGCTGCGCAGGGCGGACATTTTACGCTTCAGGCCGCGTTCTCCATTTGTTAAAAGTTTGTCATCATTGGAATAGACCTTCAAATATTCCTGATATTCCTCAATATCGACCGCCTGAAGCTGATCCAGCACATCCACGGTGATATCGGCCGCGGATTTCCCCTTAAAGGCAGGATTTTCCGTCAGAATAAACTGGAAAAAGATACGGATGTCGTATGCGTAAGAAATTCGTGTACGCGTGCTAGTCGTAGGCTCAATCGCGCGGAAATAATCCTTGGCGAACGGAGGCAGCGTCTTGAGAACCTCACGCAGCTTCAGTATATTGTCGATGTTGACCTGTTCGTGGTAAGTAATTGTTTTTTCCATTGATAGAAACCGTCCTTATGATAATTTGGTAATCGTCTGTCCAGAACGCCATGTTTTTCAAATCAGATCGAGCGTTCTTATCATGTTTTTCAAATTAGATCAGGCGTCCGAATTAAAATAACTTTAAGGTGTCTATAACAGCCTGATCTATTTGAAAAACATGTGTTTGTCGTATAGATGTATTACGGAAACAGCATATCATCTCCCGTGCAAAATGTCAAGCATCTTCCAAAAATCCTTTTATTTCAGCGTTTTTCATGCCATTGGAAACAACAAGGACCGCCGGATCCTTTCCGGCAGTCCCTGATTGTGCATTTCTGATCTGCATTGTCTGCGAGTTGTTTTCACAGATTATTTTGTGTATTGTTTTGCGTATTGTTTGCGTACTTGTGTATTACCATTATTGTTTTACATATTTCTTTTATTTGATCTCAAGCTCATAATCAATCGTATTGAGCAGAGTTCCTGCCTCATCGTAGAATGATACTTTGAAGCTGGTCTTACCTGCCGTAACGAGTGTGGCTGTGAAGCTTCCGGATGCCGTGAATTCGCCCTGATCAAAGCTGATCATTGCCGGATCCGCCTCCTCGATATAGGCTGCTGTTGCGGACGTGTTATCCATCATGATCTGCCCTGATACGGTATTTCCGGCCGTCAGATCTTTCTTATCGATGCAGAAGCCATATTCCGACGTCTGAATGGTCCATGCCTGTGTATCCTCGATCGCAGGCGTCATAGCGGAACCGTCTGTCGATGTAAATGCATTTTCAGTCATCGTCACATAGCAGAAAGCCATCTGCCCGATCGGGTCCTTCAGAGTGATCGTCGCCTTGCAGCCGGTGCTCCACCCCAGATCCGTAAGCGCTTCGGCATCCAACGGGCTGATGACGACCTTCTCTGCGTCGTTTGCCTGAATCGTCTCAATCATAGAATTATCAAATCCGTTCATGAGATTGATCGCGCCCGTCCCGGCGATAATGTCATCTCTCTGGAAACTGATCGTCAGCTCATTGATCCCGGCAGGAAGAAGCTCCGGTTCTTTGTACAGAGGAGCAAGCTCCATCTCTTCCGGCGTGATCGTCGTAAGCACAGGAGCCGTCGGCTCGTCAGGCACCTCAAACATCGGATCTCCAAGCTCCGGCATCATCGTGTCGATTCCGGACTCTTCGTCTCCCGTTGTTTCAACTTGTTCAGGAACATTCTGTCCGTCAGCGCCGGACTCAGGCTGCTCCGGAGTGTTCTCTGCGCCTGCAACAGTCTCCGGCTGTCCTGCGTCAGCGGCAGTCTCGGACTGTTCCTGAGTTGCTCCGCTGTCCTGCCCCGCGGTCTCGGACTGCTCCTGTCCCTCAATGACAATATTTCCGTCCTGATTCGGATCGGCAGGTGTCTGCGAATATTCATCCGAGCTGCTGATCTCAAAACCGTCGTCGGCAGGGATCGTCTCAGGCTGCAGCGCTTCGGTTTCTGTCTGATCCTGCTGAGCGGTCGAGTCCGTCACTACGGATGACCCGAGTGCGTTCGGGTCTGCGCTGTTCAGAATGCTGTCCTCCGGCAGCGTTTCAGGCGTCTCAGTCTGATCCGTGCTGATATTCGCAGCCGCGACCTCTGTCATCGGAGTATCGGCCGCAGCGGTCTGCTGAGCAGGCTGCTGATTCATGAGCGTATCCATGTTCTGCTCGACGCGCTCCAGCGTCTCCTTCATATCTTCATAATCATAGTTCTGCGCCGCGATCTCCTCCATAAGCTTCTTGAGCAGATCACGGTCTTCATCCGAGAGATCGATGTTCTCTTCTTCGGCAATCTCGTTGATAATAACGTCGATATCGTTCTCGCTGACGACATTGCCCTGAACGACCTGCATTTTCGTCTCGTTGACAATATCGGTAGCCTCGGCCTGTCCGATGCTGTTGGCGATCGTGGTCGTCGTGATGAGCTCCTGCGTAGCGACTTCCTTCTTCGTCTCGTCGAGCTCAGTGCCGACCGCCGATTCGTAAGCCATCAAAATGCCGGTCAGCGCGCCCGTGCCGGAAACCTCGAACGGAGCCGCGGCAAGCACCTCGCAGTTTACCACGCCCGAGGTCGACAGCGTTGTCGCGATCATATTACTGGTGACCCATGTAAGGTTCGCCGTCTTGACCTGAATACCGCCCGTATTCGTCGGGTTTACCAAAGCGCAACTGTAGGTGTGCGTACCGATCTGCTCAAGCGGCACGTAAGCGCCGAGGTGATTGCGCTCATCCTGATTCGTGATGGTGAGCGTCTGGATGCTCTGTCCCTCGATGCCGAAGTAACGAAGGATCGCCTGCTTCTGATCCTCGGAAAGATCCGCCCCGAGCGTAACGACCTTCTGCCCGTCAGCAAACGCCGGCACGGCCGGAACCGCTGCGGCAACGCACATAACGGCGCTCATAATAACGGCAAGCAGCTTTCTTTTCTTCATATTATACTCTCCTCGCTTTCTTCATTTTCTCTATACCTGCAGGCCGGAAGTCATGTCCGCGAATCCTGCCGTAAACATAAAATAACAGCGGATCCGGGCTGCTCTTCTGCCTTTGCGATGATTATAGCACCAGATTCACTGTAAAACAAGAAAACAAAATGAATGTAATTATTAAACTTTTTTAAAGAAAGCAGGCAAAACATTTGTTTGCTTTTTCAGAACATATGTGCTATACTAAAGAAAACATATGTACGGGAGGAACCTATTATGGCAGGAAGGATCACGAACAAGCAGGAGGAAATTCTCAATTATATCAAAGACGAGATTTTAGAGCGCGGATTTCCGCCGACCGTGCGCGAGATCTGCCAGACGGTCGGATTGAAGTCCACCTCTTCTGTCCACTCTCATCTCGAATCTCTTGAGAAGAACGGATATATCCGCAGGGATCCGACGAAGCCGCGCGCGATCGAGATCCTTGATGATTCCTTCAATATGCTTCGCAGGGAGATGGTGAATGTTCCGGTTGTCGGCACGGTAGCCGCCGGGCAGCCGATCCTCGCCGAGCAGAATATCGACAGTTACTTTCCGATTCCTGCCGAATACATGCCGAACGATCAGTCCTTCATCCTGCGCGTCAAAGGCGAAAGCATGGTAAACGCCGGGATCATGGACGGCGACCGTGTGATCGTCCGTCAGCAGTCCACCGCGCACAACGGCGACATTGTGGTCGCTCTGGTGGACGATTCCGCTACGGTCAAGACCTTCTACAAAGAGGACGGCCATTATCGTCTGCAGCCGGAGAATGATTCCATGGATCCGATCATCGTGGATGATCTGCAGATTCTCGGGAAAGTATTCGGCGTGTTCCGCTTTTTCTGATCTCGATTTTTCAATTCCTGCCCGGCTCTTGTCGGTTCAGCTTGCAGCTTTGATTTCATCGCCTGCCCCGGCTTTGGTTGACTCAGCCTGCGCTTTCATTTTCAACGGAAGCGCTTCGCAAGTCCTTCCAGCAGTTCTTTCGGCATGGCGATATGAAAGCCTGCCGGATTGAGCACGAAGCCTTTTGAGTCCTTCACAAGAAGTCTGGGCAGGTGTCCGAACGGAACGACGAGCGCCTTGAACTGATTTCCCTTATTGAATTTGGAAAGCTCCGGCATATCCGTGAAAAGCGGCTGGAGCACATCTTCATTCTTGTTCTTCAGGATGGGGATTCGATACTTGCGGTTCTTGAGCTTGTCCGCATCACTCTCCGGTCCCGGGAGAAGCTCCACGGGAAGGATGTATCTGCTCTTGGCAAGGTTGGCCGCAAGCTCCTCTTCCATCTCCTGCAGCCCTGTTTTTTCTTCAATCGGCACAGGGCGCGACATCTCCTGCATAAAATAAAGTCCGGTGAGCTGAAGCTCCGGATTGAAGATCGGCTGTTTCTCCAGCGGAAGATTCGAGTAATCCGGTTTTTTGATCAGCTCATCCAGCTCGATCATCTGCTTTCCCGTCTCGCTCACAAACACGAGCTCATTCACTCCGATCGTATAGAGCAATGAAAAGAATCCCAGAAAATCTTTGTTCAAATATTTGATCCCGCGAAGAAGGATTTTCTTTTCCGTGAACGGCTTTGCAAATTCCTGAAGCAGATCTTCCGTGTCAAAAATCCACACCTGATCGTTGAACGTATCCGGATCGCACTGCACAAACGGCATATTGGTATACCCGCAGTACGCCACGATAAACTCACTTTTTCTCTGAATGCTCTTTACAAAAAACGACTTATCAATCGTCATAGCTTCTACCTCTTTTATATCAGATCATCCTTTGTAATCGTCTTTCCGTCGCGCCAGATCCGCTCAAGATCGTAGAACAGGCGATTTTCTGAGTCAAATACGTGGACAATGATGTCGCCGTAATCCATAAGGATCCAGTTTGCCGTGCGATAGCCTTCCGCCTGCTTCATCGGGTATCCGGCCTTGTGAAGCTGCTCCTCCACGTTGTCGGCGAGCGCCTGCACCTGATTGTGATTTGTGCCGGATGCAATGATAAAATAGTCCGCCACCACAGAGATCTCACCGATGTCGATGATTGTGATATCGACTGCCTTCTTGTCTTCAAGCGCTTCGTATGCGAGCTTCGCCATTGCTTTTGCCGTGCTGTCTGCCATTTATGATTCCTCCCTTTTTCGGATAATTTCTTCGTAATATTGGTAAGCGACGACCGTCTGATCGTCGAGGCTTGCATTCTCCTCTTTCAGATAATGCAAGGTGTCCTGCATCGTGCGGTAAACCGCCTTGTCCAGATCGTGGAAAGCCAATTCGCGGATCTCTGCGAGATTGGCCGCCTTTGAGCGCAGAGGCTCGATATAATCCGAGATAAAAATGATTTTCTCGAGCAACGTCATATCTGGCTTTCCGGTCGTATGACACTCGATCGCGCTCAGGATCTCGGGATCCTGTATATGATACTTTTCCCGCGCAATATATGCGCCCAGCTTCGCGTGAAGCAGATACGGCGCGCGCTGCTCCGCCTCGGTAATCGGAATGCCGTGCTGACGGCAAAGCTTCAGCTTTTTTGGATTCGGAATACATTTTGCGCTGTCATGCAGAAGCCCCGCCACCTGCGCGCGCGCAAGATCTTCCCCGTAGCACATGGCAAGGGACGCCGCCGTATACATAACGCCGAGCGTATGCATGTAGCGGGCTTCGTCTATATATTTTTTCAGCTTTTTCTGCATTTTATGAATGTTGTAGCTGCCCATATCTGTCACATCCCTGCATCAAGATAAAACCTGTATGCTATAGCACAGGATCACGGTAAATCTCTTTCTGCTCGATATATTGAAGCACCGCGTCGGGAACATAATACCGAAGCGAGCGCCCTTCCTGTCTGCGAAAACGCAGATCTGTCGAGGAAATATCGATATTCGGCGTGTAAAGCAGATGAATTTCTGCCCCATAGAGCTTCTTTAGTTCTCCGATTTTCTCCTCCATCGCTGAAACGGGAAGCCTGTCCCGCGCCGCGGCGAGAAGCGCGCAGTTTCGGCAGATGATCTCCGGCTCATGCCATGTATCAAACGACAACAGGGAATCTGCGCCGATGATGAAAAAATAATCGGTATCCGGGTGGCGTTTCCGAAGAGAGACGAGCGTATCACTCGTATAGGAGTAACCGCCCCGCTGCATCTCCTCCGAGTCAAGCGAGAAATGCGGATTGTCACGGATCGCGAGCGCAACCATCTCCAGCCGCTCTGCATCCGTCGCCCCGTCTGTACGATCTGTCTTGTGCGGCGGATTTCCGGAGGGCAGAAACAGAACCGTGTCCAGACGAAATTGCTCATAGGCGCATTCCGCCAAGATCAGATGTCCGATGTGGATCGGATCAAACGTCCCGCCCATAATGCCGACGCGCCGTCTTTTTGTATCGTTCATCGCAATAACCCTCTTCCCTGATCCGACACGGTCTGCTCAGCCGCGTCCCTTCGGAAGTTCGATCTTCTTTTTGCCTTCCTTGCCCTCTTTGTAGAGGACGATCTTCTTGCCGATCACCTGCACAACCTGCGCATGTGTACGCTCCGCGACGATCTGCGCCAGCTCGTGAGGATCATCCATGCAATTCTGAAGCACACTGATCTTGATCAGCTCCCGCTTCTCCAAAGCCTCCGCAACCGCCGCGGTAAGCTCCGGCGTCAGGCTGCTTTTGCCGATCTGAAAAATCGGCTCTGTCGTCATGGCAAGTCCCTTTAAATAAGCACGCTGTTTGCTTGTCATATACTCTCCTTGCGATATTCAATCATCTGTCGTTATCCTGAAAAATAAAGTCAGGGATTTATTTGTAGTAATCAAATTGCAATCCGTAGATTCGCACCGTGTCGCCGTCCCTGATGCCGAGCGCTTCCAGCTCGTCCAAGATGCCGTTCTCCTTGAGAAAATTCTGGAAAAACCGGAATCCCTTTTCGGATTCGAGATTTGTGTAGCCAAGCATTTTCTCGATGCGCGGGCCTTCGACGAGGTAAGTGTTCTCCTCTTCGTCCGATTTTGTGACGGTGAACGGGAGCGGATTCCCTGTCAGATGCACCTGCGGATCATATTCCTGCTCGAAGACAATGGTCTCCTGCGGGAGCTCGCGAAGCATTCCCTGTACATGGTACAGAAGCTCCTGCACCCCTTGTCCGCTGACCGCTGAGATTGCGAACACCTTAATCCCCTGCGGTTCAAATACGTCTCTCAGACGCTTGACAGGGTCCTCCTCGGGCGTTTCCGCATAGATCGCATCGATCTTGTTGGCCGCGATCACCTGCGGACGCTTTACAAGCTCCTCATTGTAGGCCGCGAGCTCCGCATTGATCTTCCGAATGTCGTCTATCGGATCGCGTCCCTCTACGGAAGCTGCATCCACTATGTGAATCATCACCTTGGTCCGCTCGATGTGACGCAGAAATTCATAGCCGAGACCGACGCCCTCTGACGCGCCTTCGATCAGACCGGGAATGTCCGCCATGACAAAACCACCGCCCTCCAGATCGACGACTCCGAGATTCGGCGACAACGTGGTAAAATGATAGTTTGCGATCTTCGGATTTGCATTTGTGACGCGGGAAAGCAGCGTTGATTTACCGACGTTCGGAAAACCGATAAGTCCCACGTCCGCGATGACCTTGAGCTCCAGAAGCACCTCCAGCTCGATCGCATCCTGACCGGGCTGCGCGTACTTCGGCGCCTGCATCGTCGCTGTCGCATAATGCATGTTTCCGTTTCCGCCTCTTCCGCCCGGAAGGATCACCTGCCTGCGGTTCGTCCCGGACATGTCAGCGATCACCTTGCCGCTTTGCGCTTCCTTGACAACCGTGCCCTCCGGCACGCGAAGCACCAGATCCTCGCCGTTTGCCCCGTGGCAGCGGCGCTTTCCGCCCGGCTCTCCGTCCTTGGCGGCAAATTTTCTGCGATGTCGGAAATCGATCAGTGTGTTCAGTCCGTCGTCAACCTCAAGGATCACGTCTCCGCCCTTGCCGCCGTCTCCGCCGTCCGGACCGCCGTCCGGCACATACAGCTCCCTGCGAAAGCTGACGTGACCGTCCCCGCCCTTGCCGGAGCGTAAAATGATCCATGCTCTGTCTGCAAACATAATGTCTCCTGTTCTGATAAAAGCAAGGGCTTCAAACCACATGTGATCTGAAGCCCGCACCATTTATTCTGCTGCTACCGGAATGATAGAAACCTGTTTCTTGTCTCTGCCCTTTCTCTCAAACCGGACAATACCGTCTGCCTTCGCATACAGCGTATCGTCGCCGCCGCGTCCTACATTCAGACCCGGATGGATCTTCGTGCCGCGCTGCCTGTAAAGAATGTTGCCGGCTTTTACAAACTGTCCGTCCGCTCTCTTCGCCCCAAGCCGCTTCGACTCGGAATCTCTGCCGTTCTTGGTAGAACCGACACCCTTCTTATGAGCGAAAAACTGAAGGTTCATCTTCAACATAATTACACCTCCTGAACTTCTAAGGTAATGTATTCTTTTCCGTAATCTGCCTCTATGCTCCTTATCCCGAGCACAAGGCTGTCCATCAGCAAGGCTGCCTTCTCACCGGGCGCGTCGGAAAACCGCATCCGCAGATATCCTCCGTCCTCGACCTGCTCTATCTCGATCGCATCATCCGTAAACTCCTCAATGGAATTCACCGCGTTGATCGCGAGCGCCGATACTGCCGAACAGATGATATCCTCACCGGACTGCGCATAGCCTGCATGTCCCCGGCTCTCAAAGCCCCTGTACTGATCTTTTGATCTCCATACTGTGAATCGGATCATGTCGGTCAACCGTTGATCTTTTCGATCTTGACCTGTGTGTACTGCTGTCTGTGGCCGTTCTTCTTGTGGTATCCGGTCTTTCTCTTGTACTTGTAAACAATAACCTTCTTGGCCTTGCCGTTCTTCACGACCGTCGCGGTAACCGTCGCCCCTGCGACATCCGCGCCTACCTTCAGGCCGTCATTGCTTACTGCAAGCACCTGATCAAACGTAACAACTTCGCCGGCTTCCACACCAAGCTTTTCTACGTTAATGATATCGCCTTCGGCTACTTTGTACTGTTTACCACCTGTTGCAATAATCGCGTACATATGGCACCTCCCGTTATCATTACTCGCCAAATTCGGTGGCCCGTGGGCGCTTTAACCTCTTTGTGCGGCATACTAGAATAAAATAGCATATTTCCCGGGCAGAGTCAACTGTTTTTTCCGGTTTCCAAACCATTTTTGCCCTTCTACCAGATCAGCGCGTACACGACCGGTCCGAGCAGAGCCGGGAGCATGTTGCCGACCCGGAATTTCTTGCCAAATGCCACGTTCACGCCGACACAGAAGATCAGCGCGGAACCGATAAAGGATAAATTCGCGATCAGGGCATCGCTGATAAAATTGCCGACGAAATGAGCGACCAGCGTCAGCGATCCCTCATAGATGAGGATTGCAAGCGCCGAACACATTACGCCGATGCCATAGGTGGAAGCCAGCACGATCACGATCGCGAAGTCGAGCACGGCTTTCGCGGTGAGCATCGTCGCGTCGCCATTCAATCCGTCCTGAATCGAGCCGACGATCGCCATCGCCCCGACGCAAATGATCAGCGAAGTATTGACAAAGCCCTCGACGAAGCGCGCGTCCTTCTCCGCATGGAACATACTTTTCAGCTTCTCTCCTACCGCGTCCATACGCTTCTCGATATCAACAAACTCTCCGAAGAGCCCGCCGAGCACCAGTGAAAAGATCAGCAGCATACTGCCCTTCGTCTGGATGCTTCCGTCCACGATCTCGATCATACCCTGCAGCACTCCCGCCGTCCCGATGAAGATTGTCGCAACGCCGCAGCCTGCCATCAGCGCATCCTGCATATTCTTTTTCATGCCCCTGCGGAGCAGAATTCCGATAGCGCTGCCCGCCACAACTCCCGCCGTATTGATTAAAGTTCCCAATCCAAACATGGCAATTCCTTCTTTGCAAGATATTTCTGTTTTACAGCTTTTGACAAAGACCTGTTATCTATCGACGCTGCCTTTTGGGCAAACAGATGATGGCAGTTTTTCCGAATCGAGAAGTCGGAAGATCTCCCGCGCGACGCCATCCTCATCGTTGGACAGCGTAATCCGATCCGCTGCCGCTTTACACGCCTCAGAAGCATTTGCTACCGCAATTCCCGTTCCCGCAAATGTAAGCATATGTGCATCGTTGTCTCCGTCACCGAATGCGGCGAGCGATTCACGCGGCAGATCGAGCTGATCCAGAACGAAACGGACTCCGGAATGCTTGCCGCAGTCCTTGTAGGAAATCTCAAGAAGCTGCCCGACCGAGGATGTAATGTAGATATCCGGTATTTTTTCTGAAAATAAAGTCCACAGCCTTTGCTTCAGTTCCGGATCGTCGATCACAAGATCCATGCAGTCAAGGTTCGCGGCATTCTGCAACAGAAATTCCGGAAAGTTCTCCACCGGCGTCCTTGTGCTCTGAACATATGAGACAGACTTCGTGCCGTAGCGCAAAGGCTCTTTTACATAATCCGCCTGCGCATAGGGCTTTCCGTCAATAAAAGCTTCATAAGCGACATGTATTCCCTGCGTCAACCGCAAAATCCCGCACACCGACTGCTCCGTCAGCTTGTATTGCTTCAGACAAGTATTCGTTCGGAGATCATATACCGCAGCCCCGTTTGACGTCACCGCATAGCGGATTCCCTCAAAATCACGGATTTCCGCGGGAAGCGAATTCAATGCACGCCCGCTCGCGACAACAATATGGACGCCTTTTTCTATTGCATAGGTAAGCGCCTGCCGCGTATATTCACTTAAATATCCCCGGCTGTTCAGCGTCGTATAATCCAGATCCAGAGCAATGCAGCGAATGTTCATGATCGTCTCCCGTCAAAGCATGACTTTGCCTCTATGCAAACAAAAAGAACCGTCTCCACGATTCTCCCCAGATATATTAAATATCATATCAAAGCTACTCTTTTTTGTAAAGAATTTTCGTATAACAAGCGGAAAATCGAACAGACTAATACAAAACAACCGACAGGAGGAAAATTACTATGGCGAATCAAGATACCATTCATTTGCTGAAGGAATGCGATTCCGGGGCAAAAATGGCGGTCGCATCCTTTGACGAGGTGCTGGATCGCATCACCGATTCCGATATGAAACAACTGCTCATCGACAGCAAAGATCACCACGAAAAACTGGGAAATGAGATCCATGGTCTGCTGGATCAATACCAAAGCGAAGAGAAAGATCCGAATCCGATGGCAAAGGGCATGTCATGGCTCAAAACAAACGTAAAGATGGGCATGGACAAGAGCGACGCCACGGTCGCAGACCTGATTACGGACGGCTGCAATATGGGTGTAAAATCCCTGCACAAATATCTGAATCAATATCCGACCGCCGATAACACCTCAAAGGACATCTGCCGCAGGCTTGCGTCCATCGAGGATCAGCTCTGCAAAGATCTGCGCAGTTATCTGTAAAATTTAAATGACTTCAGAAGAATGTGTAATGGAGGGGACAAAGCCCCTCCATTAATTGAATTTACATATTTTAGCTGTTACATGCAAGCTGAGTAACTTTTTTTTGCATACGTTTGACAGTCCCTTCCAAACTGACAATTCTGAGTGACATTAATTCTTTTTCACTTTCAATTTCAAGAGCTTTGTCCAACTTTCGATTCAAATCAATATGTCCTTCCGCAACAACATTAATACTCTTTTTGATTTCGTTTTCGAGTTCAAGTTGGATGTCCATGATCCTAGTGTTCATGACCACGACTTTAGCATCTATGGTTTTGATCTTAGTATCCATATCTGCAATCTTAGCATCCAGGTCAACAATCTTAGCATCCATGGTCTTGATCTTAGTATCCATATCTGCAATTCTAGCATTCATGTCTACAATCTTAGTATCCATGTCGGCAATCTTAGTATCCATAGCTGTAATTTTATCGTCTATGCATACAATTTTCCCGTTTAACGCTTGGAGTTCGTCAAGTATCATCCTTGTATCGGCGGTCATAATCATCCTCCTTTCCCTCTCGCTCCCTATCTCAAAAATATTATATCTGAATCTATAAGTAAGTCAATATTCTTTATGAAAATTTAATTATATTTGTTTTATCCATCCTATATCAAATGCATTTTATATAATCAAAAGAGTTGATAGGATTTTAAACAGAAAAGAGTCCCGCATCCGCGAGACTCTTTTTATAAGCCGGAAATGGGACTCGAACCCACGACCTACGCATTACGAATGCGTCGCTCTACCGACTGAGCTAATCCGGCATTGCGGCCGATTGCTCAGCCGACTCAAGTATTATATATAATTTCTATCTTTTTGGCAAGTCTTTTTTTATTTTTTCGTGCATTTTCTTCGAATGAAATTCTAAATTCCACATTCATGCTGAATTTAGTCTTACACTCCCTTCCCCATATCCTGTATGATGT
>CANQVH010000026.1 GCA_947627245.1 uncultured Lachnospiraceae bacterium | reverse complement strand
ATCATGATGATCCCGTCGCAGGTGACGGCGCTTGGTTTCTACCGCTTATTGCTGGACATGAAGCTGACCGACAGCTTCATCCCGCTGATCATTCCGTCGATCGCGGCTCCGGTGACCTTCTACTATATGAAGCAGTTCATGGAGAGCAACCTGCCGCTGTCGCTCGTTGAGGCGGCTCGTATCGACGGTTCGGGCGAGTTCAACACCTTCAACAAGGTCGTGCTTCCGTTGATGAAGCCGGCGCTCGCCGTGCAGATGATTTTCGCATTTGTGGGAAGCTGGAACAACTACTTCATTCCGGCGTTGATCTTGAGTGATCCGAAGAAGAAGACGCTCCCGATCATCATCGCCGAGCTGCGTAGCGCGGACTGGGCGAAGTTCGATATGGGTCAGGTATACGTGATGATCGCGTTCTCGATCCTGCCTGTTATCGTGGTGTACATTTTCCTGTCCCGCTTTATCGTGGGCGGTGTCGCCGCGGGCAGTGTGAAGGGTTGATTCCGTTTTTGCGCCGCGAGGATTTTGCGCGGCACAGGCTACAATTTATATTGTGAAATTTGAGTTGCCATTGATATTAGGAAATACGATTTTGGGCTGCCGCAGTTATGCGGCAGTCTTTTTGCGCCGGAATCATGATTTCATTTTCGTCTCATAGCAAGAATTGTATGTAAAATCGGTCAAAACAAGAAAAAATTTGTGCTTATTAGCAAGAATTTATACTCATAGGGCAATTTTTTTGTTTCAATAAACGAAAATTACTGATATAATGAATTTATAAAATCGAATTAGGAGGTAAAATCCATGAAGAAGAGACGAATCGCATTTGCGATCGGTCTTGCTTTAGCAATGTCCGTCTGTGCAGGGACCGGCGGCGTTGTTATGGCAGCCGATGATGTGATCAATGTATATGCGTTTACGGATGAAGTTCCGAATATGATCAATAAATTTCTCGAGCTGAATCCGGATTTCGGCTATACGGTCAACCCGACCATTATCGCCACGACGGAGGGCGCTTATCAGCCTGCGCTCGATCAGGCTCTGGCGAACGGCGGCAAGGACGCCCCGGACATCTACTGCGCGGAGGCCGCTTTTGTCCTGAAGTATACGCAGGGCGACGCCGCGAGTTATGCCATGCCTTACGAGGACCTTGGCATTGACGTTGACGCGGAGATTGAAGCTGCCGACCTCGCGCAGTACAGCGTCGATATCGGAACGAACCCGGACGGCAAGGTCGTAGGACTCGGCTATCAGGCTACGGGCGGCGCTTTCATTTACCGTCGCTCCATCGCCGAGGACGTATGGGGAACCGACGATCCGGAGGCGATTGCCGAGAAGATAGGCGGCGGCAGCGGCAACTGGGATCAGTTTTTCGCGGCGGCGGAGGAGCTGAAGGCAAAGGGCTACGGCATCATCTCCGGAGACGGCGATCTCTGGCATGCAGTAGAGAACGGATCCGACACGGGCTGGATCGTGGACGGCGAGCTGAATATCGACCCGAAGCGGGAGGCGTTTCTGGATTTGTCCATGAAGCTGAAGGAGAACGACTACCACAACGACACGCAGGACTGGCAGGACGCATGGTTCGCCGACATGAAGGGAGAGGGCGCGAAGGATGTTCTCGGCTTTTTCGGGCCTGCTTGGCTGATTAATTATACGATGGCTCCGAACTGCGGCGGCGAGGCCGTAGGCGAGGGTACATACGGCGACTGGGCCGTCTGCGAATCCCCGATCGGCTTCTTCTGGGGCGGCACATGGCTCCTTGTGAACAAAGATACGAAGAAAGCGGACGCGGTGAAGCAGATCATCGACTGGATCACGCTCGACTGCTCCGAGACCGGCCTCCAGTATTTGTGGGCGAACGGCCTGATGACGGACGGCGTGCAGGGGACGAAGGACGCGGTTGCTTCCAGCACGGTTATGAACATGTCGAACGGCGAGGTCGATTTCCTTGGTGGGCAGAACATGTTCGACGTATTTGTTCCGGCGAACGAGTTTGCGAACGGCAAGAACCTTACCCAGTACGACGAGACGATCAACCAGTACTGGAGAGACGCAGTCCGCGAGTATACGGCCGGCAATTTGTTAAGGGAGGATGCAATCGCCGCGTTTAAGCAGAATGTCGCTGACAATCTGGATGTAATTGTTGAATAAGCGCAGAGCGTTACTGAGGAGATGGTTTTGCGGAAGACCGTCTCCCTCTTCATTACGGAGGATGTTATGAAAAAGAAAAAACTCTCCTATGCGAAATACGGCTATATTTTCAGTATTCCGTTTGTTGTTACTTTCGGCCTGTTTACCCTGTATCCGGTGATCTTCACCATTCTGCTCGGCTTTACGGATTTCAAGGGCATAGGCGCGGTGAAATTTCATTTTCTGGAGAATCCGTTGCAGAATTTCCAGACGATCCTCAGCGCGCCGACGTTCCGCACGGCTCTCGGAAATACGTTCCTGATGTGGATCATGAACTTCATCCCGCAGATCCTGCTTGCGCTGGTGCTCTCGGCATGGTTTTCCGGGACGCTGTTCAAGGTGAAGGGGCAGGGCTTCTTCAAGGTTGTGTTCTATATGCCGAACATCATCACGGCGGCTACGGTCGCGATTCTGTTCGGAGCGCTGTTCGGATATCCGATGGGACCGATGAACGACCTGTTCACTTCACTGCATCTGTCCGACGGACCGGTCGAATTTTTTCGAAACAAGTGGCTGGCGAGGGGCGTCGTCTCGTTCATCCAGTTCTGGATGTGGTACGGCTATACGACGATCGTGCTGATCTCCGGCATCATGGGCATGAATCCGGAGTGGTTCGAGGTCGCGGAGATCGACGGCGCGGGCGGATGGCAGAAGTTTCTCTATATTACTCTGCCGAATCTCAGGACGATCCTGATCTACACGCTGGTGACGAGCCTGATCGGCGGCCTGCAGATGTTTGATATCCCGCAGCTCCTTGTCACCAAGAGCGGCCCGAACAACGCGACTCTCACCACGAGCGTATTCATCTACAATCAGGCATTCAGCGGAAGCTACCTGTACAACCGCGCGTCGGCGACGAGCATCATCATGTTTCTCATCATCTGTGTGCTCTCCACGATCGTTTTCTTCTTGATGCAGGACAAATATGAGGTCCGGGAGCGCAGGGAGCTGAAAAAGGTGGCGAGGGAGATGAAGAAGCAGGCGAAAGGGGGAAGACGGTGATGGCTGGAAGCAGGACTTCCCGAAAAAAAGCTCCGGATAAAAAGAAATCGGGCGGTTTTATGGTATTTGTCTACGTTCTCTGCGGCGTCCTTACCGTTCTCAGTATTCTGCCGTTTCTCGTGATGCTGATCAACGCGACGAGAAGCACGGCGGAGATCCAGCGGCACGCGATTTCGCTGATTCCGTCCACACACCTGCTGAGCAATTTCGCGACTCTGACCGGCAAGAGCTTCAACCCGCTTCGGGGCTTCATGAACTCTATGATTATTTCCACCGGCGCGACGGCTTGCGCGGTATACTTTTCCACGCTGACGGCGTATGCGATCGTCGTGTATACATGGAGGCTGAGACAGCCTTTCTTCACCTTTATCATGGCGGTCCTGATGATTCCGACCCAGTTGGTGAGTATCGGCTTTTATCAGTTTATGTACCAGATTCATTTGACGAACAATTTTCTGGCGCTGATCCTCCCGTCGATTGCCGCGCCTACCATGGTGTTCTTCATGAGACAGTTCATGCTTCAGGCCTTGCCGTTGGAAATTGTCCATTCGGCGAGGATCGACGGGGCGAAGGAGTTTTACACCTTCAATCATATCGTAATCCCGATCATGAAACCGGCGATCGCGACGCAGGCGATCTTCTCTTTTGTAAATTCGTGGAACAGCCTGTTTTTGCCGTTGGTCCTTCTGACAAGACAGGATAAATATACGATGCCGATCATGGTAAGCCTTTTGAAAGGCGATATCTACAAGACCGAGTACGGATCCGTCTACGTCGGACTGACGCTGACGGTTCTGCCGCTGTTCATCGTATACTTCCTGCTGTCGAAGTACATCATCGCGGGCGTTGCGCTCGGAGGCGTCAAGGGATAACGAAAGCGACGAAAGCGGCAGCGATCCGTCGCCTCGGCAGGCTGCAGGCCGCCTACCGCGTCGGACGGTGTTGGGAGATAAGTTTCATGGATCACTTGTTTAGCATGGACAACCTCTTTTTCCGCACGGTCGGGAAGCTGGTTGATCTGATATGGGTCAATATTCTCACTTTGATATGCGCGCTGCCCGTCGTGACGGCGGGAGCGTCGTTTTCCGCGATGTATTATCTGCTGCTGCGAATGGCGGAGGACGATCAGGGGGCGCTCACCAGAGGATTCTTCCGGGCGTTTCGGGAGAATTTCAAAAACGCCACGAAGGTGTGGTTTTGCGTGCTGGGCATATTGGCCGTTTATCTGTATAATCTTTATCTTCTCAGAGAGGGAATACTCGACGGCTACGGCGTGGTGAAGCAATTATCGCTCGCGCTCATTGTCGCCGTTTTGTTTCTGACGGTGATGGTCGGCAATTATATTTTTGCGCTGCTCGCTCGGTATGAGAACGGGCTGAAGCAGACGGTGAAGAACGCGTTTCTGCTCTCCTTTGCGTTCTTTCCGAGAAGTCTCTGCATGGTAGTCATCATGCTGTTCCCGCTGGCGCTGATGATGCTGTCGAATTATTTTTTCTGGCTCTGGGGGCTGTACGGGCTGGCGTATCCGGGCTATGTGATCGCGATGCTGATGGTCGCGGTGTTCCGAAAGACAGAGAAAACCGAGAGCGAGGAAGAAGATGATAATTGACCTTACCGGAAATATCGCGTAAAATAGCCGGAGAAGCTCGTGTTTCCGGGATTGCGAGGCCGTTGGACACCAGCCAAGGGTAAGAGCAAAGACCGGCGCGGCTCATGATAATAGTGACGAGGAGAACCGGTATGAGACTTCGAAATATTCCGGGATCGCGGGAGGCGATCGCCGCGAGCGAATACGTGGTGCATGAGGATGTGATGCGCGAGAAGAAAGGCCGCTGGAGAGAGGTGTTCGGAAACGACAATCCGCTGTACTTGGAGATCGGCATGGGAAAAGGGCGCTTCATCACGGAGCTGGCGCAGCGCTATCCGGACCGCAATTATGTGGGAATCGAGAAATATTCGAGCGTGCTTCTGCGCGCGCTGGAAAAGCGCAGTGAGAATGAGCAGTTGACGAATCTTCTGTTCCTGCGCATGGAGGCCGAGGATCTGACCGATGTGTTTGGCGAAAATGAGGTGGCGGGTATTTACCTGAATTTTTCGGATCCGTGGCCGAAGGATCGCCACGCGAAGCGGCGCCTGCCGAGCCGGGAATTCCTTGCGCGCTACGACCGCGTCCTTGTACCGGACGGCCGCGTGGAGTTCAAGACGGACAACCGGACGTTATTTGATTTCGCGCTTGAGGAGGCGGAGGCGGCCGGGTGGACGGCACAGCAGTGTACGTTTGACCTGCACCACGACGAGCGGATGATGCAGGGAAACATCATGACCGAATATGAGGAACGATTTTCCTCGCAGGGCAATCCGATCTGCAAGGTGGTGCTGGGCAGAGAGTGGAAAGCGGAAAGCAGAGAGCGGAAAGTAGAGAGTGGAAAGCAGGACGCTGAAGCGGCGGGATGCTGATCCGGACAGAAAACCGCGGGATGCCGTGCGCCGGGAAGACAGTCCGGCGTTGGTGAAAACGGCGGAGTTGCCGTGAGAGAATCCGTGCATAAGATAACAGTGACATCGATTTTGCGGGGCATGTGTTATGAGGAGAGGCGGGATTCAGAAAAAGCTCTACCGGCTTGCGTATGACAGGCCGGATATACACAGAAAGGCGCTGCAGATCGCGTGCTCGCTCGAAGAGGTGCGGAAGCTGCTGGAAAACGCGGGTTCCGGGAAAGCGGGCAGACGCAGATAGTCGGCAAACAGAAAACAGCCAACAGCCAACAGAAAAGAACGGAGTCGGACTTAATCGTCCAGCTCCATTTTTTGCAGTACGCTTTCGACCATCGCATCGGAGACGTTTTTTCGTTCCAGCCGATGTGCGAGATACAGGTCGAAGAGATAACTGAAGATCGCCACGACCGGGACGCCGAGAAACATGCCGATGAGACCGGCGAGATGTCCTCCGATCGTGATCGCGAAGATGATCCAAAGAGGCTTCATTCCCGTGGAATTGCCGATGATCTTCGGACCGAGGATCAGCCCGTCAAACTGCTGCAGGCAAAGGATCATGATCGTAAAGATAAATGCCTGCAGGGGGCTGATGAACAGTATGATCACAATACCCGGGATAGCGCCGATGAACGGACCGAAATACGGGATCATGTTCGTGACGCCGACCGCGATACTGATGAGCAGGGTGTACGGCAGTTGCAGGATCGTCATCAATATGAAACACAGAAGCCCGATGATCAGCGAGTCGATGAACTTGCCGACGACAAAGCTGCTGAACAGGCGGTTGCACTCGGAGAGGATCTCCTGACAGGCAGGAATGTGCTTCTTCGGGAGAAACGCATAGATCAGACGCCATGCCGCGCGCATGATCCGGCGCTTGTCGTACAGCATGTAGATGGACACGATCAGGGTGACGAAGAGATTGATAACCCAGTCGACAATCGACATCGAGATCGTGTAGAGCGCAGGGACCATGTTGGTCGCGAAATTCTGCAGGTAAGAGGCCAGCTCCGGCATCGCGTCTGCCAGATAATTCCGGATCATACTGATGTCAAGATTCGGAAAACGCTTCTGCAGGCGGGAGAGCATATCCAGCACGGTATTGTAGGCTGTCGGCAGATAATTTACAAAATCCACGAGATTCTTGGCGATCTCCGGGAAGACAAACAGCAGCGTGAGCACGACAAAACCGATCACGATAATGTAGGTGATCAGGATTGCGAGCACCGTGTGCAGTCCGTGCTTCAGCCTGAGCTTCAGGCGGTCGCAGAGCCTGCCGATCAGGCGGTAGAACATGTGCACCATCGGATTGAGCACATAGGCGAGCAGCGCGCCTAAGATAAAAGGCGACAGCATGCCGATGACCTGCCTGAGCCACGCCTTGGTCTTGTCGATATCGATGACACACTTGAAGATGATCGCGGCGATGAGCACCATGACGCCGGCGTAAATACAGATCGT
This sequence comes from uncultured Lachnospiraceae bacterium, assembly GCA_947627245.1. GTDB lineage: Bacteria > Bacillota > Clostridia > Lachnospirales > Lachnospiraceae > Choladousia. The sequence goes on along the minus strand of CANQVH010000026.1, from coordinate 36,324 downwards.
GAAATATTGATTGTTCTTGATGAAGCGCTGCTTCTTCCGGGAAGAATCGTCCGCGGCGTTGCTGTCCGGCTGCATATCCGGCTGCGCGTCCGCCGACGGTCCCTTCGCAGCCGATGCGAAGTCATGCTTTTGAGGTTCGGATTTTTGACTCATGGCGCAAATTTGTCCTTTTCAGGTGATTTTCCCTGTTGCATTTTAACGGTTCATGCCCAGTATAGAGGATTTCAGATCGGGATTCAAGCCTTAAAATTGTGAAAAAAACATAAAAAAATTGAAATTTAAAAATGAAAAAAGTATAAAATGTGGATTGCAATTTGAGAAACCTTGTATTATAATAGCTTTTGTTCATAAGGAACGCGCGATTAGCTCAGTTGGTAGAGCACCTGACTCTTAATCAGGGTGTCCAGGGTTCGAGCCCCTGATCGCGCACTGAAACACTGTTTTCGATGACGAATGAGCACCGGGGGCGGTGTTTTTCTTTTTCGCGAAAGCAATGAGCCGTGCAAAGACGATGGAACACGAAATGCCTGCTTGCAGGCAGCTTCGTGAGACAGCGGATTTATAGGGCGAATGCCCGCGACCGAGGAAAGCCGAAGGCTTTTCGAGGTTGCAGCACGGCTCATATGTACAGATAAAAAGGCCCTGCGCAAATTTTATTTGCATCAGAGCCTTTTCTTTTATTTGTTTGCGGCGAATGCCCTTACAGTCTCTTCACCAGCTCGTCGCGCACCGGCGCATAGTGCTCGTCCACGATCCCGAAGTCCTTATTCTTATAATTCCACACGGCCCGGCCGATGCTAAACTTCTCGAACACGGAATGGATGTCGTCAAACCAGCGCACGGTGTCCGGAAGGGGCGCCAAGTCGATCACGCCATACTCGCCGCAGTAGAGCGGAGCGTTCATCTTTTCGGCGTACTCGACCGCGACCGCGAACATCTTCTCGAAGATGACCGCGCCGGAATCCTCCGGAGCGATGAAATTCTCACTGACCGCATCCACGCGGGCCTGAGCGACCTTGTCCCCGATGACGCGGAACTCGGCGGCCGTCTGCGGGTAACCGGTGCGGAAATCACGCGGCATGTCCGCGACCCAGTGCGCTCCCTGATGCGTGAACATGAGCGGCGCATAGCAGTGGAAGTTGTAGACGATCTTGTCATCATAGGGCGCGTCGAGATCCGGTACGTTCGCGACGCTGTTGTAGCAGACGCCGCCGATCAGGATGTAGGTGTCCGGCGCAATAGCACGGATCGCCTCGACTGCACGGCGCGCGATCTTGTTCCAGATATCGGCCATCGCGGGGTTGACGATCTCGTTGAGCAGTTCGAACGCGGCGATATCCGAATCCTTGCCGTAGCGGCGCGCGAGCTCCTTCCACAGACGGATGAAGCTGTCCTGCAGCTCGGCGCTTTGGAAGAACGCGTCCGGATCCGGCACAGCCTGCGTGTCGAACATGTAGCCCTTCACCTTATGTACGTCGAGAATGATGCGCAGGCCGCACTCCCGGCACCACGCGATGCAGTTGTTGATGAGCGCGAAGCCGTCCTCGATGAATGTGTCGTCCTCGTTCATGACGACGTCGTAGTCGATCGGCAGGCGTACATGGTCGAGTCCCCAGCCCGCGATCTGCTCAATATCTTTTTTTGTGATGAATGTGTCGAAATGCTCTTTGTCGCGGCTGACGCACTGGGAAACCCATCCGCCTAAGTTGACGCCCCGCTGAAATCCTTCAAATTTTCGCATGTGTAAATCCTCCTCGTATATAATATATAATATAAGAAGAAATAAGCCTGCCTCGTACTTGATCCTACAAGGCAGGCTTTCGCCCGTACTATAGCATATACGTTTTTCTGTGTCAAGACATAAGGAACGGTCTTTTCACACGTAATCGAAATCCCCGTGATACATTCTGCGCAGCTCGGTCGGCGTGCAGCCGGTCAGTTGTTTAAACATCCGCAGAAACGAGGACAGATTGGAGAAACCGCATTGCAGCGCCACCTCGAGCACCGAGTAATTCTTGCCGATCAGAAGCTTCTTTGCGTGCGCGATGCGTTTCTGATTCAGATATTTATAAAAAGAAGTATTCGCGTACTGCTTGAACAGTCTTGTGAAATGGTATTTGGAAAAACCGGCCAGCGCGGCGACCTCCTCCAGCGTGAGCTGCTCGGTGAAATGGTCGTTGATATAATTGCAGATGAACAAAAACTTGTCCATGTATTCTCTCTGTTTGTCGTTCTTTACCTCGAAATGCTGCTGCGCGATCTCGGCCTGACAGCGTCCGACCAGCACCAGAATCTCGATAAATTTGGAGGCGATGCAGGACTCCGCATACAGCGGCTGGCTGAAATATTCGTCCCGGATCTCCAGCATGAGCTGACGTATCCGGGCATGGATCTGAGGGTATTCTTCCGGCGTGATCAGGATCGCCGGGCTGATCATTGAGATGATGACATTTACTTCTTTGCTGTCGATCAGTGTGAGACCGGGCTGAAAGATGATGCGCACGCCCTTTGGCGGGGCGAAAAGCTGATGCACCACGCCGGGGCAGATGATCAGGATGTCTCCTTCGCGCAGGTTGAGATCCTTGTCGCCGCAGACGGCACGGTAAGTATTCTCCGTTGGCATGATCAGCTCGAACGGTGTGTGCCAGTGCGGCGGATAGTTTTCATCTTCGTCGTTGTTGTAGAGCTGAAGCTGCATATTTTTTTTGTAGTTGACGGTCTCATGCAGGCCGCTCAGATTCTCGATCAAGCCGGTTCCCTCCTCCCGAATAAATAGGAACATTTCATAAATATGGCAATTTTTCGAGTATGAGAAATTGCGAAAACAGCGGTTTTCTCTACTATACCAAAATTACAAAAAAAACTCAATAATAAATTGAAGGATCGTGATTATCTGCAAAGCCAAAGAAAACTTCTTGTAAAAATGTATAAAAACAGAGTATCAAAATTAGATATTTCTAACAATTAAAAAAATTGGAAGAAATATTAAAGCAATAATTTGGAGCCAAACAGCAATAATTAAAAAGAATAAATTCAGTAATTCTGCTATAGTAAATTTATCGTAGCACGTAAATCATTTTAAAAGGAGGATTAGCAATGAAAATGAGAAAATGGATTTCAGTCGCTCTGACGGCAGCCATGGTTGGCAGCATGACGGTGGCAGCGCTTCCGGTACAGGCGGACGAGCCGGTAGAGATCACTTGGATGTTCTGGGATGACCTCGAGGCGACCACGGACACAACGTCTCTCGGCTATGCGGACGTTATCAACCGTTTCAACACCGAGTATGAGGGACAGTATCACGTAACCCCGATCACCACGAACCTTGAGGAGTACGACGGAAAGCTCAACGCTCTAATCGCGGCGGGCGACACACCGGATCTGTACATCTGCAACCCGGGCCCGAACATGGATGTATATGTAGAGGCGGGTGCTGCGGCAGACCTCACCGACATCCTTCAGAATCAGGAAGCTGACTGGTACGCGACCTTCACGGACGGCATCTTCGACAGAATGACCTACGACGGAAAGATCATGGGCATCCCGACCTGCTTCCAAGCGGCATGCGTATTCTACAACACTGAGCTGTTCGAGCAGGCAGGCGTAGAGGTTCCGACGACCTACGACGAGCTGCTCACGGTTTGCCAGACCCTTCAGGACGCGGGCATTACCCCGATCTCCTGCTCTGCAGGTACGGCATGGTGCCTGTCGATGATCGCAGGTTATCTGTGTGACCGTCAGGGCGCGGATCTTGAGGCGATCGCGAATCACGAAGCGAACTGGACGGATGATGTATTCGTACAGGCAGCTACGAAGCTTCAGGAGCTCTCCAAGTACTTCCAGCCGACAGCGGCAGGCGACTCCAACGATCAGGCTACGGCAGCGTTCTACAACGAAGAGGCAGCTATGCTCGTTCAGGGTTCTTGGGTTATCGGCCAGATGAACGGCGCGAGCGACACGATCGAAGACAAGTGCGGCGTGTTCCAGTTCCCGGCTATCGAGGGCGGCGCAGATCCGAACCGTACGATCGTTAAGACGGACAACCTGCTGATGAGCTCCACGACCGAGCATCAGGATGCGGTTATCGCTCTGATGAAGATGTTCACGGACGAGACGGCTCAGAAGTACATGGCAGAGGTTGCCGGCAAGTTCCCGATCAACAAGAACGTTGAGATCGACTACGACGTAGCTCCGGCTCAGCTGAAGTATGTGCAGGACATCATGTCTCAGGCGACCGGTACCCTCGGATTCTACAACGAGTCCCTGGATTCCGTAGAGGCGGGCGACTGCTTTGACAACGCGATGGTAGACGTATTCCTCGGCAATGCGGAGCCGGCAGACGCTCTGCAGACGGTGCAGGATTTCTACGAGAGCAATGTTTGGGAATAAGATGAATATGAAATGAGAGCCATAACGGATTAGTGGCTTGGGGCCGCTGCAGAACAGGCGAGAAAAGTTCTTTCTGCAGCGGCTTTCTTAAGTAAAGGGGCGAAGTTCCGAGAAGCAGGCGCATCGAAGACGGACCGCGGGAGCTTCAGTCTTAGGGAAAGGGAGCGTATTATGGATAAGATATTACGGAATAAAAAGGCGATCTGCATCTTCATCGCCCCGGCATTCATTATGTTTGTGCTTATTCTGATAATTCCTATGTTCCAGATGATCTATTATTCTTTCTGCGATTATGCGGCGCTGACGCCGCCGACCTTTGTGGGACTTAAGAATTACCAGAACCTGTTCTTCAAGGACAGTACCTTCAAGATCGCATTGAAAAACTCGATCTTCTTTATGATTTTTTCTGCAGTCACACAGCAGATTATCGGCCTTTTGCTGGCGGTTCTGCTGACAAATATCCCGAAGGGGCGCAACGTGTTCAAGAACATCTACTATCTGCCGTGCGTCCTCTCCTCGGCAGCCCTCGGTCTTCTGTGGGCGTTCCTGTTCAACCCGAGGATCGGCATCAACCAACTGCTGGCGAAGTTCGGGATCGAAGGTCCGCTGTGGCTGATGGATTCCAAGGGCTTCATCGTGCTCCCGATGTGGGTCATCGCGTTCGTAGCGCTGTGGCAGTACGTCGGCCAGAACATGATGCTCTACATGGCGCAGATCACCGGTATCTCGCGGGAGGTCTACGAGGCGTCTTACATCGACGGCGCGTCGAAGGTAAAGTCGTTCCGCTACATCACGCTTCCGCTCGTGAAGCCGATGATGGTGACCTCGCTGTCGCTGAACTGCATTGGTTCGTTGAAATTCTTCGACCTCGTCTACAACATGACGCAGGGCGGCCCGAACCACCGCACCGAGGTCCTTGCGACCGAGCTCTACGCGGAGGGCTTCAACTACTTCAAGTACGGCTACGCGAGTGCGATCTCCGTGATCCTTCTCGTGTTCTGCCTGCTTGTGACGCTGCTGGTCAAGAGAGTCATCAAAGTGGAAACTTATGAAGGATAGGAGGGCGGATCGATGAATAATAATGTAAGCAAGAAAAAGAAACCGATCAGTCCGGTTATCGTATTGATCTACATCCTGCTGCTGCTTCTGGCAGTGCTCTATCTGGCTCCGCTTTTCTGGATGTTGCTGGTATCTGTGAAGGACAATCCGGAGCTGATGAAAGCCCCGTTTGGTTTCCCGCAGATGATCCACTGGAATAACTATGTGGAAGCGTGGACGCTCGGAAAACTTGGCATCGCGCTGTTGAACTCGGTGCTTGTCTGCGGCGTGACGCTGCTCGTGAGCCTGTTCTTCGGCTCGATGGCGGCGTTCGCAATCGGGCGTATGCGCTGGAAGCTCTCTGAGGCGACCGGGACCTTTTTCCTGATCGGTATGATGGTGCCGGTGCATTGTATCCTGATCCCGCTGTTCGTGCGCTTCTCACACATGGGACTGACGAACTCGCGTTTCGGATTGATGCTTCCGTACATCACATTCTCATTACCGATGACGATTTTCCTGATGACCGGCTTCTTCAAGTCGATCCCGGGAGAGCTGTTCGAGTCGGCCGCGATCGACGGCTGCGGGATCTACCGCTGCTTCTTCCAGATCGCGCTGCCGCTGGCGCGCACGGGCTTCTTTGTATCCGGCCTGATGACCTTCATCAACAACTGGAACGAGCTGCTTCTGGCGATGGTCTTCATCTCCGATCCGGCGAAGAAGACGCTGCCGGTCACGCTGACCTATTTCGTGGGACCGTACGCGACAAACTATGTGCAGATGTTCGCGGCGATTATTATTGCGATCGCACCGACGGTTATCGTATACTGTATGTTCAGTAACCAGATCGTCGAAGGCCTGACGACCGGCGCGGTGAAGGGCTGAGAAAGCCTGCTTCATGATAAAGCTGCAGACGCGCCCGCGCTGAGCCGTTTGACTCGGAGAGGCTTCAGTCTGTGGCTGACGGGAGAGTACCCGACTGACCGACGAAAAAGCCGATCCAGCGCAGAGATTCTGCTATGGGTCGGTTTTTGTTTAAAGAAACGTTTTTTTAACACACACTACAATATGACAGGAGATCAATATGAAAAGAGAAGAGGCGAGAAAAAAGGCAGAAGCGCTTGTCGCGCAGATGACACTGGAGGAGAAGGCGAGCCAACTGCGGTACGACGCGCCCGCGATCAAGAGACTCGGTATTCCTGCGTACAACTGGTGGAATGAGGGGCTGCACGGCGTGGCCCGGGCCGGTCAGGCGACCGTTTTCCCGCAGGCGATCGGCGTCGGGGCGACGTTCGACACCGAGCTTGTAGGCGAGATCGCGGATGTGATCGCGACGGAGGGGCGCGCCAAGTACAACGCGTACTCCGCGCAGGAGGACCGCGACATCTACAAGGGACTGACCTTCTGGTCGCCGAACGTCAACATCTTCCGCGATCCCCGCTGGGGGCGCGGGCACGAGACCTACGGGGAGGATCCGTACCTGACAAGCCGTCTCGGCGTGGCCTTCGTGAAGGGCCTGCAGGGAGACGGGGAGACGATGAAGGCCGCGGCCTGCGCGAAGCATTTCGCGGTGCACTCGGGACCGGAGGGCGTCCGCCACGAGTTTGACGCGAAGGCGACGCAAAAGGACATGGGAGAGACTTATCTGCCGGCGTTCCAGGCGCTCGTCGAGGAGGCGGACGTGGAGGCCGTGATGGGCGCGTACAACCGCACGAACGGCGAGCCCTGCTGCGGCAGCCCGTCGCTGCAGAAGAAGCTGCGCGGCGAGTGGGGCTTCAAGGGGCATTTCGTCTCGGACTGCTGGGCGATCCGCGATTTCCACGAGCATCATATGGTGACTTCGTCGGCGAAGGAGTCCGCGGCGCTGGCGATCAACAACGGCTGCGACCTGAACTGCGGAAATACATATCTTCATATTCTGAATGCTTATAAGAACGGCCTCGTCACCGAGGAGACGATCACGGAATCCGCTGTGCGTCTGTTTACGACGCGCTATTTGCTCGGACTGTTCGACGGCAGCGAGTACGATGCGATCCCCTACACGGAGGTCGAGTCGAAGGAACATCTGGCGCTGGCGAAGAAGGCGGCGCTCGAGAGCGTGGTATTGCTGAAAAATGACGGTATTCTTCCGCTGAAAAAAGACGGATTGAAAACCGTGGGAATTATCGGTCCGAACGCGAACAGCCGCGCGGCTCTGGTGGGCAACTACCACGGCACGGCCTCCCGCTATGTGACGGTGCAGGAGGGACTGCAGGATTACTTGGGTGACGACGTGCGCGTGCTGACGACGCCGGGCTGCGAGCTCTTTCGCGACCGCACGGAGAATCTGGCGTTTGCCGGAGACCGTATCTCGGAGGCGAAGATCGTCGCCGCGCACAGCGACGTGGTAATTTTGTGCGTAGGTCTGGACGAGACGCTTGAAGGTGAAGAGGGAGACACGGGCAACAGCTATGCCTCCGGGGACAAGCCGGATCTGCTGCTCCCGCAGGTGCAGCGCGATCTGATGGAGGCGGTCGCCTCGACGGGTACGCCGACTGTGCTCTGTGTGATGACGGGCAGCGACGTGGATCTGGGCTATGCCTCCGAGCATTTCAACGCCGTCATGCAGGTCTGGTATCCGGGCGCGCAGGGCGGAGAAGCCGTGGCGGAGCTTTTGTTCGGTGACGTTTCGCCGTCCGGCAAGCTTCCGGTCACGTTCTATGAGACGCTTGAGGAGCTGCCTGATTTCGAGGATTACTCGATGCAGGGCAGAACCTACCGCTATATGACCGGGAAAGCGCAGTATCCGTTCGGCTACGGGCTGACCTACGGGGACGTGTCCGTGAAGGACGCGCAGCTCGTCTCCGGCGGCATGTCCGGGGCGCAGGACAGCGCGGAAGATGCGGAAAGTGGCGCGAAATCAGCGGCATCGTCGGGTTGCGGTGAGGCTGGAGCACAGGGCGGTGCGGAAGATGCGGAAAGTAGCGCGAAATCAGCAGTCGCGTCAGGCTGCGGTGGGGCAGAGGCCCAGAGCAGTGCGGCTGGCAATGCAGGAGACGTATGTACGCCGGATCCGGTATGCATGGAAATTACAATAGAAAACGCGGGCAGCGTCCCAACCGAGGACGTGGTTCAGATCTATGTCAGGTGCCTCGACTCGGAATTTGCGCCGCTTCATCCGTCGCTCTGTGCGTTCCAGCGCGTGCGCGTGGAGGCCGGGGAGACAAAGACCGTGGCGCTGGAGATCCCGGAGCAGGCGTTCACCGTCGTAGACGAGGCGGGCTGCCGCAGAGTTGACGGTCGGAAATTTGTATTCTACGCAGGCTGCAGCCAGCCGGACGAGAGGAGCCGTGAGCTGACGGGCCATGCGGCGGTGGAGGTGCAATATGAGCTTTAGATTGTATTATCCGGAGTTTAAGGAGAAAGCGCTGACGTTCAGCTATGACGACGGGCAGATCTTTGACCGAAGACTGGTGGAAATCTTCAATCGCTTTGGGCTGAAGGCGACGTTCCACCTGAATTCCGGGACATTAGATACCGAGGGCTTTCTGACGAAGCAGGAGATCGCGGAGCTGTTCGCGGGACACGAGGTCGCGTGCCACGGCGTGTTGCATGAGTTCCCGACGCATCTGGCGCAGGAGCGGCTTGTGCAGGAGTTTTATCAGGATCGGCTGACGCTCGAAGCGTGCACGGATCGGATCATCCGAGGCTGCTCCTACGCGTACGGCGAATACGACGATAGAGTGGTAAACACCCTGAAGACGCTCGGTTTCGCATACTGCAGAACCGTCAATTCGACCGGAAACTTCCGGGTGCCGGAGGAATTTATCCGCTGGACACCGAGCTGCCATCACAATGACGCGTTCGGAGAGATGTCGGATCGATTCCTGAACACGCCGGGATACAGCAGGCTTTCTCTGTTTTATGTGTGGGGACACAGCTTTGAGTTTGACCGAGAGGGTACATGGGACGCGATGGAGACGTTCTGCGAGAAGGTGAGCGGACAGTCCGACGTCTGGTACACGACGAACATCGATTACGTGGATTACATGAACGCAGCGCGGGGACTTTTGTTCAGCGCGGACGGCACGCGCGTTCAAAATCTGTCGTCGGTCAAGGTTTACGCGGAGATCGACAGCGAGCGGAGGATTTTGTAAAGAGTAGTTTATTTGCTGAAAGTATGTTATAATTTTTTGCAAATAAATCACAAAGGAGAGATAACGATGAAACAAGTCCTCAAAAAAACTGTTTTTCTTCTGCTGGCAATCTGCCTTTGTCTGGGAACGGCCGCGGGCGGTGCGAACGCGCTGAAAGTATCCGCCGTTTCCCGGACGAAAGTAAATAAGCAGTTGTCGAAGAAGATGGATCAGACGCTCAAAAAGATCGGGGTCACGTCATCGACCGACGAATCCGCCGCGCTGAAGCTGATATTTGATTATATGAAGGATAAGGATAATTTCGGCTATGCGCGGGAGATGGGCTTTACCGGAAAGGCAGGCTGGGAGACCGACTACGCGAAGCAGATGCTCACCAGCGGGAAAGGCAGTTGTTATCATTACGCCGCGACGTACGCACTTCTGGCGGCGCGCGCTACCGGTTATCTGGTCCGGATCGGCTGGGGAGAAAGCAGCGCGTTCCGAAAAGGATCATGGCAGCAGCACGCGTGGGTCGAAGTCAAGATCGGCAAAAAATGGTATACGTTCGATCCGAACGCCGCCTGCTATTCCAGCCGGAAAGCAAACTGGTTCAAGCAAAAGCGTGCCAAGATGGTCGGGAACAGGAAATACTACAGAACGCCGACCTATGTAACCGTGGAGCTTTGACGAGCTGAGCCGTCCGAAGCCCGTGGAAACAGGATAAATTTTTCTTATTGATACTTATGAAGAAGCTCCTCCGGGAGCTTCTTTGTGATTGCGATTGCAATCGATCCGTCTCCGATATGGCAGGACACGCTCAGAGAGAGCGGATCGCACATCATCGGCGTATGATCCGGGTAGTGCGTCAGGACCTCTTCCTTCCATGAATTGACCTCAGTGAGATCAGTTCCGGAGTAAGCGAGCATGACGTTGAATTCAGCTCCGTCCTCGCTCGAATGGAAACGCTCCGTGATGTCCTTGCGGATGGCTTCGAGCATTGTCGTGCGCGCGGCCTTCATTGTGCGGCTTTTTGCATAGGCGTCAAGCTTGTCGCCTTGGATCTGCAGAACCGGTTTCAGGCGCAGAAGCGTGCCGAGCGCAGCCGCCGCGGGTGTGATGCGCCCGCCTTTTTTGAGGTAATACAGCGTGTTCAAGGTGATGTAGATGCTGGAGTCCGCAGCCGTGTCCACCAGATATTTCGCAATCTCGGCTCCGCCCCAGCCCGCGTCCGCGAGCGCCTTCGCGTCGATCGCGCTCTGCTTCTGCGTGATGGAGATGCGGCGGTTGTCTACGACGAACACCTTTCCCTCATAGTCCTGCGCAAGCGCCTGCGCGGCATTGCACGAACCGCTCAGTCCGCTGGACATCGGGATGTGGACGACCTCGTCATAATCCTTCAGGAGCCGATCCCAGAGATCGGTCACGTCTGCAAGTGAAGGCATGGAGGTGGAAATATCGGAATTGTTCTTCAGGTGCTCGTAAAACTCGGCCTGCGTCAGCGTGATATCCTCGTAGTACAGTTCATTGTTAATAAAAAACGGCATCGGCAGGACATAGATGCCAAGCTCTTCGCCAAGCGCTCTTGTGATGCCGCTGTTGCTGTCTGTGACGATCGCTACTTTTTTCATAATCTTCTCCTTTGCGCGTAAGAAGACCGCGCAGCCTTTTGCACAACATATTACCATAAATACGGATGCACCGCAATTACTAATTTACAAATAAATTTTCTCCGTTTAAAATATTTTCCTGTTTAAAATCGGGTTGGCGGGGAAGAAAAATTGTGATAAGATAATGCCCATAAGAAAAATGGGATGGGGTGAACCTGAAATGAAAAAATGGAAACGGCTTTTTCTCCTGTTATTCCTGTGCCTGACCGTCTCGCAGACAGCGTCTCTTCCGGGGCTTGCTCCTGCGACTGTGAAGGCGGCTGCGAAGGAAGGGCTGAAGAGCGAAAAAGGAAAATATTACTTCTACGTGGCAGGGAAGAAGATCAAGAATAAATGGAGGACGATCGTCGAAGGCACGACGGAATACCGCTATTATTTTGACAAGACGGGGACCGCGGTGACCGGGAGGAAGTCCGGCGGCATCGTGACTCCGAAGGTTTATAAAATAAAAGGAAAGAGCTACGGCTTCGACAACAAGGGCCATATGGTGAAGGGTCTGTATGTGATCGACGGCGAATTCTATCTGTTTGGTTCGGCGGACGGCGCGTACAAACCAGCGGTGACAAAGAAGCTGCGCGCCGCGGCAAAGGAGGGACAGAGGTCGAGCAGGCTCGTTTCCCTGCTGAAAGCGCAGGTGGGAAATCCGATCAGTAGGGAGGATTTTCCGGATAGCTGTTACGGAGACGGAAAAGACGGCGTCCTCTATTACCCCGGCTTTATGGTGCAGTTGTTTACGGACAGAAAAGGCAAGACGACGGTAGTCTGCGTGAACGCGACCGCGCGGGAGGAGCAGCCGGAGACGACGGCTCCGGGCGCTGAGACCTCATCCACCGAGACACCGGGCGCCGAGACGTCGTCCATTGAGGCTCCGGGCGCCGAGACGTCGTCCACTGAGGCTCCGGGCGCCGAGACATTGTCCACCGAGGCTCCGGGCGCCGAGACGTCGTCCACTGAGGCTCCGGGCGCCGAGACGTCGTCCACCGAGACGCCGAGCGCCGAGACCCCATCCACTGAGACTGCGGCTTCCGAGGCACAGACAGAGGCGGAGGAAATCATAGAGAAAAAGGGTCTTGTGGAGATCAACGGCAGCTATTACTTTTTCAAAAAGGATGGCAGCAAGCTCAAAAACACATGGAAGACGGTCGACGGATATACATATTATTTCAGGAAAAACGGAAAGGCCCAGACCTATAACGCAAAGGTCGGCGGGAAGATCTATGTCTTCGACAGAAAAGGCCGGCTGAAAAAAGGAAGGAAGAGTCGCATCGTAACCGTCGGGGTCAGAAAATATTATGTCGATGCGTCCGGGTGCGCGATCACGGGCTGGCATGTTGTGGGAGGAAAACTGTACTACGCGGATGCGCGGACAGGGCTGCTCTACCAGAATAGATCCTATGGCGGGATAAAATTCTCGGGAACCGGAGCGGCGGAGAATTCGACGTCCGCTAAGCTGAAGATAAAGACAATGAGCATTGTCGCCTCTATCACGAACGGCAGTATGTCAAGGAGTCAGAAGTTGAGGGCATGCTGGAATTATGTGGTGAGCGGACGCTTCTCCTACGGATCGAGGTATCCGAATCTGGGGCAGGGCGGCTGGCAGAGAGAGACCGCGCTGCATATGCTTACGAATCACTGGGGGAACTGCTACAGCTTTGCGTGCGCCTTTGCCGCGCTTGCGAAGGAGGTCGGCTATTCTCCGTACGTGATTTGCGGCAGAGTGAGCGGAAGCAGAGACGGAGCGGCCGACGGACTGACGCGGCATGCTTGGGTGCAGATCGACGGCGCATATTATGACCCGGAAGCGCAGTATGCGGGATGGGCCAGAGGAATATACGGGGCCGGAGGCTATTATGTTGCGCATCAGATACAGGCTATAGTAGCTTTCTGAGCCATTCACCCCATCGCCCGGGCGAGCACGACGCAGGCGGCGATCCCTGCGAAGGTCGAGAGCAACGCGCCACAAAGTGTGTGGCGCGTTTTTTTGATGCCTGCGGTCATGAAATAAAGGCTCATTGTGTAAAAGATCGTCTCGGTGCAGCACATCATCAGCGAGGCGATCAGACCGACGGAGGAGTCGGTGCCGTATTCCTTGTAGATGTCCAGCAGAAGGCCGGTCGCGGCGCTCGAGGAAAACATACGCAGCAGGGCAAGCGGGACGAGCGATGCGGGGAAGACACTTTCGGAAGCGATGCGCCCAAGCAGCGACGCCAGAAAATCCAGAAAACCGGAGGCGCGGAGCACGACTGCGGCGATCATCAGCCCGATCAGCGTCGGCACGATCCTCACGACAGTTTCCAGCCCCTGACGCGCGCCGCGGATAAAGCTGTCATAGACCGGCACCTTCGCGAGCAGCCCGTATCCGATGATATAGAAAATCAGAAACGGGATGATGAATCTGGAAAGGTAAAGGATGAACTGCATGAGACTCCTCCTTGACAGAATTTTCGCGTGGGTTGCGGGCGCGGATCTTGCGGATTTCAGCGCTGCGGCTGATTTGCCGCGGGTGCGCCGTTTTCCGTGAGCCGTTTCCGCAGGATGTAGAACGGCGCGGGACCGTTTTCCAGCACGAGACGGTGGAATTCCTTCAGAGAGAAACGCTCTCCGAGTTTTTGTTCCATTTCGTCGCGCAGGGAACAAAAGTCCAGATAGCCGATATAGTATTGCAGATAATTTGCCGGAGCCTCAAGGATCGTGCGGTACAAGGACTCGGCGGTGCCGCTTCCGAAGCCCAGTTGTTCGAGGAACGCGGTCGTCTGGTCGAGCGAATAGCCGCGGTAATGGATGCCGATGTCGAGCAGGGAGGCGAGCCCGAGCGTGAAGGAACGGTTCCGCTGGAACAGCGCCGTGCGCACCGGGTCGCCATCCCAGAGCGAGTAGGAGTACATTTCGACGTAGGTAGCCCAGCCCTCCGTGTAGCCGCCGACGTCGAGCAGGTTGCGCAGCAGATCCGGCTCCTGCGCACTGAAATAAACGGACTGATACAGGTGTCCCGGATAGCCCTCGTGCGCAAGCGTCGTGAACAGCTCGAGGTCGCTGTAATTGCTTGCCGGGTTGATATAAATGACGTTATTTGTATAGTCGTCGATCGTGGGCGACAGGTAAAAGGCGGGGCTCAGATAATCCTGCAGGGATTCGTGCACGTACTTGACCTTGCAGGACACGCTCGGGAGCACCGGGAAATCCGCAGAGATCTTCTCCCGCAGCTCATCGAGCATCGCCGCCGGATCGTCTGTCTGTTTCGCGGTTGCTTCCTGATTCGCCGATTCGTCTGTTTGCTTTGCGGTTTCCACCTGTCCTTCTGATTCGCCTGTTTGTTGCGCGGCTCTCCTCTGCCCGGTCGAAGCGGCTATAAGATTGCTCCATGCCTCGACCGTAGACGCAGCTTCGTTTGCGTCGGAGGCTCCTTCGGAACGCTCCATCAGCTCTCGGATTGCCGCGAAATCCGCGACCATCTGCACCTTGACAGCTTCCTCGATCTCTTCAATCGAACGATCATCGCCGACCGTACTCTTGACAAGCCAGCGATAGTATTCTTTTCCCTCCGGATAATAGCAGAGCCCCTGCGTGTTCGTCCCGCTTCCGGAAAAGCGTTCGAGCGCGTTTATCATGGTCTCGTAGGCCGGGATCACGTATCCGGTCAGGATTGCCCGGTTGCGGCTTTTGTAGGAGATCTTTTCGTCCGCGGTCAGATTTTTTACGGCATCGATCTTTTCATCAAAAATGCCGATCAGATAGTTGGACTCCGGATCCGCAATGAACTCGCGGCACTGTTTCACGACCTCGGCCGCGCATTCGTTGCTCATGAACAGCCCCTCTTCGGATTTCGCTTTTTCAAAAGCGAGGACGGAGGAGAAATAGTCCGGGATTTGGGACAGGAGCGACAGGTAGTCCTCGATGTCGCCCTTTGTACGAAAAGCATACTCCGCGAGCAGTACCGGGAGCTGCGCTTGGATGCCGAGCGTCGGGCCGAGCGGTTCATCATAGAGCAGCCATGCAGAGCCTGCGAGCTCACTCTTCAGACAGTCTTGAAAAAGCTCATAGGTAAGCTTGTGCTTTTGAGAGAGCTTTTCGTAATCGAAGGTCTCCAGCGTGTCCAGATAATTTTCTGCCGACGCGAGCGCTTTTTTTCGCGCGCCGAGGCTCGCGTTCCCGAGCGTCACCTGCTTGGTATCGAGCTTAAAATCTGCGGGATTGGCGACGATATAATGGCGGTTGAGCGTATTGGCGTTCATTTCCTCGCGGAAAACCTTGTCGGTAAAACGCTCGAATTTCCGATCCTCCGAGAACAGGAAAGCAGGGAAGGAACGAATGTAGCAGATCCGGGCAAGCAGGACGAACAGGATTGCCGCCAGCGCCGGGATGAGAAAACAGGAAAGGCTTCGGGCGGATTTCTTCCCTTCCGCCCGCTTTGCATGGGAAAATGGCATGGATTGTTGGTTAAACATGGAAATGTGCTCCGGACATTCTCTTAACACAAGTTTATGACGGATGGGACAGGAACATGCCCGGCAGATTGCAGACAAAAATTCAGGCGGTTCGGCTTGACAGAAAAATACAGGTGTGGTAACTTAAAAACCAGAAAAACCCAATGACGAAAAGAGTAAGCACACAGGAATGTTACAGAGAATCTTCCGGTGGTGAGAGGGAGAGCAGAAATGCGTGCCGAAGATGGCTTCCGAGGGGTGCAGCCGAGCGGCGGACGGCCGTTAAGCTGCGACAGGTCCGCCTGTTACAGCGGCAGGGTATTGTGTTATGACGCCAGTACCCGCAGAGGTCTGTGCCGTGAGGCGCAGGCGAAGAGAAGTGGTAACACGGGTGCGCTCGTCTTCTTGTATAGGGAAGATGAGCTTTTTTATGTTTAAAGAAAGACCTTAAAAGGAGGAAGAGAAAAATGAGCAAACCGAAATATTACATGACGACGGCGATCGCCTATACGTCCGGCAAGCCGCACATCGGCAACACCTATGAGATCGTGCTTGCGGACAGCATCGCGCGCTTTCGCAGAGCTCAGGGCTATGATGTATTTTTCCAGACCGGCACCGACGAGCACGGTCAGAAAATTGAGCTGAAGGCCGCCGAGGCGGGCATCACGCCGAAGGAATTCGTAGACAACGTGGCGGGTGAGATTCGCCGCATCTGGGATCTGATGAATACGTCCTACGACAAATTTATCCGCACGACCGACGCGGATCACGAGCGCCAGATTCAGAAGATGTTTAAGAAGTTTTACGATCAGGGCGATATTTACAAGGGCGCGTATGAAGGACTGTACTGTACGCCGTGCGAGTCTTTCTGGACCGAGTCGCAGCTTGTCGACGGCAAGTGTCCGGACTGCGGGCGCGAGGTGAAGCCGGCGAAGGAAGAGGCGTACTTTTTCAAGATGAGCAAGTATGCGGACCGCCTGATCGAGCATATCAACACCCATCCGGAATTCATTCAGCCGGTGTCGCGCAAGAATGAGATGATGAACAATTTCCTGCTCCCGGGTCTTCAGGATCTCTGTGTGTCTCGCACCTCGTTCAAGTGGGGCATCCCGGTGACCTTCGATGAGAAACACGTCGTCTACGTCTGGCTGGACGCGCTCTCGAACTACATCACCGGCATCGGCTACGACTGCGACGGCGAGAGCACGGAACAGTTCAAGAAAAACTGGCCAGCGGATCTGCATCTGATCGGCAAGGATATCATTCGCTTCCATACGATCTACTGGCCGATCTTCCTGATGGCGCTCGGGTTGCCGTTGCCGAAACAGGTATTCGGGCATCCGTGGCTGCTGCAGGGCGACGGCAAGATGAGCAAGTCGAAGGGCAATGTGCTTTACGCGGACGATCTCGTGGATGTCTTCGGCGTGGACGCGGTACGTTATTTCGTGCTGCATGAGATGCCGTTTGACAACGACGGCGTGATCTCTTGGGAGCTGATGGTGGAGCGCGTCAATTCTGACCTCGCGAACACGCTGGGCAACCTCGTGAATCGCACGATCTCCATGACGAACAAATATTTCGGCGGCGTAGTCGAAGACCGCGGCGCGGTGGAGCCGGTCGACGAGGAGCTGAAAGCGCTTGCGCTTGCAGTGCCGGGAATCGTGAGCAAAAAAATGGACGACCTGCGCGTCGCGGACGCGATCACAGAGATCTTTACGCTGTTCAAACGCTGTAATAAATACATTGACGAGACGATGCCGTGGGCGCTCGCAAAGGACGAGACGAAGCAGGACCGCCTTGCGACCGTTCTTTATAACCTGACCGAGTGCATTTCGATCGGCGCGGCGCTTCTGGAACCGTTCATGCCGGAGACCTCCGAGAAGATCCTCGCGCAGCTTTCCGCGCGGAAGCGTTCGTTCGACGAGATGGGACAGTACGGCCTGTACGAGTCCGGCACAAAGGTGACGGAGAAGCCGGAGATCCTCTTCGCGCGTCTCGATCTGAAGGAGGTTTTGGCGAAAGCGGAGGAGATCGCGAAGGCACAGGCTGCGCAGAACGCTGCGGAGGAAGCTGCGAAAGGCGGTACGGCGGGCGCTGACGGGCAGAAGAAAGACGCGGACGGCAAAGCGTGCGGCTGCGGTGCCGCGGGAACAGAGGCGGAGACGGAAACGGGCGCAGGCGCAAATGCGGGAGAAGGCTCGGCGGAGCCTGTGATCGATCTCGAGCCGAAGGCGGAGATCACCTACGATGAGTTTGCGAAGATGCAGTTTCAGGTGGGAGAGATCATCGCATGTGAGGAGGTTCCGAAGTCGCGCAAGCTGCTCTGTTCTCAGGTTAAGATCGGCAGTCAGGTGCGACAGATCGTGTCCGGCATCAAGGCACATTACACGGCCGAGGAGATGGTCGGCAAGAAGGTTATGGTGCTCACGAACCTGAAGCCCGCCACGCTTGCGGGAGTGAAGTCTGAGGGCATGATCCTCTGTGCCGAAGACGCGGACGGCAATCTGGCTGTAATGACGCCGGAGCGCGCAATGCCGGCCGGAGCGGAAATCTGCTGATTACGCATTTTGCGGCGGCGATTTCCGCGAAAAAGCGCAAGAACAATTCAGCTTGACATTAGGGAGGATTTCTCCTAAAATGAACGCAATACAATTATTCGGGAGGAGCAGAGGGCGATTATGGAACGGAAAAACGCATGGACGGCCTACAGTGAGGAACAGCTTTCGGAGCTGAAAAAGATTACCGATTCTTACAAGGCGTTTCTGGACGCAGGAAAGACGGAGCGCGAATGCGTGAAGGAGGCGGTGAAGCTCGCCGAGGCAAAGGGCTATGTCAGTATGGAGAAGGCGAAAAGCGCCGGGAAAAAGCTCCATGCCGGAGACAAGGTCTATGCGACGTATATGGGCAAGATGATGGCTCTGTTCCACATCGGGGAGAAGCCGCTTGAGGAGGGTATGCGCATCCTCGGCGCGCACATTGATTCCCCGCGCCTCGATATCAAGCAGAATCCGCTGTACGAGGATACCGGGCTTGCTTACCTCGATACGCATTACTACGGCGGCGTGAAGAAATATCAGTGGGTGACGATCCCGCTTTCGATCCATGGCGTTGTCGCAAAGAAGGACGGTACGGTGGTCGACGTCTGCATCGGGGAGAAGGAGGATGATCCGGTCGTGCTTGTCTCGGATCTGCTGATCCACCTTGCAGGCAAGCAGATGGACAAGAAAGCGCGTGTTTTCATCGCGGGCGAGAACCTTGATATTCTGATCGGCAGCCGTCCGGCATCGAAGAAAGAGGGCGCGGCTGAAGGAAATTCGGCGGAAGCCCTCGAGGATGCAGAGGAGAACGCCGCGGAGAAAAAGGCGCAGAAGGAGGCTGTGAAGGCCAACATTCTCGCGATCCTGAAAGAGCAGTATGGTATTGAAGAGGAGGATTTTCTCTCCGCGGAGCTGGAGATCGTCCCGGCGGACAAGGCGAGAGACTGCGGGCTGGACCGCAGCATGATCATGGCATACGGACAGGACGACCGTGTCTGCGCGTACACGTCGCTCGCGGCGCAGCTCGATACCGATACGCAGGCGTATACCTGCTGCTGTCTCCTCGTGGATAAGGAAGAGATCGGAAGCGTCGGCGCGACCGGCATGCAGTCCAGATTTTTTGAAAATACCGTTGCCGAGCTTATGGAGCTTACCGGAGCATACAGCGAGCTTGGCCTGCGCAGGGCTCTGAGCGCCTGCCGCATGCTTTCGTCGGATGTGAGCGCGGCGTACGATCCGCTCTATGCGATTTATTATGATAAGCGCAACAGTGCGTATTTCGGGAAAGGACTTGTGTTCAACAAATACACCGGCGCGCGCGGCAAGAGCGGAAGCAACGACGCGAACGCCGAGTATGTGGCCGCGATCCGCGCACTGCTCGACAAGCACGGCGTCGCGTTCCAGACTGCGGAGCTCGGCAAGGTGGACGTCGGCGGCGGCGGAACGATTGCCTATATCTCCGCGCTGTACGGGATGGAGGTTATCGACAGCGGCGTTGCGGTGCTGAACATGCATGCGCCGATGGAGGTCACGAGCAAGGCGGACGTGTACGAGGCGTACCGCGGGTACAAGGCGTTCTTGCAGGAGGCATGATATGCTGTCTGCTGCATGGGCAGACACAGGAAGAGCGAACCGGACAGGCGCGGTCAACCGCATGCTGACCACGGGGTATGAACAAATACAGGAAAAATAAGCTGAACAGGCAGCGGCGAGAGTCGACAGGCCGGGTCTATACAGACAGTGGATGGGAGAGCATCTGCGGGACAGTAGATTATGAGTGTTCCGCAGGTGCTTTTTTACCCATGAAAAAGAAAGCGTATCTCCGAGGCTGACGGCGTATCGTTGTAGCCGTTCGGCTTTGCCGGCATACAGTAGGAAGAACAGGAGCAAATATGGGGAAATTAATGGTGAAGGAAAAAAACATCAGCGCGATGGAGCAGACGGCGATGCGTGTGTCGCGGGTCAGTATCGCGGTGAACCTGCTGCTTTCGATTGCAAAGCTTGGCGCCGGGATTCTGGCATCCTCCGGCGCGATGATCTCTGATGCGGTCCATTCCGCGTCGGATGTGTTCAGCACGATCCTTGTCATGATCGGCATCCATTTTTCGGGAAAAGAGGCGGACAGGGAGCATCCATACGGACATGAACGCATGGAGTGCGTTGCGGCGATCCTGCTCGCGGCGGTGCTGGCGGTCACCGGATACAAGATCGGATTGTCCGGGGTGCAGAAGATCGTCACGGGCCACTATGAGAGCCTTGCGGTTCCGGGCGTTCTGGCCTTGGCCGCGGCGGTAGTTTCTGTTGCGATCAAAGAGTGGATGTACTGGTACACGAGATACTATGCGAAGAAGATCAATTCCTCGGCGCTTATGGCGGACGCATGGCATCACCGCTCGGATTCGCTTTCCTCGGTCGGAGCGTTTGTCGGTATTCTCGGAGCGCGCATGGGTTTTCCGGTCATGGACCCTCTCGCGAGCGTCGTAATCTGTCTTTTTATTCTGAAGGCGGCCGTCGATATCTTCCGGGATGCGATCGACAAGATGGTAGACAAAGCCTGCGATCCCGCCGTGGAGAAGGAGTTGCGGGAGTTTGTTCTGGGACAACAGGGCGTTCAGGGCGTCGATCTGCTGCGTACAAGGACGTTCGGCAGCAGAATCTATGTGGATGTCGACATTACTGCGGACGGCAATCTGACACTTACGGAAGCCCACAAGATTGCGGAGCGGGTGCATGACGGGATTGAGAAACAGTTCGATCAGGTGAAACACATCATGGTGCATGTGAATCCGTGCTGAAGCAGTCAGGAGGAAAATGATGAGACGACAAGTGAGTCTGGAGGAGATCTCCGACGGCAGACTTTACGGAAAAAATGATATGGTGCGCGCATGCACGAACGGTTGCAGGGACTGTTCTTCCTGTTGCGGCGGGATGGGAAAATCCGTGATCCTTGACCCACTCGACATCTACCGTCTGACGGTCGGGCTGGGTACTGCGTTTGAGGAGCTGATGAAGGATAAAATCGAGCTGAACGTGGTGGATGGCGTGATCCTGCCGAATCTGAAGATGGATTCGGACAGCGAGACGTGCGCGTTTCTTGACGAGGCGGGGCGGTGCAGCATTCATGCGCAGCGGCCCGGAATCTGCCGCTTGTTCCCGCTCGGAAGGTATTATCTGCCGGAGGACGAGACGCCGAGCGAGAGCGGAGCGTCAAAGGAGGACGAGGCACCGAGCGAGAGCGGAGCGAATCAACCTCGGAGGCGCACGCGCGGATTCCGATACTTTCTTCAGGTACACGAGTGTCCGATGCCGAACAAGACGAAGGTGAAGGTCGGCAAGTGGATCGATACACCGGATCTGGACCGTTATGAGCGGTTCGTGAACGAGTGGCATGATTTTTTGGAGGACGTGCAGGAGAGACTGGCACGGGAGACAGACGAGGAAGTGAAGAAGATCAATCTGCTTGTGCTTAGCCTGTTTTATGTCCGCCCGTATGAGGAAGGCGATTTTTACGCGCAGTTTGAGAAGCGTCTTGCCGACGCGGACGACGCGCTGGATTTTTTCGGACATGGGAATTTGAATTTTAAAGGACAGGAAACGAATTTGTAATAAAAAGTAAGAAACCGCAGGCATGGACATTTGCATGGAATACCGGGAATTCTCATATAGTTTAAATAAGAATATCCGGGGCGGATGAGACATGATGGAGAAAGAGATCAGTTTTGCGTGGTACCGTTTGAGGGGACTCGGGCTTTTGTGCCTGTGTTCCTTCGTATTTTTTTTCGGAGCTTATCTTGCGAACCAAAGAACCATGGCGGTGAACGGAGTCATCAACGGGCAGACTATGCCGGTTGACTGTGTACAGGGGAGAGACAGCGCGCTGGCGCTCAGCTTTGATGTGACACAGGGCAGCGGAAGCATAGAGGCGATTTTGAACATTCTGGAGAAATATGAGACAAAAGCGACTTTTTTTGTGACGGCGGGCTGGGCAGCGGCGCACCCGGAGGAAACGAAACGTATTGTGGGAGAAGGGCACGACATCGGGAGTCGCGGATCCGACCGCGAGAGCATGACAGGGAAACCGTCCAAAGAGGTTCGGCAGATCCTTGAAGAGACAAGCGATACCGTGTACGGGCTGACCGGAGTGAGGATGAAGCTGTTTCGGGCTCCGTACGGGGAGTACAACAGCGCGCTGCTCGGGATCGCTGCCTCCGAAGGCTATCTTCCGGTCCGCTGGAGCGTGGACTCAGAGGACTGGAAGGATTACGGAACCGAGTCGATCATAAACAAGGTGACACAGGACGAACAACTGGGCGCGGGGGCGATCGTCCGCATGCACGGAGGCGCGCGGAACACGGCGCAGGCGCTGGAAGCGATCATTGAGGATCTCCTGCGGCAAGGTTACGTGCTTGCGCCGGTGTCGCAGCTCTTGCGGCAGGAGACTGCCTGACCGGTCAGTTCCCGCATACCGGCCGCTTCATTGTGAGAGAGGCGTCCCTTGTCCACTTTCCCTTTACCGGAGAGATCAGGATTTGGATCTTCTGCACAGCGTTTCTGCGCTTCCACTTTCTGAGCGATACGCCGAGATTCACCGGAGTGTCGCAAGGGATGACGCGGCTGCTTTCCAAGATATATTTTTCGCTGTAAAAGCGTATCGTGACCTGCGCTTCCCCGGCGGTTGCCCCGTGTACGTTCAGTGTCGTGAAGAAATTCGGTGAAGCCGAGAGATCCCGTTTTTTGCGGAAGGTCTGCGAAAATCCCCAGAGGCTGTTTCGATTCCGGGCGCCGTTGTGAAAGACCATGAACGTGTTGCCTGCTTTGGAGCTTGTCGTGACAGCTCCGTAAGCATTCCAGTTGGCGGGGACAGCGGCGGTCTTCTGGTAGCTTTCGACCGGATTCAGCGCGGCAGTGGAATAGATGTTTTTGCGGTAAAGTTTTTTCCTGTAGCCGGAGATCACGTCGCTCCACTGCGAGATGCCGATCACGGAAAGCGCGTCGGCGGTGACTTCGGCCGCCTTGTTGGAATCCATGTATTTGAATACGTTCCAAGAGTCTTTCTTCTCGTCGGCCCATTCCGGAAGGCTGCTTGCAGAATCGGTGGTCCACAGCCCAAGATCGAGTCCTTGGTCGATCTCGACCTGATGGTCTACGTGCCGATTCATAATAAAGGAATCGATCATGTCATCGGACTCTGCCAGATAATAGCTGTAGGCGATGGCCGCCGACTGCTCCTTCTGGGCGTCGATCCTGATCTCCGTCTCGGACTCCGGCGTTTGCTCCGATGTTCCGGAGGCGTTTTCGGTCTGCTCGCCACTGCTTGCGGAATCGTTCCCGGAAGTGTTTCCGGTCTGTCCGTCGGTATTTGCAGAGCTGTTTCCGGAAGCGTTTTCGGCCTGTCCGTCGACGCTTGCGGAATCGTTCCCGGAGGCGTTTTCGGTCTGCTCGCCATTGCTTGCGGAATCGTTCCCGGAAGTGTTTCCGGTCTGTCCGCCGGTGCTTGCGGAACCGTTCCCGGAGGCGTTTTCAGTCTGTTCGTCGACACCTGCGGAATCGCCCTCAGAGGCGCCGGGGATGTCCGGGAGCTCCGGCGTGAGATGGCGCACCGAGGTATAGCCCTGCTCGGAAAGGATGATCCGCGTACCGGAGCCGTAATTTTGTCGAATATAAGAAGTCAGGATTCCGATATTGTTCATGCTGATGACGGGAGCGTTCAGCGATTGGAATGCCTGACTGTTGATATCGGCCCAGAATCGCGGCTCGGTCAGAGGAGAACCGTAAGGGTGAAAGGCGAGGTTCCAGCCGATATTGCCCTGCTTTTTCAGGGTCGACGCGAAGGCGTCCAGCATTTCCTTCGAGGTAAAGCTTCCGCTCACGCGGGTGTTCCAGAGGTGGTCGAGGGAAATATAAACACGCGCGTTGGCGTAAATGCTCGTGATTGTATTGTAGGTCAGACGGAACGCGTTGGCGTAGAGCTTCGCGTACTGCGTAAGCGTTTTCTGCCCGGCGTAGTTGTAGTCTTCGTAATTGTTTACTTCGTTTCCGACGATCCAGTTGACGATGCGTCCGTGCTCTGCGGATGACGTCCCGTAGCGCGAGCCGAGGAAGGAGAGCGTCGCCTGCAGTTGTTCGCGCGCGGCGGCGTTGGCGGTATTCCACGCATAGAAACCGTGACCGGGTTCGCGTCCGGCGGGCAGGATCAGCGACTTGAGATCGTCACGCCAACCCAGAAGCAGGACCGCGCTCACGATGACGTTGTTTTCCTGCAGGGCGGTGAGCTGAGCGTCGTAGCTGTTGACGAGCGCCTTGCGGAACCAGTACGTTTTCCCGTGATATTTGTACGGAATCGAGAATGTATTGTTGCGCTCCGCAGCGGTCGGGATCAGATCGGAAAAGACGATATTCAGGACGGAATGCCGGACGTTCAGGTCAATCGCGTCCTCCAGCATGTTTGCGCTCACCTGTAGTCCTTTTTTGGACGTAGCCGAAGGAAATTTATACGTATACTTTGCCGCTTTCTTTGGATTGGAAATATATTTTGCATTGCTGATTACCTTGTAAACGCCGTTTTCGGCTTTTGAGGCAAGCACGAATCTGGAATACAGCAGAGTCGAGGAACCGGCGTTCTGCAGCTTTACGGAAAAGGACATTTTGGAAGCCTTTTTTGCGGAAGCGAGAGGCTTTGCCTTTTTTGTGATGCCGGATTCGGAAAAGCTGAGCGCAAAAAGATAGCATTTCGTTCCACTGATTTTTTTCTTGTTCGCGACGGAAACCGTGACCTTCACCCTGTTTGCGGACGCGAGCTGGCATGACGTGATCTCGGCCGGGCGTGAGGCAGCCGAGACGGACGACGGCATCTCCGAAGCGGTCAGCAGAAACAAAAACGGCAGAAAAAGCAAAAAAAATTTTTTCATGGAACGCATAAACAAATCCCCCCTGTGTAGTCCCCGACAGTAATTACAAGGACATTTTAGCACGAGAATTGTTTTATGTAAACGTATTCGCTTGCGGAAAGAGAAAAGATGTGCTATGATTTCTAATATTCGTTGCGCGTTCGGCGCAGAGGGAGAGGGTGACAGAAAACCGTAGTTATAGTACGGATCACGGAAGGGCGATCGGCCGAAGGAGGCTCTGCCGTGACCGCGCTGAGAAAAGGAGGCAGCAGAATGGGATATGAGAAGAACATCATGAGTTACGCAGGACAAAAGGAAGCGCTTTGCAGAAAGAACGACCAGATATCAGACCATCTGTTTCAGGAATTCGGAGTATACCGCGGACTCAGAGACCAAAACGGAAAAGGTGTTGTGACCGGACTGACCAGTATTTCAAAGATCGTCTCGTTTCAGGATGTGGACGGAGTCAAGACTCCGTGCGACGGCCAGCTCTGGTACCGGGGGTATCCGGTGCAGCATCTTGTCCAAGAGCTGGACAAGGACAGCTTTGGCTTTGAGTCTACGGCATACCTTCTGCTGTTCGGGGAGAAGCCGGATAAGCAGGAGCTGTTGGAATTCCGTCAGATTCTTGCGGAGGGACGTGACCTGCCGACGAACTTCACCCGTGACGTGATCATGAAAGCGCCGAGCCGCGACATCATGAATTCCATGATCCGCAGCATCCTGACGCTCGCATCCTACGACGACAACGCGACGGACACGGAGCTCGCGAACAGCCTGAGGCAGTGTCTTCAGCTCATCAGCGTATTTCCGCTGCTGGCGGTGTACGGATATCATGCGTACAATCATTACGAGCACAACGACAGCATGTACATCCACCGCCCGGATCACGCTCTTTCCACGGCGGAGAACCTTCTGATGATGCTGCGCCCGGACCGCTCGTACACGAAGCTCGAGGCGAAGGTGCTCGACATCGCACTGATGTTGCACATGGAGCACGGCGGCGGTAATAATTCCACCTTTACGACGCGCGTTGTGACGTCCTCCGGTTCCGACACGTACTCGGCGATGGCCGCGGCTATGTCTTCGCTGAAGGGGCCGAAGCACGGCGGGGCGAACATCAAGGTCATGGAGATGATGGAGGACATCCGCAGTCATGTGCACGATTACGAGGACAAGGACGAGGTCGAGGCGTATCTCGCGAAGCTGCTTGACGGAGAGGCGTTTGACCGGAAGGGCCTGATCTACGGGATGGGACATGCGGTGTACTCCCTGTCCGATCCGCGTGAGCGCATTTTTAAGCGTTTTGTGGAAATGCTTGCGTCCGAGAAGCACCGCGAGGTCGATATGGCGCTGTACAACAACATAGAAGAGATCGCGCCGAAGCTGATCGCGAAGAAGCGCAAGATCTTCAAGGGCGTTAGCCCGAACGTCGACTTTTACAGCGGCTTTGTGTATCAGATGCTCGGGATTCCGGTGGAGCTCTACACGCCGATTTTTGCGATCGCGCGTATCGTCGGTTGGAGCGCGCACCGCATCGAGGAGCAGATCGGCATGGGCAAGATCATCCGCCCGGCTTACCTGAGCGTGATGGAGGAGAGAGAGGCGCTGTGATCTGCCGCCTGTTTTCTCGGAATGTGGCAGAGAAGCGCAGGACGCTGCGATCTGCCACATACTTTTATGACAGAAGAGAGGACATCGATCGGAAATGCTTGGAACGATTGTAAATACAGGAACGATCCTGACGGGCAGCCTGCTCGGGAGCGTTCTGCGAAAAGGAATCAAAGAAAAGTACCAGAGCGCGCTGTACACCGCGATGGGGCTGGCGGCCACGGTGCTCGGCATCAATGCCGTCGTCAGCAATATGGCGAAGAGCAAATATCCGGTGCTGTTCATCGTCAGTCTCGCGGTCGGAAGCCTGATCGGGACGATTATCGATCTGGACGCGAAATTTCAGGGACTGGTCGGAAAATATTCAAAATCCAATCTGGGACAGGGGCTCTCGACGGGCATTCTTTTGTACTGCATCGGGACATTGTCGATCCTCGGTCCGGTGATGAGCGCGCTGCACGGGGACAACACGTATCTGTTCACGAACGCGACGCTTGACTTTGTCACGTCGACCGTGCTGGCCTCCACCTACGGCATCGGCATGGCGTTTGCCGCACCGGTCCTGTTCTGCTGGCAGGGGTCGATCTGGCTGATCGCGCGAAACCTCTCCGGGACCTTTTTCTCGGAGGATATGATCGCGGAGCTCTGCGTGGTCGGCGGAGTGCTGATCTTCAGCTCCGGACTTGGTATTCTCAAAATAAAGGACTGCAAGGCGCTGAACATGCTTCCGGCGCTTGCCGTGCCGATCATATTTTTTATTGTAAAAGGATTGTTCTGACACAGGATTTTGCGTGTATTTTTATAAAGTTTCCGGAATATGCCCGGACGCAGGCCGGAAATCGGAGGGTAAGGGTATGAAAGCTCTGCATAAGAAAAAAGGATTGTTGTGGTATGGCGCGCTGGTATTGGCGCTGATCTTCGGATTTGCGGTGACAAGCTGCACGGTCGGCGCGACGCCCGTTTCGTCAAACGGGAAGCTCTCGGTTCAGGGAACGCATATCGTGAACGCGCAGGGAAAGATTTTTCAGATCAAGGGCGTCAGCACGCACGGACTGGCGTGGTTTCCGCAGTATGTGTCCAAGGCGGCGTTTCAGGATCTGCGCGACAAGTGGGGCGCGAACACCGTCCGTCTGGCGATGTACACGGCGGAGTACGGCGGGTATCGTTCGGGCGGCAACAAGGCGGCGCTGAAGGCGAAGGTCGACGAGGGCGTGCGGGCGGCGACGGATCTCGGCATGTATGCGATTATTGACTGGCACATCCTGAACGACAACAACCAGCCCTTCAACAAGGCAGGACAGAAGGCGGCCATCAGCTTTTTCAAGGAGATGGCAAAGAAGTACAAGAATCACAACAACGTGCTCTACGAAATCTGCAACGAGCCGAACAGCGGCAACGGCGGAAGCTGGAGCAATGTGAAGAGCTACGCGAAGGCGGTGATCAAGGCGATCCGCAAGATCGACAAGGACGCGATCATCATCGTAGGTACGCCGACGTGGTGCCAAGATGTAGACGAGGTGGCAAAAAGCCCTATTTCCGGCTCCAACCTTGTATATTCCCTGCATTTCTACGCGGGGACGCACAAGGAATCCTATCGGCAGAAAGCGGAGACGGCGATTCGGGCGGGACTGCCCCTGCTGGTGAGCGAGTTCGGCATTTCGGATGCGTCCGGAAACGGCGCTCTGAATGTCTCGGAGGGAAATAAATGGATCAGCTTTCTGAACGGGCACGGCATCGGTTATGTGGCGTGGAACCTCTCCAACAAGGCCGAGTCCAGCGCGCTGTTAAAAAGCGGCACCGGCAAAAAATCCGGATGGAAATGGGGAAATCTGAGCAAGTCCGGGAAGTGGCTTGTGAAGACGTACGGCGGCAAGCTGGCGAAAGGCAAGGCGGGAACGCAGACGGGGACGTCGGCGGATACAGAGGCCACATGGACCGAGCCTGCGGAAGATTCGGACGTCTCCCGGACAGAGGCGCCGCCAAGCGAAACATCACAGAATGAAACATCGCAGAACGAAGCGTCGCAGAACGAAACGCCGCAGAGCGACACACCGCAGACGGAGGCTCCCGCTCAGTCCGATCCGCAGCAGGGCAGCGATTCCCCAGCGCAGACCGTGAACGGCTCCTCGAAACGCGCGGTGGCGACGGTGCAGGAGATGAGCTCATGGTCCGACGGACAGCGGTATTTCACGCAGTACAAGCTGACGCTCAGAAATAAGAGCCGGAAGACGATCTCCGGCTGGAAGGTGAGAGTGAAGTTTACAAACGCGATTGCAAAAAGCAGCGATTGGAGCGGAAAATTCACTTACAAAAACAGGTATGTCATGATCCGTCCGGCCGCGTATAACAAGAAAATTGCCGCAAAACAGTCCGTGACAGACATCGGGTTCATCGTGAGCTCGACGTCCGCGAATAACAGGATAGCGGCGGTGAAGGTCGTAAAGTGAGAGATTCTGAAGCGCAGGATCCTAATCTGCTCATCTGCTTGACGCGAAGAGCGGCAGTACGACGGTAAATGTCGCGCCTCTGCCCGGGGTGTCGGAGAGTATGATCTTCCCGTGATGCAGATGCGCGATTTCCTGCGCGATACACAGGCCGAGCCCGAAATGCGCTTTGTCTGTGCGGGAGCGGTCGAGCCGCTGGAAGCGCTCAAAGACCGCTTCTTTTTGTTCGTCGGGAATGCCGGGCCCGTTGTCGCTGACCGCGATGCAGAGGCTGTCGCGATGCGCAAGGCGGCGGGATCGGAACGGGCGCGCGAGATTTCTGCGCCGGGCTTTTGCGTTCAGGGCGTCAGACGGAGCGATCCCCGACCGGACGGACAGCGCGAGTCTGACCGTGCCGCCGGACGGTGTATAGCCGAAGGCGTTTTCAATCAGGATCGAGAGGAGCTGGCGGATGCGTTCCTCGTCGCAGACACAGTGCGGCACACCCTCGTCCGGGAGCGCGATCTCCCAGCGCAGACCGCGGGAGGTCGCCACGGGTTCAAACTGTTCCCAGACCTGCAAAAGAAGCGTGTCGAGTTCGATTTCCTTCGGATGAACGGACCAGTTGCGGTTGTCCGCGCCCGCGAGCTGCAGCATATCCGTGATGAGCCGGGACATGCGTTTTCCCTCGGATTCGATTATGCCAAGGAAGCGGGAGTCTCCTTTCATTGCGCCGCTCTTTACAGCGTCCACATTGCTCAGGATCACGGTGAGCGGCGAACGCAGTTCATGTGAGGCAGATGCGACGAATTGCATCTGCTTTTTTCGATTCTCGGCGAGCGGCCGAAGCATTCTTTTTGTGAAATGCCAAAAGAAGATGCCGAGCAGTACAAGAGCGGCGAGATCCGCGCTCAGGAACGCGAGCCGCTGCCGGAGGATGCGTGTCTCCGTCTGCGTGAGCGGCTGTAGCACGGTGATGCCGATATATCCGTCGCCGCGCGGGATAAGACCGACGGAAGCGTTATAGCGCTCTTTCATATATTCTAAGGTAAATTTTTCGTATCGCGTCAGCGCGCGGAGCGGGCCGGGATCCTGCAGATCGAGCCCGAAGTCCCTGCGCGCTTTTTCTTCCGCGGCGGACCAGAGCTTTTGGGGGATCGAGGTGTCGTCGAATTCCTGAAAAAAGAGCGGCGCGCCGTTGTCGGTGATCCGCAGAAAAAAACGGTGGTTGTGTTCCATCTGCCGGATCCATGTGTGGGACAGGGACACCTGCTGCTCCAGATTCCGGTACATGGTATCAAGGCTGGAGAGAAAAGAGGAGTAGTCCTGACTGCGGATGCCGGATTCGGAAATGTACAGGCAGATGCACGACAGGACTGCGAGGACAAGCCCGGTGATCGCGATACACAGGGCGGTGAGCTGAAGATGCAGTTTGCGGAACATAGGCGGTCTCCTTGCTGTTTTAAGTATCTGCGTGTAGCTGATAGCCGACGCCGCGGACGGTACGAAGTTCGACTGTGCTGCCGACCGAGTGAAGGCGGCGGCGCAGGAAGTGGATGTAGTTGTCGAGATTTCCTTCCTCGATGTCGGCGTCGGGACCCCAGACGCGTGTCAGGATCGTCGCGCGGGGGATCGTCTGCTCGGTATTCTGCAGAAAAAGCATGAACAGATCGCCCTCGCGATGCGAAAGCGTACAGCTACGGTCGCCGCAGTGCAGAAGATTTTGTTCCGGGTTGTAGATAAGATCGCCGAAGGCAAGTCCCCGCGCGTCGGTCAGACGCTGCGGACGGCGGCAAATGCAGCGGATGCGCGCCATCAGCTCTTCAAAAGCGAACGGCTTGACGATATAATCATCCGCGCCGCAGTCGAGGCCGCTGATCCGTTCGTCGAGGCTGCCAAGCGCGGTCAGAAAAATGACCGGGACGGCCACATGCTGTTTCCGGGCAAGCCGCAGCACCTCCATGCCGTCCATCTCGGGCAGCATCCGATCCAGAAGCACCAGATCGTGCGCGTTTTCCAGAAGATAGAACAGTCCTTCCTCGCCGTCGTGAGAGACAGTCACATCAAAACCCTGCTGTTCCAGCATGGACTTCAGGGAATCGCACAGTTCTCTGTCGTCCTCGATCAGCAATATGCGCATGCCGTCGCCTCCCTTTCCCTTAAATGTATTTGACTGAATATGGAAATCCAGATATCTAACCTGATATTTTATCAGTATAGCATAATAGTCTCTAAATTTTCTATAAAAGTGGGATTATAGCTTACTGAAATATTGACTTTTTGTGACATATTTTATATTATATGTTTACAAAATAATGTGTTTAACTGAGCAACCGGTAGGGCGGACATGCTCCCGTTTCGAGTTCTGCGGAAAGGGGGAATGCTTATGACAACATACGAAGAGTTCATGGTCATTTTGACTGTCGGTCTTTTGATCGTCGCAATTCTGAGTTTGAAAGATAAGTAGAGCCGCCTTGTCCCCGAAAAAGATAGGCGGCTTACTTAGCTAAATTGATTCGCCGGGGCGGGAAGCTGTGACCTTCCTTAGCGGCTGTTCTGTTAAGCACATTATATACATTGTTCTACTGTTTGTCAAACAAAATTTCTGGTATAACTTCGCGTATGAATTTCAAGTTTCGTATAAATTTCTATTGGTCTGATCATTTCCCCCGGACTTAGAGCAAATTTAGAGACAGGCGGATTACACTGACATGGAAAATGCAAAGGGCGCGCAGGGCGGCAGAAGCGCATCCTGCCGCGCCGGAATATTCAACAGGAGGTTGGAGTATGAAGAAAATAAGAAAGGATTTGCGGAAAAAGTGGTGCGCGGGTATCTCTGCGGTCTGCCTTGCGGTGACCGGAGCGCTCGCGGGTGGTTTGCCGGGAGGTATCGTCCGGAGTCTGCCGGGCGGTCTGGCGGAAGCTCTTCCGGTCGAGCTGGCCGGAAATGCATCGGGGAGCGTGGCGCATGCCGAAGAGGGAGACGTCGCGATGGGCCGTTACCTTGAGTCGGAGCTTAACATGCCGGCGGAGGATTTCAGTCCTCTGGACATTGTGCGGACGGCGGAAGGGACGCTGCGGATGCTCGGGACGGGCGACGCCGGCTATACGATCTGGGACAGCGCGGACGGCGGAGCGAGCTGGGAACAGGCCGGCGCATTTCCGGAGGAATACGCGAAGAAGTTGTTCTATGATATTGACCTAAGCCCCATGGGTGGGGGAGTCGCGGTGGGATACGAGTTAGCTGATGAGGGCACATTACGAAATTATCTGATTGCGTTCGACTCGCAGGGAAATGTGACGGCAAGGCGGGACACTGACACTTCTTATGTAATGGATTTTGCGCAGAACGGGAAGCTGATCGGAATGGAGCCGGGTGGCGATGTTCTGGTGTTTGATCCGGAGACCGTCGAGAGCGGCAGCATGATCGCCAGCGGCGCGGACATGATCGGAACTTGCGGGGAGGAAGCGTTGGTGCTCATGTCGTCGCAGCTACAGCGCTACGATATCGCGAGCGGAGAGCCGCTTGCGCGCGATGAGTCGCTTGAAGAGGCGCTGTACGCGGGAGGGTCCGGTCCGTCGAGGGACATGTATACAATCTCGTCGACTGCGTCTGTGCCGATCGTGATGGCGGAGGATGAGGAAGGACGGCTGTACTACGGCACGGGAGACGGAATCTTCGCGCATGCGATGGACGGAAGTGTCGTGGAACAGGTCGTGGACGGCACGCTGGGGATACTTGCCTCGCCAGCTACCGCGCTCTGCGCGATGGCGGTGGCAGATCAGTGTTTCTATCTGGTTTGCTTCGGCGATTCGGAGCACAAGCTGATGAAATATGAGTATTCCGCGGATACCCCGAGCGTACCGCAAAAGGAGCTGACGATCTATTCTCTGA
Source organism: uncultured Lachnospiraceae bacterium (assembly GCA_947627245.1). Taxonomy (GTDB): domain Bacteria; phylum Bacillota; class Clostridia; order Lachnospirales; family Lachnospiraceae; genus Choladousia. The sequence continues at coordinate 3,338 of CANQVH010000026.1, read as the reverse complement.
CGGAGCAAAGCGAGCTCCGGGAGGCGATCACGCTGTTCCAGAAAAAGTATCCGGATATTTATGTGAATTATGAGATCGGTATGAGCGGAGAGGACGGCGTGACAGCCTCCGATGCGCTACGCACGCTGAACACGGAGATTCTGGCGGGCAGCGGGCCGGACGTTCTTGTGCTGGACAGCCTGCCGGTCGACAGCTATGTAGAGCAGGGACTTTTGACGGATCTGAGCGGGATTGTCGCCGAGCTGCGGGACAGTGAAGGACTGATGGACAATGTGCTCGGCGCATATGAGCAGGACGGCGCGTTCTATGCGGTTCCGCAGCGTTTCGGCATCGTGATGGCGGTGGGAAAACCGGAGCTCATAAGCGGCATCGATAGCTTTGATGCAATCGAGGCGCTTGCCGCGCAGCCGGGGACGGTCTCGACGACGACTATTTTTTATCTTTCGAATCTTCTCTATCGCGTCAGCGCCGGCGCATGGAAAAATGAGGACGGCACGCTGGATCAGGAGAAACTGGCGCAGTATGTGCATGCGGTCAGACAGATCACGGAGACATGGAAGGCGAACGCGTCACAGGAGGAAATGGAAAAACTGGGTATGCTTCAGCAGGACGAAATGTATAGCTGGAATGCGGAGGAACAGATGTTGGGAATCAAGGGCGACGACCTGATGTATTCCGTTATGGATCTGCTTATGGGCGATTGTGCGTTCTATCCGGGCGCGCTGTATCAGATGAGGGATTACTGCGGCCTGACCTCCATAAACAAACAGAACGGCGCCTGCGCGGCGGCGCTGCCGAATCTGTCGGAGGAAAAATTCTTTGTCCCGTGCGGACTGCTCGGCGTTCTCGGCACGTCAAAGGAGCCGGAGCAGGCGGCGGAGCTTGTGAAGTTCCTGCTCTCGGCGGAGACACAGAAGCAGGTCTCCAGCGATGGTTTCCCTTTGAACCGGACTGCGCTGGAAGACCGGATCAACACGGATTCGCTCGGGGACGGTTTTGGAGTCTACAGCGGCGATGAGGAAGGAAATATGTATGGTCTTGAGTATGAGTGGCCGACGGATGTGGAGCGGGAAGCGCTGATGGCGATGGCGCAGCAGGTGAGCGTGCCGGTCGAGACGGAGCGCGTGCAGCAGGACGTGGTGATCGAGGAGATGCAGCGTTGCCTGAGCGGGGAGACGAGCGAGGACGAGGCGGTGAACGCGATCCTGCAGAGGATCAACCTGTATCTGGCGGAGTAGGTTTGTGTACGCCTGAACAGGAGTCCTCAAAGTGGACACCCCTATAGGTCCTTCTTTGAGGACTCCTGCTTCAGGCGGCTGCAATACGGATATGCAAAGACTTTTGAAACAGGGAGTGAAATACGAAAAGGATACGAGGTTTGTATGTATCGGAGGACGGGGAAGGAAAAATCGAAGCGAAGACGAGAGTTTGCGGGAGTTCTTTTCTTGGCGCCGGGTTTTGCCGGAGTCGTCTGCTTCACGCTGTTGCCGTTCGCGGAGGTGGTGCGCAGATCGTTTCAGAGCGCGGTCACGGCGGAGTGGGTTGGCTGGAAAAATTATGAGACAGTGTTTACGAACACGGCGTTTCGGATGGCGGCGATGAACACGCTGCGCTTTACCGGCGTCTGCATTCCGCTGCTGGTGGCGCTCTCGCTTGTGCTCGCGGTCGTCCTGCAGAAGCTACGCGCCGGGAAGAACCTGCTCAAGAGCATGCTTCTGATCCCGGTGGCGGTACCTGCCGCGTCGGTCGTGCTCGTCTGGAAGGTTCTGTTCCATTCAAACGGGTTGCTCAATGGCCTGCTCCTGAAGCTCGGCATGCAGAAAGTCGGCTGGATGACGAGCGGCGCGGCGTTTTCGGTGCTGGTTGTCAGCTATCTTTGGAAAAACCTCGGCTACGACATGATTCTCTGGCTGGCAGGACTTTCCGGGATTCCGGAGGACATCTACGAGGCGGCGCGTGTGGACGGGGCAGGCGAATGGAAATGTTTTACGCGGATCACGATCCCGAACCTTCTGCCGTCTCTGTATACGATCACGGTGCTGTCTTTTCTCAACTCATTTAAGGTGTTCCGCGAGGCGTGGCTGGTCGCCGGAGATTATCCGCATCAGAGCATGTATTTGCTTCAGCATCTTTACAACAACTGGTTCCGCGAGTTGTCCTTTGATAAGATTTCGGCGGCCGCAGTCGTGAACGCGCTTGTTGTGCTGGCGCTGATCCTCGTGCTGAGGCGGAGCTGGGAACGGGAGTAGAATGCTATACAGCTATATTTTGGAAGAGTGAAAAAGGGTATAAACTCAGACAATTTTGAAAGAAGAGGAGCAGCGGGATGGTGAAAAAAATAGCGAGGGGAATGACATATCTGCCGCTGATCCTGCTGGCCGGAATCATCTGTTTCCCGGTGCTGTTTGCGGCGGCGGGCGTGTTTATGCAGCAGTGGGAGCTGGAAGATTATCTGGCTCCGGTGCTCGCGGGCACGGAGGGGATAGCGAGCTGGCCGTTGCTGCCGCATGCGCCGACGCTGCGCGCTCTCGTGGAGCTTCTGCTGGATTCGCCGCAGTTCTTTGTGATGTTCTGGAATTCGCTGAAGATTTCCCTGTGTATTCTGGCCGGGCAGACCATTTTCGGAGTTCCGGCGGCATGGGGACTGGCGCGGTTTGAATTTCCGGGGAAGCAGGCAGTTCTGCTTTTGTATATCGTGCTGATGCTTATGCCGTTTCAGGTGCTTATGCTGCCGCAATACCTTGTGATCGACCGGCTGCATTTACTGGACACACATGCGGCGGTAATCCTGCCTGCGGTGTTTTCGACGTTTCCGGTGTTTATTATGTATCGCTTTTTCTGCGGGATTCCGGAGGCGATCTTGGAGGCGGCGCGCATCGATGGAGCGGGGCATTTACAGGTTTTCCTGCGAATCGGCATTCCGCTGGGAGCGGCGGGGATTGTGTCCTCCGGCATTCTGGGATTTCTGGAATCGTGGAACATGATCGAACAGCCGATGACGTTTCTGAAGACAAAATCATTGTGGCCGCTGTCGCTGTTCCTGCCGGAGATCGGGATCGAGGAGGCCGGGCTGGGATTTGCGGCTGCGTTCATGATGCTGGTTCCGGCGCTGCTTTTGTTTTTGAGCGGACAGGAGTATTTGGAACAGGGCATCGCGGCGGCCGCGCTGAAGGAATGAAGTAAGAATGGCTGAAGATGGAGCAATCTGCTACAGGAGAATTTGGGGAGTCTGGAGAGCCTAGAGAGTTTGGAGAGCAGACGGGTAGTGTCAAGTAGTCTATGAAAATCTGGAGCCAGCAAAAAGGCTCCGAAGAACCTTGAAAATTGCAGATATAATT
>CANQVH010000025.1 GCA_947627245.1 uncultured Lachnospiraceae bacterium | reverse complement strand
GTGAAAATTTAGTGTCTTCAGGAAGTATTAAGAAAAAATCTATTTCTTTTCGACTAAGTTGTGGTATAGTGTTATAGAAAATGAATTTATCCGAAGGGAAGTATATATTAATGAAGAAGTTTATTATTGCCGTGTTGGTCCTTGCGCTTCTGGGCGGGGGCGGATATGCAGCTTATCATTTTTATTTTGAAAAGAAGGCGGATTCGGAGGAAAGGGTTTCTTCGACGGCGGACAACGCGGTATATGTGGATCGGGTGTCTGAGATTACCGGTTTCGGCAATGGCACCGGTCTGGTAGAGCGTTTTGGCGGCGAGGTCAGTCCACAGGCGACGCTTGAGGTGAAGCTGGAGGGCGACCGCACGGTGAAGGAGTGCTTCGTCAAGGAAGGCGACGAGGTGAAGGAGGGACAGCGTCTCTTCAGCTACGATACCCGGGATGACGAGGATAAGCTCGCACAGGCGGAGATCGACATCGACAAGGCGCAGGGAGACATTGAGCTCGCCGAGCAGAGCATCAAGCAGTATGAAAAGGATAAAAAGGAAGCTGATTCGGATGAGCAGCTTATGATCACGACGAGCATTTTGTCCGCGCAGAATGAGATCAAGCAATACGAGTATGACATCAAGAGCAAGCAGCTCGAGATGGAGCAGCTCAAGGAGACGATTGATAATTCTACCGTGACCGCCGAGATGGCCGGGATCATTCAGAAGATTTCCGATCCGAACGGAGATTCGCAGGATTACTATGGCTCCGGCGGCGATTCAGCGTACATAACGATCTTGGCGATCGGAGATTACCGCATCAAAGGTACGGTGAATGAGCAGAATCTTGCCCAGATCCAAGAGGGAATGACGATGCTCGTCCATTCCAGAGTGGATGATACGCTGACGTGGACGGGGACGGTGTCCGAGATCTCCACGGAGAACGTGGCGGAGGAAGAGGACAACGGTTATTATTACGGAATGTCGAACGATGCAGGTTCCTCCAATTACAATTTCTATGTGGAGCTGGACGACTCGGAGGGATTGATTCTGGGCCAGCATGTTTATATGGAAGAAGATCTCGGCCAGACGGAGGAGAAGACCGGCATGTGGCTGGAGGAGTATTACATCATGCAGGAGGATGACGGAAAAGCCTATGTATGGTTCGCGAATAAGTCCAACACGATAGAGAAGCATGAGATCACGATCGGAGACTACGACGAAGAACTGATGGAGTACGAGGTGCTTGACGGGCTTGAGCCGGAGGATTATATCGCGTACCCGCTTGATACGGTGTCCGAGGGTGATCCGGTGATCTACAACGACATCGCCGCCGAGGGCGACATGGGCATGGACGATATGAGCTACGACGATATGGGCATGGACGACATGAGCTATTACGATGCGGACATGGACGACATGAGCTACGATGATATGGGCATGGACGACATGAGCTACGACGACGCGGACATGGACGACATGAGCTATGATGATTCGGATATGGACGACATGAGCTATGACGACGCGGACATGGATGACATGAGCTACGACGACGCTGATATGGATGACATGAGCTATGATGATTCGGATATGGGCGGCATGTCCGACGAGGAGGAGGTCGGAGTCGGCTGACCTGCGGAAGAAGATTACTTGACACAGGGGAGGGGTTTCTTTGATCCTCAAATTGGAGCATATATATAAAGATTACATTCAGGGAAAAATGACGGTTCCCGTGCTGAAGGATGTCTGCCTGAGCGTGGAGCAGGGCGAATATGTGGCGATCATGGGGCCGTCCGGCTCCGGCAAATCGACCCTGATGAATATTATCGGCTGTCTTGACCGCCCCACGTCGGGAAGCTATGAGCTGACGGGCAGGAACGTCCTTGCGCTGAATGAGAAAAAGCTGGCGGACGTGCGCCTGCACAACATCGGCTTTGTATTTCAGAACTTTCAGTTGTTGCCGCGCATGACGGCGCTTGACAATGTGGCGCTGCCGTTGATCTATGCGGGGATCCGCAAGAGGGCGCGTCGGGCAAAAGCGAAAGAAGCGCTGATACGGGTAGGGCTGGAGGACCGTGTCACATTCAAGCCGACGCAGTTGTCCGGCGGACAGAAGCAGAGGGTCGCGATCGCGCGCGCTATGGTGAATAAGCCGGACATTCTTCTGGCCGATGAGCCGACCGGAGCTCTTGACTCGAAGTCGAGCAAGCAGGTCATGGAGCTGTTCCAGAAACTGAATGATGAGGGCGTTACCATAATTATGATTACGCATGACAGCGGGATCGCCGGCTATGCAAAGCGAGTGGTTACGATCTTTGACGGTGAGCTTTCAGAGCAGAAAGGAGAGACGGAGCAATGAAACTGAGAACTGTGCTGATCAGTGTCGTGGTGACTGCCGCGCTGGTAGGCGGTGCCGGCTATGGGGCGTATTATGCCGCGCAGAGCCGAAAATCTCCGGTCGAGGTTGTGCCTGTATCAAATGTTTCAATGGGATATTATGCAATGGACAGCCAGCAGGTCGTCTACGGATCCGTCACGTCTCAGGTGGCGCAGACCGTCCGACTGAATGATGACTATGGGATCGATAAAATATATGTGCAGGTCGGGGACGAGGTCAAGGAAGGCACACCTCTTTTTTCCTATGACATGACGCTGCAGGAGCTTGAGCTTGAGATGCAGCAGCTTGAGCTTCAGACGAACGAGCTGACGCTGACGCGGCTCGAAAAGGAACTGAAAAAGCTGAAGAACACGCCGGCGACGGCTTCTCTTGAACGGGAACGGGATTGGTTCACGCTGACGGCGTCCGCCGAGGAAGCTCCTGAAGAGACGGATGCCATTATAGAAGAAGAGACAGAGACCGAGGGGACCGGCGAGATCCCGGACGGGACGGACACGGACGGACAGACCTCCGGTGAACCGGACGGCGTAGAGGTTGACGGCGTGGAAAAGATAAACGGAAACAGCGCGGGGGAGCCGTTGCTTCCGACCATTGAAAACAGCGTGCTCAGCTTTGAGGCGCTTGTGCTGGAGATTCAGGCGACGTTTCTTGCCTGCGGAGACGAACTGAAGGCTGACGATATCGGAGAAGCCGTCGAGCAGGCCGTCTCTTACTACCGGAAGAATCTGGCGGACGAGGAGACGACGGAGGAGGAGCAGGAAGACGGATCGGTGAAGGAGATCCGTTCTTATGCGCTCAAGGATTCCGTGAAGGCGGCATTGAGTAAAGAGGAGGTTGCGACGCTCAAGAAGAGCTTTAAGACGCTGAACGAGTATCAGGTCAGGTATGTTGAGATGCTGATCGATGAAGCGGAGACGGAGGCTGAGGAGCTTGAGGATGCCGCATTTTTGGAAATGGTTGAGCGGATCGGGGAGTCCTATGATCTGCTTGCCACGCAGCAACAGGAGAGGGTAGAGAACCTTGACTGTCTTGAGGAGCTGCAGGCTGCGGCAGAGGAAATAAAAGCCCGACTGGGTGAGGAAAACGGCACGGACGGGGCAGACGAGACGGGCACGGATGGCTCGGACGGCGTAAACGGATCGAGCGAGACGGGTACAGATGGCACGGACGGCGCAGACGGATCGAGCGAGGTAAACGGCTCGGACGGCGCAGACGAATCGGGTGAGAACGATGGCACCGCACAGAATGGAACGGAGCAGCCGCAGGAAGGTGTGCGCCAGAATACGGTTGCGTTTGACGTCTCGGACGGCGCGGTCACGACAGTGAACGGGCAGGATGTCACCAATTCGATTGCTATGGCGGAGGACGGAAAGATCGTCTTTGCGATAAGTCTGGAGGACGGCTACAAGCTTACGGAGGTATTGGTGGACGGGTCGATCCCGGCAAGAAAGAACGAGGCGAGCGATGATCCGGACGACTATGTGATCGAGGGGATTCAGACGAACGATACGATTGTCTCTGTGCGGACGGTTCAGGATCCGGACGCGTCGACGCCGGATGAGAACAGATCGGAGGACTCCGACGGGTCGTCGGGGACAGGCGAGCCTGCCGAGATCGCAGAGGGCGACGGTACGACAAATGGAGACAATACAACGTCCGGTGATGGTACGACAAATGGTGATGGAACGACAACCGGTGATGAGACGACGCCCGGCGACGGAGAGACAAATGATAACGGCACAACGTCCGGCGACGGTACGACGAATGGGGATGGTACGACAACCGGCGATGGAGAGACAAACGATAACGGCACAAAGCCCGGCGACGGCACAACGTCCGGTGATGGGACGGCAAATGGTGACAGCACAGCAACCGGTGACGGGACAACGACCGATGGCAGTACGACAAACGGCGACGGCACAACGACCGATGACAGTACGGCAAACGGCGACGATACAACGTCCGGTGACGGGATGACAACTGACGAGACTCCGGCCGCGGGTGAGGACGTTTCGCAGAAAAAGGAATATACCGTTACGATTAATCCGGGCAATCTGACCGGGACCTATGAGGCGGGAAGGCTGGTTCCTCTGCAGGCGAACATGGACGATGTGACGCTTGTGTTTATGGGATGGAGTGTGGCTCCGACCTCCGGAGACCCCGGACAGGTGGTCGAGCTGAATGCGGAGGATGTCGCGAGCGGTTATGCGAGCTTCCTCATGCCGGAGTTTGACGTGACCGCGACGGCGCACTATGAGAACGCGCCGGAGGCGATCGAGAGCTATACAACTACGTTTTTGTCGAATGCGGAGATGCTTCTGGCAGAGAACGCCGCGCAGACCTATGCCGAGCAGGGCAAGGATTATCTGACCGAGCTGGAGAGCGCGATCGTATTTTATCAGCAGTGGCTTTCCTATCCGATGACGGAGATTTTGGACGAATCGCAGACGGCGACTCCCGATATGGAGAAATATCAGTTGCTTGACAATGTGAGAAGCTATCTGACGGAGCAGGGAAAGGAATTTCAGGTGACCCAGCTTGAAGAGCGTTACCGCGATCTCTGCATCTGCTACGCAAAAGCGCTGTTTGAGGCGATCAATCCGTCTGCCATTGACAAGAATCTTCTGGAGAAGGCGACAGATGCATACAATCAGCTCGGCAACAGTTGGAGAAAGAGGCTGGAGAAGCAGTGGAAGAACGAGCAGGCGGATCTGGCGGAGCAGTCCGGCGAGCCGTGGGAAAAGAATAAGAAGGGCAAATTGATCGCGCCGGACGGCTTCCTGAGCATTGGGGATACCCTCGGGGCATATGCGGTCATACAGATGTACCAAGAGCTTTTGAGTCTGCCGGAGGATACGCCGGAAGAAGACCGCTTCAACATGGCCTTGAATATCTGGGACAAATATTCCGAGCTGAACGATGCGCAGAGGTCCATGGTGAGCAGCGATCCAAGCTTTGTCGATACATTCAGGCAGTACGGATTGTGGACGGACGAACCGGAGACGGAGTTCCCGGATTACGGCGATTTCGGTGATTTTGGCGATTTCGACGGAGAGTGGACGTACACGGCTGAAGAGCTTGCGGAGATGATTGAGGAGAAGGAGCGGGAGATCGAAAACTGTTCGCTGGATATCCGGCAGAACGAGCTGGATCTGAGACAGAAGCAGCGGATTGTCGACGGAAAGGTCGTCAAGAGCACGATGGACGGCACCGTGATCAGCATCGGCGGACCGGACGGCGATTCAGATGAGGATTATTTCGTGAAGGTTGCAAACGAGGCGGGACTGTACGCGAAGGGCGTGATGAGCGAGCTGACGCTTGAGCAGATCAATGTCGGGGACACGATCTCCGGGACGCTGATAACAAACGGGACCGGCTTCACGGCTGTGATCAAGGAAGTCTCTGAGTATCCGGATCCGAACGGGCAGTATATGGGATACGGGCAGGAGAATACGAACGCTTCCTACTACCCGTTTTATGCGCTGATCGACGACGCAGAAGACATGGAGGAAGGAGAGGCGGAAATCTACCTTTCCGGGACGGCGCCGGGCGATATGAGCGCGATCTATTTGGAGAATTACTTTGTCCGTACCGAGCCGGACGGAAGGACCTACGTCTACAAGAAGGGCGACGACGGCAACCTGACGAAGCAGTATGTCAAGACGGGCAAAAAGATGTACGGCTACGCGGTGGAGATCGCGGATGGGCTTACGCTGGATGACTGTATCGCTTTCCCATACGGCAAGGATGTCAAGGAAGGCGCAAAAACGAAAGACGTAGACAGACTGCAGAATATGTAACAGGAGGCAGGAAAGGATGAGATGGATCTTTACGGCAGGAGGTGTGAGACTTGCTTGAGAATATAAGATTGTCGTTTCAGGGAATCTGGTCGCACAAGATGCGCTCGTTCCTGACGATGCTCGGCATCATTATCGGTATTGCCTCCATCATCTCAATCGCGTCGACGATCAAGGGCACGAACGAGGAGATCAAGAACAACCTGATCGGTTCCGGAAACAATACGCTGTCGATCATGATCTACACGGGAGGCTATCCCTATATGATCGATTCATGGGCTCCGGCTCCGTCGGGATTCCGCGAAGTGTCGGACGAGACGTGCGACGAGATCCGTGCGCTCGACTCGGTGGAGAACGTCACGCGCTACAATGAACGGCAGTCTACGGACGGACTGTATTACGGAAACACGATGCTGCAGAGCGTGAGCGTGCGGAGCATCGATACCGATTATTTTGAGACGGTGGGCTATACGATCCGCACGGGACGGAATTTTATCGAGAGCGATTACAAAAATTTCCGCAAGGTATTGATCGTAGATCAGACGGCAGCCGACAATATCTTCGGCAACGATGACCCGATCGGGAAAACGATCGAGATCAGCAAGATGCCTTTCACGGTAGTAGGCGTTGTGGATCAGAGCAGGAAGTTCACACCGAACATTAACTCCATCGAAGATTACTATACATACGCGAACTCCGACGCGGTTGGATATCTCTTTATGCCGAAGGCTTCTTGGCCGATCGTGTATCAGTACGACGAGCCGGAGAATGTCATCGTGAAGGCAGTCAGCGTAGACGATATGGAGGCAGCCGGAAAAGGCGCGGAGGATATCCTGAACGCGACCGTGTCATCCTCGCAGACAGATTTCAAATATAAAGCGGATGATGTGCTTGAGCGTGCCCAGAAGCTGCAGGACATGAGCGCGGCGACGAACAATCAGTTGATCTGGATCGCAAGCATTTCACTGCTGGTCGGTGGTATCGGCGTTATGAATATCATGCTCGTGTCGGTGACGGAGCGCACGAACGAGATCGGTCTGAAGAAGGCGATCGGCGCCCGGAAGGGATCGATTCTCGGGCAGTTCCTGACGGAAGCCGCCGTTCTTACGAGCATCGGCGGCGTCATCGGCGTGGCAAGCGGCATCGGCTTGGCGCAGGTCATCAACAAAGTGTCCGGCGTGGCGGTGTCCATCGACGTGGTGATTTCCGGCATCGCGGTCGTGTTCTCGATGCTGATCGGTATTATTTTCGGGCTCCTGCCGTCCGTGAAGGCGGCGAACCTTGACCCGATCGAGGCGCTGAGAAGAGAATAAATAAGCAGGCAGAAAAGCAAAAATGTCTCCGGGAAGGATCTGTAGGGGTGTCTACCCGGAGATATTTTTGCAGATTTTTGCAGATGGCATAAAATTTTCTTGCACCTCACAGCACCTTATGCTATAATACAAAAGCTGCAAATCAAGCACGTATGTGGACTCCGGGGACGGTGCCGGCGATGTACGGCCGAAACCATGGCCTGTGATTTGCGATCTGCGATTCACGGTCTGCGATGCGCGGCGGCGCGCCAGTCTCTCCGCGAGCGTGAGACATACGGAAGAATCTAACCAAAAAGGAGAAGAGACATGAGTGTAATTTCAATGAAACAGTTACTCGAGGCAGGCGTTCATTTCGGACATCAGACCAGAAGATGGAACCCGAAGATGGCGGAGTACATCTACACGGAGCGCAATGGCATCTACATCATCGACCTTCAGAAGTCGGTGGGCAAGGTAGACGAAGCTTGCAGAGCGGTCGCGGACATTGCGGCGAACGGCGGCAGCATTCTTTTCGTCGGCACGAAGAAGCAGGCGCAGGATGCGGTCAAGACCGAGGCGGAGCGCTGCGGCATGTTCTATGTGAACGAGAGATGGCTCGGCGGCATGCTGACAAACTTCAAGACGATTCAGAGCAGAATCAAGCGCCTGAAGGACATCGAGCGCATGGCTGAGGACGGCACCTTCGACGTGCTTCCGAAGAAGGAAGTCATCGCGCTTCGCAAGGAGCAGGAGAAGCTGGAGAAGAACCTCGGCGGCATCAAGGAGATGCGCAGGATCCCGGATGCGATTTTCGTAGTAGACCCGAAGAAGGAGCGCATCTGCGTGCAGGAGGCTCATACGCTGGGCGTTACCCTGATCGGTATATGCGACACGAACTGCGATCCGGAAGAGCTGGATTATGTGATCCCGGGCAATGACGACGCAATTCGCGCGGTCAAGCTCATCGTATCCAAGATGGCGGACGCCGTCATCGAGGCAAAGCAGGGCGCTGAGGAAGTGCCGGCAGACGCGGAAGGATATTATGAGGAAGAGGCTTACACGGACGAAGCTCCGGTAAATGCGATCGCGGAGTAAACGTGATATTGATTGACAACAGAAAATAACAGTGCGGCGGATGCAGCAGGCGGACTACCTGTTGCATTCGTGCGAATATAAGAAAATATGGAGGAAAACAGAATGGCAATCACAGCAGGAATGGTGAAAGAGTTGAGAGAGATGACGGGCGCCGGCATGATGGACTGCAAGAAGGCCCTGACGGAGACCGACGGCGATATGGACAAGGCGATCGAGTTCCTGAGAGAAAAAGGACTTGCTACGGCTCAGAAGAAGGCCGGCAGAATCGCCGCCGAGGGTCTTGTGAAGGTGATCGTGTCCGACGACGGCAAGAAGGCTGTTGCGGTAGAGGTCAACGCAGAGACCGACTTCGTTGCGAAGAATGAGAAGTTCCAAGGCTATGTTGCGCAGGTGGCAGAGCAGGCGATGGAGACCAAGGCTGCGGATATCGAGGCTTTCCTCGCGGAGCCGTGGAAATTTGATACCACGAAGACTGTCAACGAGGCGCTGGCAGGCCAGATCGCGGTGATCGGCGAGAACATGAACATCCGCAGATTTACGCAGGTGACGGAGGATGCGGGGTTTGTCGCTTCCTATACGCATATGGGCGGAAAGATCGGCGTTCTGGTGGATGTCGTGACCGATGTGGTAAACGATGATATTAAGGAGATGGCGAAGAATGTTGCGATGCAGGTAGCCGCGCTCAAGCCGCTGTATACGAACCGGAGCGAGATCAGCGAGGATTACATCGCGCATGAGAAAGAGATCCTTCTGGCTCAGATCAAGAACGATCCGAAGGAGGCTTCCAAGCCGGAGAAGGTGATCGAGGGCATGATCAACGGCCGTATCAATAAGGAGCTCAAGGAGATTTGCTTGCTCGATCAGGTATACGTAAAGGCAGAAGACGGCAAGCAGTCCGTGCAGTCCTACATTGATTCCGTCGCGAAGGCAAACAGCGCGAAGATCACGATCAAGGGCTTCGTCCGCTGGGAGACCGGTGAGGGCATCGAGAAAAAGCAGGAAGACTTTGCTGCCGAGGTAGCGAAGCAGATGGCTGGAAACTAGGTGAATCAAGCCCGCAGGGCGCAGATGAACCGTATGTTGGAAGCTATGCAGCGTTGCTTAGCGAAGGCGAGGCGAGAGCCGAAGGCTGAGGTTAGCAACAGTCGTTTGGGCATGTAAATGTTTAGCAACAGTCGCTTGGCTGGAAACTAAGCATTTCGCACAAGCACAGTAAATGGAAAAGGAAGTCGACGCAGATGCAGTTTGCCGAAGACTTCCTTTGCTGTTTTCCTAACAAGAAGCTTTTTCGATCGTATAAAGAGATGAAAGGCAAGGAAACAAAAATATTTCACATGACAAGGAGGAATCACCATGAACGAAAAACAGACAAACGAGATGACAGTGAAACTAAAGGGGGCAAAGACAGCGGAGGAGCTTCTTGACGTTTTCAAAGAGTATGGCGCGGAAACGACCGAGGAGCAGGCGAAGGCTTTGTTCGAGCGGATGAACGCGCAGGGCGAGCTTTCCGACGACGCGCTGAAGAGCATCGCGGGCGGTGTTGACTGGGCCTATGTAGATGAGCAGATCAAAAAGTATGGTCCCGGGATAGTGCCGACATTGTGTTCGTTGTACGGTATAAATGTATAATACTGGGAGCAGGGCGCTCAGAGACTAAAGGAAGTCAGATATGGACAGACAGAATGACACGAACAAAGGCCGGGAGGCCAGAGAAAAAATCATGAAGGGTTTTTTTGCGGCGCTTGAGGAGCAGGAGAACGAGCCGCCGAGACCGAACGAGCTGGATTCTACCTGCGGCGTCGGCGATGATGAGCTTGTCCGCCGCTTCCGGGAGATGATCCGGCAGGAGAACGAGGCGAACCAGAGCCGGGGACTGCCTGTCACGGGCTACGACCGGGATAGGAAGGCGTCCTACATCGAATATCCGGACGGGAGGCGAGAGTATGGAGATAAAGCCTGAAATCATCGTCTTTGCGGGTCCGAACGGCAGCGGAAAGAGCACGGTGACGAAAGCGGCGAAGATCATCAATCCCTACATCAACGCAGACGACATTAAGCGGGCGACGCAGAGCACGGATCTGGAGGCGGCTGAGCTGGCGGAGGATATGCGGGAGTACGTTCTGGACGTCCACAAGAATTTTACCTTCGAAACGGTGTTGTCCACCAGCCGCAATCTTGACCTGCTGCGCAGGGCGAGGGAGCAGGGGTATTTTATCCGCTGCATCTATGTCCTGACCGCGGACGTCAATATCAACATTCACCGCGTGATGCGCCGATTTGCCTCCGGCGGACACGACGTTCCCGTCGAGAAAATCAAAGCGCGGTACGCTCGTTCGCTCGGATTGGTTCCGGAGCTTCTGAAGGTCTGCGACATCTGCCATATTTACGACAATACGGACATCCCGTTCCGAATCTTCAAGAAGAGGAAGGACGAGTATTTCTACTGGGAGAACGAATTCTGGAGCAAGGAGGACATCGAGAAGCTGACCGGGTATGCGCTTGGCTGATCCGGAGGCAAGATCCCTGCGCATGGTGGAAATGGTGTGTTGTTTGCAAGAGAAGAATATAAGTTTCTATCATTCTAAATCCCTGAAATCCTGTGACGGTATTTCGGGGATTTTTGCATCCCTGCAGGAGAAATCCCAATGAAATTCTTTCGTGAAGACTTTCAATATGCGTAAAAATGAAAAAAGTGAAATTTTGATTGAAAAATGTATGGACTTTCGACGAGTTGTCGTATAAAATATAGTTGAGGAAATCTGTGGAATTCTGCTTTACATATTGGAGGGATTTACGGTGAGAAAGAACAGTACATACGAAGAGAAAAGGAAAGCAGGCTTTACTCTGGTGGAGCTGATTGTCGTGCTTGTCATGCTGTCAATCCTGACGGCGGTTGCCGTACCGACCTACATGGGCTACGTGGATGACAACAAGGCGAAGCAGTGCGAAACTCACCGTAAGGCGCTCGCGTCGCGGCTGGAGGAAATGTCGGCGATGGGGTCTACGGCTTCGCTGACGGAGGATGAAATGAACAGTGCGGAGAACGGCTGTCCTGCGGGCGGGAAATATACGTTGGAGGGCAGCGGTAATACGATTCACTGCGACAAACACGGCGATACTACGGTTATTTTGAAAAGCACCGCGGGTATTGTGACGGCGGATGTGAACAACGTGCAAACGGAGGCGCCGAAGGAGACGGCGACACCGACGCCAGACAATTCGACTCCGGTGGAACCAGTGAAATCCGACTTTAAAATTGCAATCAGCCCGGAGTCTGCAAATATGGAAATGAATGCGGTGCAAACGGTAACGGCTTCAGTTGTGACGGAAGAAAATTGCACGGCATCAAATATTTATAATTGGACTGTCCCTTCAAATTTTGAGAAAATAGAAGATAACGGATCAAGTATAAAAATCAAAGCTGTTAGTGCGGGAACATTATGCAATATTTCCTGCAGTTCAAGTGCGGCAGTTGCAGAAGGGGATCCAGTTTCCGCAAGTGCGAGTACTCAAATAACTGTGAACGAACAGAAAAGTCTTACAGTTTCTCTCACCCCGAATTCTTTAGAACTTGTACTTGGAGAAGAAGGAAAAGAAGCCGGATTATTGACGGCAAATGTGGCTGTATCGGGTTATGACTCCTATGTGTGTGAATGGACGATAGAAGAAGGTAAAGAGATGGTTGCGTCGGTAACAAAGGCAACCGACGATCAGACAAAGGCAAGCGTGACAGGATTATCGGGCGGTACTGCGACAGTTACGTGCACAGTTACGGCGGATAATGGAGCAGCGATGGCTACGGCTACAGCCACGGTGACGGTGACAGTTCCTCAGGAAGATACTGTTATTACGTATGGTGATTTTGAAATAGATGGAATAGAAAACGAGCAGGTCCATTGGGGCGGTGGTGATTTTACGAAGTTTATGCCGAAGAATTTGCCGGCAGGAGGCGTGTGGAGCTACGCAGGTAATGATAATCTTGTACGGTTTGTAAATAATGCGGAAATATATATTGACGATAAATATAGGCAAGGTGTATACCCGCTTCGATATACAGTGGGAGATCAAGTATACGAGATGAATGCATATGTGCGTTATCCGATATATGGCCTTGACTCAGCAATGCCTATGGATTCAAATATGTATGTGAACGACGGTCCTAAGGAGATTAGCGCAAAAGTGCATGGCTGGTATTCAACAGCGACAAGAAATGTCGTATTCACAAGTTCAGCCCCAAATGTTATAGAGATAGTTCAAGGGACAGAGAGATGGGAACGTGGAAGCGACAATCAGGGGTGGAATTATGTGACGGTTAATGCAAAGTCTGTCGGAGAAGCAACAATCACGATGACTGTTAAAGACCCCACCATAAACAGGGTGGAGGATGAGTGGTCGATCACCAGAAATATTAAGGTGTCAAATCCGAATATAAGTATATGGATATCGAATATTGATAATTTAAAAGTAGAAGATGAGCGCTCAATTAATCCGCAGATACAACCGAGCGATATTAGCCAATATAGCTTAGAGTACTATGATTATAATAGCGAATATATTTCCATAGCGGACGGGAAAGTAACCGGATTGAATCAGGGGAAGACAGAAGTAAAAGTCAGGATGAAGCGTGGCGAGGAAGTTCTGGCAACTGGTAGTTTTTGGGTGACAGTTGTATCGGAGAACGATGCAGGAAGTACGGAGCTTTCAGGGATCTGGCTTGAGTTGAAAAACGAGGCAGATTTAATTATTAACCAGCCGCTATCCGTTTCTTTTGCTCCAGATCAGAGTGGTGATATTATTATACATCCAAACGAAGATAGGGCGAGTTTGGATGGGTATAGGATAAATGCCGTGTGGGGTGGTAAGCTGGGATATGAGAATGGATTAATTGTTCCGAAAGCAGTCGAAACAACAACACTAAGCATTCAGATAACAAATGGTACAAAAACTCCGACTGGTTCTATTGATGTGAAGGTAATTGATCCGTACACACTGACGGGTATCAATATTCTTGTGCAGAAAAAGAATAGCATAATGCAAGGCGAGAAATTATCGATTGCAAAGTGGCCAAATGAGGGGGATATCGTAATAGGTCCAGTACCAGAGACGGCGACTACAGAATGGGAAGAATATAATATCGCTGAGATTACGTCGTATCCGTGGGATTATTTGAAAAGAGATGGCAGTTCAAATGATGTTATTGGTGGTGACACAATCTGTAAGGCAACACTGTGGATTAAGATGAAAAATAGCGCAAATAAAGAACAAGTAGTCAGTACAGGGATAGAAGTTGTACGGGATCCGAGTAAGCCTATGCCAGTACAGGGGAATAATGTAAGATTTGGTGCGATAGAGTGGGATGCATTGCGCTCTGCTATTCAAAATGGAACAGTGACAGACAGCGATTTCCCATTATCAAATTTATATTACATACCTGATGAAACAGGAAACATACCGAAAGTAAATGAAGACTCTATAGTTTATGTCCGCAAGAAGGATGCGTCGCTTCCTTGGGACGATAGCTGCAGTGTGAATATGACTTTTGCAGAATATTACAGAAGCCATAAAGACTTGTTTTATGAAGTAAAAATAAATAAGTATAACATTCCAGGTGCTGATTGGCAAGATAATGGTGTGCCTGGGAAATTGTGGCAGATCAGTGGAATGTACTATATAAGTATCAAGCCATTCCCTAGAGATAATTTATCAAGTTGGGATGAAGGAAAGTTGGCAGAATATTTTGTTAAGGTTCCAACGATATAACAAATTTGCAATAGCGGATGATACACGGAGCAGAATTTTGGAATATAAGAAAATTTGAAAGATAATAGTAAGGTGAGAAATTGAAGCAAGTGATATGGAAAGGAAGAGTGCTATGAAAGAAGAAAAGAAAAAGATGAATAGGAAACAGGATGGTTTCACACTCGTGGAACTGATTGTTGTACTGGTAATCCTTTCAGTCGTGTCGGCAATTGCCGTGCCATCTGTGCTCGGCTATATTGACGACGGGAAAGCGAAAGAGTGTAAGTCACGCCTGAATGCGCTTGCCGCAGATATCGCTACAGCCAAACTGTCTTATGAGGTTGATGGCGAGGATGGCGGAGATAAATTTGGACATGATAAGATTCAGGAGTATATCGAAAATGCCGGTGAGGACGGGAAGTGTCCTTTGGGCGATACGTATGAAGCGGTTGAAGATACGCAGATCAAATGTCCGAAGGGTCATGCAATCTGCAATATTGAGGACGCGGGGAGCTTTTCTGTTGCCAAGTTAGAAGTAGAGGAAAATACGGAGAAGAGGGAATCGCCGGATGCGACAGCAACACCGCCGGAGGAAACTACACCGACGCCGGATAATACCGGGGAAGATACTAACCATACTCCGACCCCGACGCCGACGCCGGCAGTGCATACGTATAGTGTCGAGATAGAACCGGGTCCGTTAGATATGGAAACAGGTGAGACCGAGGACTTACAGGTAACAGTGTACGATGAGGAGGGCAATAAAGTTCCGGAAGAACAAATTAAGGACGTTACGTGGACTTTCCCAGCCAATGGAGTTGTGCAAGGGACTGAAAGCGGAAAAATGGCTGCATCTGTAGAAGCACAGGTAGCAGGAAGTGGTGAGATTCAATGCACAGTTACAATCGAAGATGAGAATGGGACGACTTCAACTTCCAAAGGATCGGTTGATGTTACGGTTGAAGATTCAAAACCGCAGTTGCAATTGGATGTATCTCCTGTACCGCCGGTGGAAGCAGGCAAGGATACAGAGATAGATGCCAGTGTGAAGGATGCGGAGGGCAATCTGTATACGGGAACTGATGTCACTGTCACATACAAGAGCGAAAGACCTGATATTGCACAGGTAGATCCTAGTACTGGTGAGGTGCATGGAGTTGCCCCCGGAGAGTGTGATGTTACAGTGACATTGAAAGACAAAGCTGGCAATGTTTTGGATGAGAAGACGGTTAAGGTTAAAGTGACGGATCCGGAACCGAAAACGCAGCCGAGTGTTGAACTCAGTGTTCCGGAAAGTGTTGATCTGGAAAAAGGCAAAGGCGAAGAGATAACAGCGGGTGCGACCTCGAAAGGCTTAGACGGAAAAGATGTAAAGTATACCTATGAATGGGAATCCAAAGACGCGAGCGTTAAAGTTGACAAGACATCGGAAGACGGATCAACGGTGACTGTGACGGGGGAGACGGCAGGGGAATATGATATCACCTGCAAGGTGACGGGAACATATACAGATGAGAATGGGAATCAGCAGACAGTTACAGATGAAAAAACCATTCATGTAAATGTGGAAGAACCTCAGACAGAGACGCAGTCACAGCCTGAATTGGATCTGGAAGTGCCGCCATTGACAGTCAAGGAGGGAGAAGAAGGAAAGCTGGAGCCGAAAGCAACTGGCGGAAGCGGGAAATATACATATGAATATAGAAGCGTGGATCCGGAGACAGTGACTGTGGACGAAGATGGAACTGTTCACGGTAATAAGCATGGAAAAGCTGAAGTTGAAGTTACAGTGACGGACACTGAGACTAAAGAGCAAAAATCTGTGACAGTTGAGGTTGCTGTTACCCAGAGTGGCGAATTGTTTAATCCGAAGGAATTCCATGTATGGGCACATGATAATGCGGGGATAGAAATAGAGAGTTATGATGATGCAGCTCTTCAGGGTATTTTTGCTAACTTACCGAAAGGAACGTGGTATGATGCATCCGGGGGATATTTTGACGTAATAAATCGTGCGGACAGCTACGATCTTACACTATTTCCTAAAAAGTTTGGGGGAAACGGCACTGGTCCGTACACGCTTAGATTTGTAACAGAGGACGATCGAGAAGATACTTTGACATTTACAGTTGGCTATCCGATTAAGCAAATTGATAATATAGAGTGGAAGAATGCTGGAAGCGAGGAGATGAGAATTGGAGAAGAATTGCATTATATTGCCAGATTACAGCCGGACTATACGACGGATGTGCCGATTGACTGGGGGATTATCGAAGCTCAGCCGGAAAATATGAAAGTGGATATTGTTCCGTTGAACGATTCATGCACGGAAGTCAAAATTATTCCGAGAGAGATCGGAACATTTGTGGTGCAGGCACATGCAAGGTGTCAAGAGGCAGTTGAAAAGAATTTGATAAACGAGATAGATAAATACCGTACGGACAATAGAAAACACACTGTAAAATATGCGGATCTTTCTCAGATTACAGTTCCTTCGGAAATTGATGTAGAAGAAGGAACTCAGGTGGATTTGGAAGTGCAGACAGTACCAAGCACGGGAATTGGCTCTGTGACATATCAGTATGATAATCCTGGCACAGATTATTTTACGGTAAAAGACGGAAAGATTACCGGAATAAAAAGCACAGGGGATCAGAGATATAATTTGAAAGTGATTGCTCGCCAAGAAAGCGGACGATCGGCAGAAGCGATTTGCGGAGTCAAGGTATTGCCGAGGAAAGAAACAGAGGCTGAGAAAGAAGAAGTTTCTATTGATGGAAAGCGTTTTAAGGCGACTTCATGGGAGGCGTTTCAGAAGGCGGTGAAAGATGATCCCAAATATAAAAATAATGAGGGTTGGGATAAAAATGATCCAGACGAAAGGGATTCTCCTATCTATTATGATGAGATCAGGAGTGAAAATGGCATTATAGAACGACGTTATTATGTCGCAGTTGGGACGGGTATTGATTATGAGGTTGATGGAAATTCAGAAAGAAGAACCAATGTAAAAGACAGCAAGTCGTTCGAAGAGTTCATAACAAAGCATGATAACAAGACACTATTTGTTGAAATTAGTGAAGATTCTATAAAAAATGTACCATCTTTTAGCGAGGAATATGCAAGAAATAGTGCCATAAAGTATCCCTTGGGGACAATTGTTAAAATAATACGTGAAAATGGCACAGTAGAATACTATATTGCGAATATCGACTCAGAGAACAAAAGGAAGTTAAGCGATATTTTTGCAACAGAGAAGACAGATAGTGGTTGGTGGAGACTGGATATTCTTTCTTAGGATTTTACAGAGTTGCTGGATGACGCGGCATTGTAACATTTTGCTGCAATTGCACTCGTTCATTTGACAAATAAGATGACCTGTTCTATTATAGACGCATAAAGATTTTTACAGAAGAGAAAACATATAAGGGTGGCCTGCATATCCAGTATGTCAACGTGAAGATGAAGAGCGTACGGATATGCAGGCTTCTTTATTCTGCCAGCGGATCCGGAGGGGATGGGTCATGGAACATTGCTGGAGCGGGTAAGTTTTTAGGAATATACTGAGAAAGGACGGGATTGTATGTGTGAAGTGACGGATTTGTTTTGGAGATCGGGATATGTCATAGGGGAAAGCAAAGGAGAGCGTCGAGGGGAACGCCGAGGAGAATATCGCGGAAAACAGATTGGCCGGGAGCAGGGTATTCATCTGACAAAGCAGGCACAAGAGTATTTTGCTAAGGGTGAAACAAAACAGGAGATTGCGAAGAAACTTAGGATTTCACAAAAAGAGCTTGCGCTGATGCTGGATTAAAATGCTGTGATGTGTCAGATGAAAATAGATCAGAAATAGGCGGTGGGGTTTATGATGCTGATATTACAGGAAATGCTACAGGAAGCATATGAGGAAGGATACGCGGAAGGATACGCGGAAGGATACGCGAAAGGATACGCAGAGGCCGTCGTTGAGCTTTTGGATAATCGTTTTAGTAAGGTTCCGGAAGAATTGAGGCAGAGTATCCTATCTGAAAAGAACATTGATGTATTGCGTGGATACCGTAGAATGATAAGATCAGTATCTTCCGTTGAAGAATTTGTAAATCTGTTTTCTAAATCTGATTTTTCTTGAAATAAAAATGTATCTGTTCTATAATAATTACATAGAATTCCTCTGCTTCGTGTGGAGGGTAATGCATGGGAGAAAATAGAAAAAGAAAACTGGACATGTTGACGCTAAAAGACAATTTCATGTTCGGGGCGGTAATGACGGATCCTGAAAACTGCAGGCCGTTTTTGGAGATGGCGCTGGGGATTCCGATCGGGAAACTGACAGTCAGTATCGAAAAGAGCTTGGTGTATCATCCGGAGTATAAGGGAGTGCGTTTGGACGTTGAGGCGAGTGATGAGAATCATACTCGATTTAACGTCGAGATGCAGGTAATCCCGAAGCCGGCTCTGGAGCATAGGGCGAGATATTATCACAGCCAGATTGATATGGAATTGTTACGCAGAGGCGGCGGTTATGGAAGCCTGCCGGACGCATATGTGATCTTCATCTGTGATTTTGACCCGTTTGATCGGGGAAGGTATCGGTACACGTTCCGAAACATGTGTCTGGAGGAGCGAGAGTTTGCTTTACAGGATGGTCTGACGACGATGTTTCTGAGTACTCATGGAACAAATCAAGACGAGGTGCCGGAGGGACTTGTCGGTTTTCTTAAATACATAGGATTAAGTTTGCAGGAGAGTACAAAAGATTCGGAAGATGGCTATGTGCGGCAGTTGCAGGCTGCAGTGCGCCGGGTGAAGGCGAGTCGGGAATGGGAGGCGAGATTTATGATACTTGAGGAGATGCTGCAGGAGCAGCGCGAGTCCGGTTATAATGAAGGTGAAGCGAAAGGCATAGCAAAAGGTATCACAAAAGGTATCGTAAGAGGTATCACAAATAGTATCCTTGACCTGCTGGCTGATCTTCCCGGTGAGGTCTCGGAAGAGTTGCGGGAATTCCTCTCCTCTGAGCAGGATGCCGACGTGCTGCGCAGATATTTGAAGCTGGCAGCATCTGCGTCTTCTGTGGAGGAGTTCATGCGGCAGCTTCCGAGGTAGGTGTAAGAACATGCATATATTCTTTTGCTTTAAAAGACTATTACGTAAGGATGAAGAGTGATAGGGATACAAGTTCAGAAATCTGAATCTACACAAGAGAAAAGGTCTATACTATCGAAACAACTGTTCACGCCGAATCAGGCAGATTTTCAAATAGAGAGCAGGCAGAGGAATTCTATAAAGATCATATAGACGGTTAGCTACAAAAGATAGAACCACAATCTAAATATGCAATATCTAAATATGATAAAAATATCAACTAAAATACCGACATGAATCAAAATTTTTTCCGCGAAAAGAGGGCTGAGGGGACGATGTTTTCTCCATTGGCCCTTTTTTTACTTGTAGTTTACAGAAAAATGTGGTATCCTAAGATAAAAAATTGGGTTTTTATGCCCTTTTTTAAAAATATACATGTAATGCAAAGGATTTACGCAGTGCGGCAGAGGGATTTTGGCTGCCGGTGTTGCACGGATCTATATGGGGAAAAGGGGAACTGAAGTGAAGAAACAGGTTATGGAAAGCGTTCAGAGAAAATTGAAGAAGGAGAGTGCTTCAAAGGCGCGAAGCGGCTTCACATTAGTGGAGCTGATTGTTGTGCTTGCGTTGATCGGGCTGCTGGCTGCGGTTTCGGCCGGCGGTATGCTGGGGTATACCATGTACTCGACCTACAAGCGGAACAATGAGAACGCGAAGACGCTTTTCAGTGCGGCGCAGTCCGCGATTACATACTACAAGGCCAGCGGCAGACTGGACGGCCTGCGCAAGAGTATGGAGACTCTGCCGGATCACACACCTACGTTTGTTCCGCAGGATGCATACGCGGATGTGGACGCGTCGGCGGGAGACGGCGCGCGGATGGATTACAGCACGATTTCCTATCTTAAAATGTCAAGTGACGATTATGCAGCGATCGAGGCGGAAGTCAAGGCCGGAAAACAGAATCTTGATGATGCCAGCGTGCCTGACAGCGTGCCTGAAGAGACGAAGCTTTTGTTTGATCTTCTGAGCAATTATGTGACGGACGTGGGCATTTACAATGCTTCAATCTGCGTGGAGTTCGACGCGCAGGACGGCGTGGTTTCCGGTGTGCTCTATAGCGATAAGGGGCAGAAGTTTTCTTATGGCGAGGGCACAGACACGATGGATATTTCGCGGCGTGACGCGTCTTATCGCAGACGGGTCGGCCTCGGCTATTACAACACCGAGCTCTCCGAGCAGGCGCCGCAGGAGGAAGTGAAGGATCTGAAGGTCAAAAAGGCCCGCATGGTGAATGCGGAGTCATTGGATGTTCAGTGGTTTCTCGATAAGAAATATCAGTATATGAAGAGCGCGCAGAGCTACAAGATCGAGCTTTATGAAGATGAAGGCACGAAGTGTCTGGCGGAAATTATCTTAAATAAAGATGATGTGTTGTCTGTCACACGCGAAGGCGGCAATCATCCGTCTGTGGAAGCGGAAAGCGTGAAGCTCTTCAATTCAGATCCAAGTAGCGACGATGGCGTTGCGCTGAAATTGACATCTGAGGGCGTTTTGGAGGCTTCGGGTGCAAGCGACTCGAGTGAGGCAGACCAAAAGAGCGGGATCAAGTTTCATGCTTATCTGGTTCAGGATGATTCTAAGGATGATTTTGGCAGCGGCATTGCGCTTTCGCTTGACGTAATGGATTCCTATGCGGCCGAAGCGATGAAAAGTACAGAGGCAGATGCAGATCCTCAGGCAGAGCTTATGAAGACATACAGCGGCCGGCGTCTGAGCTATGAGAAGGACGGAACTCACTACGGGCTGAGTCTGGACGGCTCTGCGAAGGTGTCTGCGAAGGTGTACGTACTGGCAAGAGAAGAGGATCCCGGGCAGCAGACAGCGGCGGAGAATCTGTTTTTTGCGGACGGAAAATCCGAGTCGGGCAACGCCGAGTACGAGATCGCGAATGCGCGCCATCTATATAATGTCAGTCTCTTCGAACAGGCTGCTGGCAGCTCGACTGCTTCAACTACATATAAGATTGTGAATGATTTCGCATGGGGCGGGCCGGACGGTCTCCTTGCTCAGACGGGGCTGGAGGAGAACGCGGCTGAGGGCGAGGTATCACCGACGGCCACAGGCGCGCAGACGACTGCGAAATATTATAGTGAACAAAACCCTTACGGCTACACTGAGGCTGCGGAGGGCGAGCGGACGATCTATCCTGCTTTCCCGGGAATCGCCGTCCTGAATGCGAACAGTAAACTGGTGGGAACTGCGACTGAGGAGGAAATGAAGGCGGCGCAGGGCGAAGAGGAAGACGAGAAAAAGGAAGGCGAAGACGATGGCGAGGCGGAGGCATCGGTCACGGATCTGCGCTGGACGATCGATTATCTGACGCTCCAGCCGGAGCAGGGCGCGACTGGCGCGGACGACGCGACGGGACTCGTGCGTGTAAACAAAGGTACGATTCAGGCTCTCAGACTTCAAAATGTTGACGTACGTGGCATAGATACGGCGCACGGTTTTGCCGGGAAGAATGTCGGCGCGTTCTGCGGCCTGAATGATGGCGGACTTGCAAATGTAGAGACGGTCAGCGGCTATGTGGCGGGCGGTGAAAACGTCGGCGGTATTTTCGGAAGCTTTGGAGAGGGAGCTTCCACCGAAACTGTATCCGGGCTGAAGAACGGCGCGGAGGTAAGCGGTCTTGGAAACGTTGGCGGAATTGTCGGCCTGCTCAATGAAGGGACGCTGTCCAGCGCGGAGAACAGTGGTATCGTGTACGGTTATCCCGATGGGGTCGCGCTGTCGGAGACGACAGGAGCGGCTGCGGAGCCGAAGAACATCGGCGGTATTGTCGGGTATCTGGATGGCGCAACTGTTAAGAATTGCATCAGCAATCCGATGCCGCAGAGCGCGGACGGCAGTGTGACTGCGCTGACGGCGGAGGAAGTACAGAAGAGGCTGTACGGCAGCTATGTGGGCGGTATTGCAGGCTATATGAACGGATCTGCATTGCTTGTCGGCTGCGGTACGGATGGAGGTTATGTATTAGGAAAGAACTTTGTCGGCGGTATTGTCGGCCTGAGCGCGGGCGGAAGTCTGACTCCGAACGGAAAGAGTAATAATGCGACCGTGGTCGGCAGACGTTTCATCGGCGGCATTGTCGGCGCGAATGGGAGTGTGTCGGAAGAGGCGGCCAGCTTAGATGCGGTGAAGTATACGGACGTTACCGGCTCCGGTGCGACGATCTCCGGCTGGACGAACAATGGCGTTGTGATCGGCGCGGGAGACAGCGTGAGCGCGCCGGAATATATCGGCGGTATCGCAGGTGTGAACGCCGGGACGATCGCGGACAGCACGACGAGCATGCCGGATGTTTCTCAGAGTGAGTTGTTCCTTGCGCTTGGCGGCGGATACGCGGATTACGTCGGCGGCATCGCGGGCTGCAACAGGGGCAGCCTCACAGGAACTTCCAATATTGAAGTTACAGGAAACGTGACGGGGCGCAGCTACGTCGGCGGTATTGTGGGATACAATGACGGCGAGAACGATGGCGGGGCGATTTCCGGCTATACAACGGCTGGAGTTTCCGTCGCGGGAGAAAGCTTCGTGGGCGGCGCGGTCGGCCTGAATACTTCCGTGGAACTGCTGAACGGCTCTCTTACTTGGAATGCAGGGACGGTCAGCGGAAACAGCTACGTGGGCGGCTACGCGGGCGCTAATATTATTGAAAAACCGGCGACAGTCACGATCGTTGACGGAACGGCAACGGTCGAGGCGACCAGTGCGCTCGCGGGCGGGCTGTTCGGCTACAACCGTGTGGTGGATTCGCTTGGGGGACTGTTTGACCGCGGCGAGACCAGCGGCATTGTGGCGAATATGACCGATGTGGCAAAGACGGCTGACCTGCGCGCGCAGGCGCTGAATGTGTTCGCTATGGATGGGGACGCTATCAATGGGGACGCTGATTCGTCCGGGACGATGATGATCAAAGACGGGACTGTAAGCGGTTCCGTGACGGCAGGTGTGTTTGCGGGCGGTGTGCTGGGGTACAACGCGGCGCAGACAAAACTGACGATAAATAATTGCACAGGCAGCGCGGCAGTGACGGCGAACAGCGCCTTGACGGATCCTGCGCTGCCGACGGCGAAATACGGCTCCGATATGGCCTACAGCTTCAGCGGCGGGATCCTTGGCTATGTTTCAGCGAATACGACGCTTGAAAACTGCAAGTTTGTGGGAGGAAGCGACGGGAGCGGCGGAAGCGTGACGGCGAACAGCGCGACCTACATCGGCGGGCTTGCCGAGGTTAATGAGGGAACGATTACAGGTTGCTCCGCTTCCAATATGAGCGCGGGCGGCAGCACGCAGAATTATGTCGGCGGCATTGTGGGTGTGAATGGCTATGTCGATTCGGATAAACCGGCCACGATCAGGAACAGCACGGCTTCCGGAATCACAGGAAACGACGTCGCGGGCGGCATTGCCGGCGTCAATGAGGGCCTGATCGAAGGCTGCACACCGGCGCAGGCTACGGCCGGGCTGAATTCGTCGCTGGGCGGCATCGTCGGCGAGAACCGGCGTGCAGGCAAGATCTACATGGGCAATATGAGCGATGACGTGACGATGAACGCACCGAATGCGGCGAACGTGGGCGGCGTCGCAGGCGTGAATTACGGTACGATCGACGGCATGGTCGACGGTGTGTACAGCGCACAGGCAAGCGTCAGCGTCAGCCTTGAGTACGCGAGCGCCGGGGCGCTGGGCGGCATTGCCGGGCAGAACATGGGTACGATCAAGAATATCGTATATACAGGCGACATCACGAGCGGTGCAGGCGTGGCGAAGCCGGATGCATCCTACGGCGGCATTGCGGGCATCAACGCCGGAGAGGGCATTATAGAGCTCTGTAAGCTTGGCGCGGCTGAAATTACCGTAAGCGGCAGCTATGTGGGCGGTATTGCCGGACGCAACAGAGAAAATGCGGAGATCCGGAGGATTGATGGAAATTCGGATGCAAGCACTGTAACGATCAGCACCACCGGAGCGCAGGCGACGGGCGGCATCGTCGGCATCAATGAAGGCCGGGCGCGTGTGCTGGAGGCATACAGCGGCAGCGGATGGACGGTTACAGCGGCTCAGACGTCGGGTTCCGTGGGTGGTGTTATCGGTACGCACACCGCGATGGAGCTGAACGGCCTGCAGAACTATGCTCAGGTAACCCTGTCGGGGAATGAGGACAGCGGCTCACAGGAAGATGTTGTGATCGCAGCGACGGGCAGCAGCGCAGGCGGCGGGGCGGCCGGCGGTATTGTCGGACGTGTCGCTTTGGACAGTGAGAATCCGGCGTCAACGGTTGCGATACAGGGTTGTGTGAACTACGCGGCGGTCACCTCTGACGATGCGGACGGCAAGGCGGGCGGCATTCTGGGCGAATGGGCGTCCGACGCGGCAGGAAATATCAGCGGGTGTGTAAACGGCGTAAAGGATACGTCTTCAGAGACAGGGAAGGATATCGGCGATGCAAATGCTACGATCAAAGCAACGAGCCAGGCAGGCGCGGCGGGTATCGTCGGCAGCTTTTCAAGGATCAACGGGCAGGTAACGATTCTTTCCTGTACGAATTTTGGCGTGGTCGATGATCCGCTCGGCGCGGGCATCGCGGCGGTAACAGGAGCGCTTCCGGCTCAGCAGACGGGTGGTGACGGATTTGCGCAGGTGAGCTCGCTCGTGAAGATTGAGGACTGTGCGAATGCCGGCTGCATCAGGGGCGGCGGAGCCGGAATCGCGGTGTACGACAGCGAGAAGTCCGGGGCGGTTTCTCTGGAGCTGAACCTTTGCCGCAATTACGGGAGACCGGCGGAAGAAGTCGAAGATGCGGAGAATTTGTTCGCAGGACTGGCGGTGAATGTCAGCGGAGGGTTTGATACAAACAGCGAAAGACTGGCTGAGAATAAGGTATCCATAGAGAACAGCATCGGTGTCGCGCAGGTGAAATATCCGACGGTGCCGATGAAGGACGGCCTTCCTGACGAGGAATATAAGAGCGAATTCAGACGTGTGTCGCAGCTTTTCAGCAAGAACAGCAGTGATCCGAATGTTTACTATTATTCGGCGGAAACGATGCCTGACGAAGGAGGAGGAAGTCTCATTTTGCCGAAGGTTATCAAGACGGCAGGGCTCGGATCGGCAGTCAGTTATGCGACGGGTCTTTACAAGTCCCCGCTTTGGGATGACGCGGAGGCAGGCAGAGGTGACAGATCCTATCTTGCGACCCCGGATGAAGCTGGGAATGCATCTGATCCGAATAGTAACGAGTATAAGAAGGATTGCAGGGGCAATTACAACCGTTTTGATCCACGGATGACAAGCGCGTGTCTGAAGCTGGAAAACGGCGATACGGTTGATCCGGGGAAGACTCCGCCTGCGACAAATGTAAAAGCGGCGAACAACGGCGGTTATCTTGAGATTACATGGGAGAACAAGGTACCGGATGAGGAGAAGGTTCAGCCGGACGGCGAGATAACAGTACCGGATGTGCAGGGCGGTTCGGATACGGCCAGCGAGACAGAGAGCACACAGCCGCAGGGCAAGGTCTACAAGACAGAGCTGCAGCTTCGCTTATATGAAAGCAAGGATGATGCGCAAGCGGATGCGGAACTGTCGGAGGAGCCGGTCTATACGGCGACATTCTACGGCGGGGTGACCAGCCATACGGTGCGTGTGTCCGAATCGTGGATGAACCAGTATATCAAGGTGACGGTGACGAATTATTCCTACACCGGAGGGCGCCAGACGGAGGATCCGAATACTTATGCAGACATTATCAAGATCCTGCCATCGCTGATCGATCCGGAGCCGGTGATCAGTCTGGAGCGGAACGAGACGACAGGAAATCTGGTCTATATGCTGAAGCTTGCGAACATGGATAATTATGCGAGTCAGGGAGATGTGGAGCTTGGCTTCAAGGTAAGCGTCGAGACCGTTGAGACGGCACAGGAAGGCGAGGACGGCGCGGAGAGCACAGAAACTGTTGCGAAGAGCGAAACAGAGACAAAGATTTCAGTGAACAGCCTGCCGCTCAATCTGACGGAGATTTTGGGCACGGCAATCGGAAATGAGACTGCAGACGTCCGTCTGAATTTCACGAAGGTTCAGGTGAGACCGCCTGAGACGGGTGGACAGGCGGCGGCAGAAAAAGCGCCGTCCGCGATGAAATCCTTCAAAGCGGTGATCCCTGCTGCAAGCAAACTGACGAACGGATTCATTCCTGCCGATGGTTATAGCGTCAAACGGGAAGGCTCGGTTGTCACCATCAGTTTGAGCGGCGAACCGGCGACATACCGGACAGAGCTGCTCGGAAGTGTGGAAGAAGGCGATTATCTGCTGGAGGATATCGTAGTTGCCGCAGATCAGAAGCAGATCAGCAGTAGTACGGAAACCGGCGTGGTACAGCTCGTGATCCCGGATGAATTGCAGGGTGAGCTTGCGCATGCGCGCATTTATCCGCTTGAAATGACAGAGGGTATGCCGAAATTCGGCTATCTGGTAAAAGACGGCGTTACCATGCAGGGTCTGGAGGAATATCTTCAGCCCGGGACGCAGATCGCAACGACGGACGGGACGCAGATCGCGGCGACCGGAGGAACGCAGACAGCAGAGGACGGGACGCAGATCGCAGCGGCCGGCGAGACGCAGACTATGGCGGCGGAGACGGCTGCGGATGAGAGCGGGACCGGAGAGAATCAGGAACCGCGGAAAATCCTGACGTCACGCAAGGCAAAAGATGGTTATATTATCGAAAGATACGGGGAAGGCTTGTATCGCGTATATTACAGTGCGTTGATGACGACGGGCGGATCAGCGTATCAGAATAGTGTGATCCGATGGAATGAGGAGTCTGCGCCTGCGCCGGTGAGCATGGGCGGAGGAGGGCCGCAGATCGCTTCTACGGGCGGCGGCGGTTCAGGTTCGGATCAGACTCAGACGGAAAGCGAGTCCGAGACAGAGACAGAGACGGAAGAAGAGACAGAGACGGAGCAGACGGAGACAGAGCCGCAGACGCAGCCGCAGACACAGACGGAGGCGCCGGAGCTTCTGCCGCCGGAGAGCGCTGTGCTGGTTCCGTATTGGGATATGACGGTCGGCAAGGACGACGAAGGTGAAGATAAGGCTCTCTCGGAGCAGGAATTCTTAGACGGCCTGACGCTGACGATCGGAACGGTGTCGAACGCGGGCAGCTACAGGATGCGCGCTGCGTTCTACGCGGAAAGGGCCAATATCGGCATGGATCCGGATCTCAGTCTGCGCCTGACGGAAGTGCCTGCTTTTGACGGACAGACGGAGTTTGATATGTCAGATCCGTACATCGGAGGCTATATGTTCCGCGAATTGCCGTTAAGCTACGCCGGGAAATGGCTGTGTGTACAGTTCTGTTCCGTTTCGGCGGACGGACAGCTCAGATCCGAGTGGTCGGGTTACCAGTGGCTCAGACTTCCGAGGATCAGCCTGCAGGCGCCCGAGATGAAGCGCACCGTTGAGACGGAAACTGATACGGTGAACATATATACGCCGGTTGAAACCGAGGTTGAGGGAGAAGAGCCTACGTTTAATCTGTCAGGGACGGAGACGCAGCCGCTGCAGCATGTGGCGTACAGTTGGACGCAGACCATTCCGAAGGCCGGCGAGACGCCAAGGGCCGGACAGCGCGCGGTCGGATATCTTGTCGAGCTTTACCGGATGTTGAATAACGACGCGGATCAAGCTACATACGACAGTCCGACGGCCACGCTGAATCTGATGCGCGGGAACGCAAGCACGGAATACAGCTACTATCTGGAGCGCGATTTTACGGAAGAAGAGATAGCTCTTTGGTTGGAACAGAATCCGGATAAGACGCGAGAGGATATGGAGAAGTACAAGAAGGTTCCAGTTGAGCAGGTCATCGAAGCGGATCAGACGAATCCAGACCGCTATGAGCGGTTCAGGGCGGAGCTTGAGACGGATCCGAACCTGAGAATCTACGAGATCGAGCTGGATAAGAAGGCGATCGGAGACGAGAGCTGCGAGGTCAGCTATGCTCAGGCGGATGAGGGCGGAACGCTGAATCCCAAGAAAATAGAAAAGCTTTATCCGAAGCTTCGAATCCGTGAGCATTTGAATGTTACAACGAAGGAAGTGGAGAGTGTCGATTATCAGATCGTCCTTCCGGATATCGAGCCGATGGAAGGGCAGAAATTCCTGTATACCTTCAACGGAGTTTACTGCACGCACAGCCTGACCGTGCGCCAGCTCCTGCAGAGCGTGTATGAGAAGGATCCGGAGGCGGACGAGGCGATCACGGCGGATCGCAGGCAGGGCGCTTATGTACTGCCGGAAAACACGGCTTTGGGGCAGGAAAAGGAACCGAAACTGTCCAGTATGCTACGTCTGCTGACGCCGGGCAGAAAATATGACGAGTTTGATGTGGAGAAGGACAACGCGGAAGGCTATACGTTCGTGCCGAGGAAATATAAGGAGCAGATCATTTGGTACGAGGGAGATATCGCGGAGGATGTGGCCGCAATGCAGGCTGCGATGCAGACCGATAATCCGACGGATCTGGCGACCATAGGCAGTGAGATGGTCTTCTCGTTCGACCTTGACGGGAACATGGTGGCAGAAACCGGAACTGATGTTGTGCCGGATACGACGCTGCCGGATGGGGACGTACAGGAGATCTTGCCGGATAACGGCGGAGACACGGGCTGGACAGACGACGGAATCATACTTGACGGTGGGGATGTTGTCGTGGAACCGCAGGAACAGCCTGTGATAGAGCCGACGCAGATCCCGTTAGAGCCGCAGACGCAGGCGCCGTCAGAGACACAGATACAGGCTCCGACAGAACCCCAGACACAGGCTCCGACAGAGCCGCAGACACAGGCAGCCGCGGCGCCCGCGCAGGCAGGGACCGAGGGCTTGCCTGCGGGAACGGAAGCTTTTTCTGAGGTTACCATGAGCCTTGATGCGCCCACAGGAGAGACTGCGGGTCTCGAAGCGCCTGCTGGGGAGGTCATGCAATGAGCAGGAAAGAGAGAAACAGCGGCGCCGCAATGGTGATCGTGCTCTGCGTGATGGTAGTATTTCTTGCATTGTCGACCACGATCATTCTGGCAGGCTCCGTGACACTGAACACCGCCAGAAACAACATTATCTACGAGCGTGGGAAGATACAGGCTGCATCCCTGAGCGAGCTGTTTGCAAAGGACATTGTGAATGGGAGCGTGACGGAAGAAAGCTCTGCGACCAATCCGCCCAATCTGGTGCGCTATGTGCGTGATGAGATCGTTGAAAAGGGCTGGCCGGCTTATGATGAAGAAAAGGACGGCCCGGAAGGGGCGATAAAGACCTTCACGATGGATACGACGGAAGAGGGCGGCGAGGGAAGCAAGCATCAGATCAGGATCGAGATGTACTGGACATCGGACGAAGAATTGACAACCCCGATCGGTGACGAAGCAGAGCTGGAGGGTAAGAATCTGCATTTGTTTGTGGATGTGATCAGCACGCTGAACGGTTCCGAATATCATGTGAAGCGGGAGTTTCTGTCTTCGGTAACGGAAGATACATCTAATTCGGGGAAGTACTTCTGGAAATGGACTGTCAAGGGAAGGAGCGGCGACAGAAAATGAGGCAGAGATTGAAAAATCAACTGTTGAATACGAACGGCTCCTCGATGATTTCTGTTCTGGTGGCGTTCATCATACTCTTGATCGGGATTGCGGGTTTTGCGCGCGCAGTCGGTACCGCAAATGAGATGGTTCGCCGCGCGGAGACGCTGAACACCGCTACGGGCAAGGTGCTGGAGGAATACTTTTATCCGGAATACGCTTCTGCACCCGCAGGTGAATCCTACGTGCTCAATGTTTATGAGGGTGATGGGTCATCCGGAGCGGGTACGTCGGCGTTCAAGCTGCACGGTCGGCTTCGGTTGCGCGAGTACACGGTCAACATTACGCCATCCGGAAGCGGGACGTCAGAACCCGAAGACTCGGAGAGCCTGACGTATTCGATGTATTTTTATAAGTAGAAGAGGCGGGAGAAGGCATGAAGAGACTTTGGAAAAATCGCGGGGGCTTTACCCTCGTAGAAATCATAGTGACGTTTACGCTCACTGCAATCTTCATGAGCTCCGCCGCTATGGTGCTGAGTACGTTCATGAGAAGCCACACGGTAGCGAGCGCAGTAGCTACGGAGCAGGACGTCGCCTCGATCGTGATGGATACCGTTACAAGCAACCTGAGCGCGGCGAGGTGGTGGGAAGGCGTATTTAAGGATGCTAATTTTAATCCCGAAGGGGAGACGGCGCCTTCCGCCGGAGAAAAAGAATGCATGCTTCTGGATAAAGACGGCGCAGGGAATTCTGTAATCTGGTATGTAGACGGAGAGAGCGGCAATGTTGTGAAGATGTACCGGCAGGAAACAGACGGACAGGGATATCTGGCTATGGACTACTTCATTCAGCCGGAAGCGGGGGCCGAACCGACCGCCAAATGGACGAAAAGCCACTGGCAGCTCGGGACGGGCGTATACCAGAACTGCGACATAAAGACCTTTAAGGTCAGCCGAATCAAAGACACCTCGGGCGGCGATACCAGTTGCCTGAGCATTACCCTGACGATGAGAAACAAGATCGCAGGCGACGACCACACCTTCACGATGAAGCGCGCAATTGACTGTTTTAACTTGGCAGAGAGCAATATTAAGGAGCTGTGATTGGCGGGTTAAACGATTTCGAAAAGTTTTTTTGACATTTCTTTGGAAAAATGTACAAAAACACTTGCAATTTCGAATTATTTCTTATATACTGTAGAAGACAGATAACAAACTTACAACGAAATAGATGGGAGGAAAAGATTATGAGTTTGTTTGCAAAAGCAAAAAAGGCCAGAGAGAATAAAAAAGGTTTTACTCTGGTTGAGTTGATTGTAGTATTGGTTATCTTGGCAATCTTGGCGGCGATCCTTGTACCGGCACTGCTGGGGTGGATTGACAAGGCGAAAGAGAAACAGATTGTACTTGATGCGAGAAGTGCATATCTTGCAGCGCAGACATTGGCATCCGAAGAGTATGGTAAGAAAACTCCAAACAAGGCTAATATTTCGAAAACCGCAATAAATAATCTGGCTGGTGTAAGTGGCAGTTTAGTCTTTACATACAAAAACAATGCTGCGGGCGTAACTACCAGAAGTGCTTTTGAAGTGGTTCCTGATTCATATACCGCAGGTGGTACTGGCGGAAAAACAATTTATTACAGGAACGGAGAATGGACTTCGACGTCATAGTTAGTTCGAAGACTGTAGTTACGGAGCTGCCGCTTATGGCAGCTCTGTTTTATTACAGAAACATATTCAGTACAACTAGGAGTAAACATGAAGTGTTCCATACGACACATAAAAAAACCAGTGATTTCACTGCTTATTTCAGCATTTGTCCTCTTTGTATTCTCAGGTAATCTTTTTCGGGCAGCTTCCGATACAGCCATTTTATTTTCCGCGAGCAGCACACAAGTCGGAAAAATGCTGGATGATGTGCCACTTTCTGCATATGTGGAGCAACATCCGGATGTAGACCTCTACGCACAAACTCTGGAAAGCTTCCTCTGGTGCGCTTTTTTCCTCCTTCTTCCGCTTTGGCTTTTCTGGTATCTGCTCCTCTGCTATGCCGCGCGTCCAACCAAAGGTGTATTCCGAGACCCGGACAGAAGAATATACGGGCTTCTGTCCATACTGCGTTATATTGTGGCGGCGTTCGTCCTGTCGTTTCTCCTGACACGGCGGACTTTCCTGTGGAATGACGTAGTGCAGGATTATCTGTATCAGATCAACATGCAGTACAATTACCTGCGCTGGGTGTTCGCTTGGCTGGTTTTCACTTGCCTGCTGCTGGATTGGAAAAAGGCGTGGGAGGCGTTCCGCCATATGCAGACGTCAACGCGGACGTTCCTCCTGCTCCTTGCCATGCCGTATGTTTGCATGGCGCTGGTCGAGCTTTTGTGTGCAAGCAAGCTGTACCTGATGCCGTCCATGTGCATCTTGAGTTACGTTTTCTGGGTGCTGGTGGAGCTGTTTTTGTACTTCCTCTTTCAGAGGCGGGTCAAGCCTGCCGGGCTGGTTACTCTGGCGGCCGCGTACTTTGTCGGCGTGGCAAACCATGTGGTTTTCCAGCTCCGCGGCAGCTATGTCACGTTCGGGGATCTGACCGCGGTCGGGACTGCGCTTGAGGTAGCGGGGAATTATACGTTCAAACCCGGAGGTTATTTCTGGCTTACCCTTTGCATCTTTCTCGCTGCGGCGGTGGTTATCCTTCTGGTCCGCCTGCCAAAGCCGCAGAAGGTTTCGGCGAGACATTGCGTCCTGTCGCTTGCCGGGGCTGCGCTTGTAGCTGCTGCCGCGGTCTGGGGATATTTAAGCGGCATGCTCTACCACAATGTCAACGGCGTGAGCTGGGATTACAGCATCAACATTGCCCATGTGGGCTATGTGCCGTTTTTCCTCAGCAACATGCACGAGCAGAGCCACGTGGAATGTGAGGGCTATTCTCCGGAGGCTGCGCTGGCTGCGTTGGACAGCGCGTCGGATAGGAGGACGAACAACAGTGCGTCAGGAGATACGGACGACAGTACGCCGAGAAATACAGATAGCAGTGTGTCAGGAAATACGGATGGCAATGCGTCAGGCGATACAGGCAAAAGCGTTCCGGGCAAAAGCCCCGATGCAGAAGCGGCCGCACAGGAGCCGAACATCATTATCATCCAGAACGAAGCTTTTTCCGACCTTTCCATGGTCTATGATCTGGAGACGGATCGGGACACCCTGCCTTTCATCCATTCGCTGGCGGAAAATACGGCCAAGGGCTTCCTGAATCTCTCCGTTATGGTAGGGCCGACGGCCAATACGGAGTTTGAGGTGCTCACGCGGAGTTCCCTCGCGTTCCTGCCTTACGGATGCATCCCGTATTCGCAGTACATCAACCATGCCATCCCATCGCTTGCGGAGGCGCTGAAAGGACAAGGGGTTCCTTACCATACGGTGGCTTACCACAGCTATTATTCTTCCGGCTACAGCCGTACCGGCGCATACCATCATCTGGGCTTTGATGAGAGTGTGTTTGAAGACCGGTTCATGGATGATTTTGCGCCTGAGCAGATCTTCCGGGATTACGTCACGGATGAGGCTAATTTTGACCGGGTAATACAACTGTATGAAAAGAGCCGTGAAGAATATCCGGATAACCCGTTTTTCTGCTTCAATGTGACGATCCAGAACCACGGCGGATATTACGGGGATTATGAATTTGACGAACCGGTCAGCGTCACGAACTTTGACGCGCCGGAAGAATTGGAGACGTACCTTTCCCTGATCCGGATGTCGGATGACGCATTCCGGAAGCTGACGGAATATTTTGCAGAAGTGGACGAGCCGACGATCCTCGTCATGTACGGCGACCACCAGCCATCCTTTACCGATAAGGATGTGGAGCTGCTGGGCGGGCATCCCGCGTGGGAGGACGAGCAGGCTCAGAATATCAGCCGCCATTACGTGCCGTATGTGATCTGGGCGAATTACGACATCGAAGAGGCCGACCGGATGGGGACAGACCGGGAGCAGGCAAAGCTGAATACCCTTTCTGCAAACTATCTCGGCTCTACGGTGCTTCGCTATGCCGGACTGGAGCTGAGCAGTTATGACCGCTACCTTCTGGATCTGCAGGAATCCGTACCGGCATTGTCCGCGCTTGGTTATTGGACAGCGGACGGAACCTATTATGACTCGGCGCAAGCCGGGCCCTTTGCGGATGAATTGGCGGAGCTGCAGAAGATACAGTACAACCTTCTCATAGACAGCAAAGAAAAACTGTGGGAAAAGTTTGTACCGTAGATGGCCGGATCCTTTGTGAAATCTTAATAATATTTTGCTTGAAAACTATCGTGCTATTTTAGATAGCAATCGGAAATCCCACAATCATTTGTCATTGAAAAAGTCATGCCTGCATGGTATGATATTGGAGAATTTGAACCGGATAAGTGTGGGAGGAAATGTAGTCATGGAAAATGCAACGGAAAGACCCGGAAAACTCTTAAAACCGAACAGGTTTCGGATAGTTTCAGAAAAGCTTCCGAAAGGCATAATATCCGTTTTACTTGTTTTCCCTGCGGCAAATTTTATTATTGCAATGGCAGAGGAACTGTACAAGACCCTGTTTTCATACAACTCCTACAATGTAGACATATTCCGGATAAACCACCATGCATTAATGATAGGTTTGATTGCTATAGCGGCATACCTCTTTAAACTTTATTACAGCCATGGAAGTCTGGGCGTGGTTTTTAAAAATCCAACCGTAATTTGTTTCGGTGCGATGATTGTTTTCATGATTCTCTCGACGTGGCATAACGGTGTTACTGAAGAAGCGCTATTTGGTACGCTTTATCGCAGCGAGTCCTTAGAATTTTTCATTATTTACCCTGCAATTTACTATTTCGTATCGTCACTCATAGACAGCGAAACAGCAAAGCGTTGGCTGATAAACGTTTTTTTGATAATTTCGTTTTTGATCGCCGCGGCAACTTTTATGCATGTTGTTGCTGCAGAATACGGATTTAACAGTTTGGCTTCTTTCACTGCCCCTCTTGCGCCTATGACCGTTATTGGGATTTACCATAATATAAACCACTACGGCTATAGTCTATTGATTGCCATAACACTGAGCGGGGCAATGTTTGTTTCGGCCGAAAAAATAGCTTTTCAGGCATTTTATTTAATCAGCTTTATTCTTTTTATTATTGTTTTGATACTAAATGACACGTTCGGTGCATATCTTGCAGCGTTTATTGCACTTATATTTCTTACCGTAGTTTACATACTTAAAGATAAGAAAGTAAACCCTAAGACTTTTGCTCTGCTCGGGGTATTTATTGCAGTTTCACTTGTCGT
Source organism: uncultured Lachnospiraceae bacterium (assembly GCA_947627245.1). GTDB lineage: Bacteria > Bacillota > Clostridia > Lachnospirales > Lachnospiraceae > Choladousia. Next base: position 9,036 of record CANQVH010000025.1, on the reverse strand, counting down.
AAATACCCGAGCAGTCTGGACGAATATTTTGACGTTCTTTTCTGATATGGGGCATATCATTGTCTCTGCGCCGGAAGCTGACCGGGCAGGTTCGTCACGCTGGCGTATCTGGAAAGCTACGCTCAAAATGATATCTGAGCGGCCTTTTCTGGGACATGGCGTTGAGGGTATCGGTGAACGTCTTATGGCGGAAGTTGGTAACGACCGTCCGCATAACGAATTTCTGCAATATGCAGCATTTTTCGGTATTCCCGCGGCAATATGTTATATTGGCGCAGTTTCTTCCGTGTTTGTAAGCTATTTGCGGCATCGGTTTGAGGTTTCACCCTGCACGATTGCGGCGCTGACGGCAGCGTTTGGGTATCTCGTTTCCTCTTGTTTTGGGAATACGATGTTTTATACCGCTCCGCTTTTCTTTATCGTTCTCGGTATGGCGGATATGCGTCCTCCTAAGCTTGTCTCAAACAAACCAATCAGCAACAGCGAAGCTTAATCCATTATGTTACGCTACATCAGTCCAATTCATTGTGTCAGGGCAACCTGTTCGGTGAACCATCCCTGTACTGTTTCTATACTCGTCTGGACTGCCCTTGAGATTTTGTCTACGGACAATCCCATGTTATAAAGTTCATAGGCAGTCTCTCTCGCCTGTTGCTGTCTTCCTTTCTCTATACCCTGCTCTATGCCTTGTTTCAAGCCTTTTTGCAACTCTGCCTCTATTTCATCCTGCATTAATAGCCTTAATGCCTCACACATATCTGATGACCTCCTTCTTATCTCGTTATACAGTTCATTGTTTGCTGATACACTTACCTGCAAAACAGCATCCACATTTTCGCGGTCTCCCTGTCTGGTATATTTTGACGAGTCTTCGATAAACCCGCGGATATCCGCCGCCAGCGCGTTCTTGGAAAGTATTCTCAGGCCTCGGTGTTCACAGCCTTCTAGTTCTTTCGTCACAACAATCTGAACAGGAATAAAGAGACCTTCCACGTAATATATGCCGCTGCATTCTTTTTTGATTCTGAAGTTGCATTCTTCCAAACTGTGGAACAGTTCCCTCGGATAATTCTCCCGGAAGAGAGACACAGTCACTTGACTGATGGGGATCCGGTCGGTGGTTTCCCCGAGCCCTTTATAAATACAGGCATAGCCGATCGTTTTGAAGAAATCGTCTATCGAAAGTCCGTCGCCCGGCGACTTGTACTCTATAACATTGTATTGCCTGAAAATGCGGCCGATCTCATTCCTTATGTGTGCAGTGTCCGGCTTTTTAACCACCAGAAGATCAATCTGCAGGGGCTTCCTGCTCAAATTGTATTCCCGTCGAAACTCAAGCGCTTCCCGGTCCCCGGCCAGTTCCAGTTCAACCGCCGCACAAAAGCCGGGATGCCATTGGATGTCCATATCGGACAGCGTCACGTTTTCGCGTTTCTTTTTAAATTGCATCCGTTCAGTATTTTCTCTTCCCCCATCGAAAATACGTTCCGCAATCTGGCTGTTCTATTCACATTATATAAAATAGCATGATAGTTTTCAAGCAAAATATTATTAAGATTTTACAAAGGATCCGGCCATCTACGGCACAAACTTTTCCCACAACTTTTCTTTGCTGTCTATGAGAAGGTTGTACTGTATCTTCTGCAGCTCCGCCAATTCATCCGCAAAGGGCCCGGCTTGCGCCGAGTCATAATAGGTTCCGTCCGCTGTCCAATAACCAAGCGCGGACAATGCCGGTACGGATTCCTGCAGATCCAGAAGGTAGCGGTCATAACTGCTCAGCTCCAGTCCGGCATAGCGAAGCACCGTAGAGCCGAGATAGTTTGCAGAAAGGGTATTCAGCTTTGCCTGCTCCCGGTCTGTCCCCATCCGGTCGGCCTCTTCGATGTCGTAATTCGCCCAGATCACATACGGCACGTAATGGCGGCTGATATTCTGAGCCTGCTCGTCCTCCCACGCGGGATGCCCGCCCAGCAGCTCCACATCCTTATCGGTAAAGGATGGCTGGTGGTCGCCGTACATGACGAGGATCGTCGGCTCGTCCACTTCTGCAAAATATTCCGTCAGCTTCCGGAATGCGTCGTCCGACATCCGGATCAGGGAAAGGTACGTTTCCAATTCCTCGGGCGCATCAAAGTTCGTGACGCTGACCGGCTCCTCGAATTCATAATCCCCGTAATATCCGCCGTGGTTCTGGATCGTCACATTGAAGCAGAAAAACGGGTTATCCGGATACTCCCCACGGCTCTTTTCATACAGTTGTATTACCCGGTCAAAATTAGCTTCGTCCGTGACGTAATCCCGGAAGATCTGCTCAGACGCAAAATCATCCATGAACCGGTCTTCAAACACACTCTCGTCAAAGCCCAGATGATGGTATGCGCTGGTGCGGCTGTAGCCGGAAGAATAATAGCTGTGGTAAGCCACCGTATGGTAAGGAATCTCCTGTCCTTTCAGCGCCTCCGCAAGCGATGGGATGGCATGGTTGATGTACTGCGAATACGGGATGCATCCGTAAGGCAGGAACGCGAGGGAACTCCGCGTGAGCACCTCAAACTCCGTATTGGCCGTCGGCCCTACCATAACGGAGAGATTCAGGAAGCCCTTGGCCGTATTTTCCGCCAGCGAATGGATGAAAGGCAGGGTGTCCCGATCCGTCTCCAGATCATAGACCATGGAAAGGTCGGAAAAAGCTTCGTTCTGGATGATAATGATGTTCGGCTCCTGCGCGGCCGCTTCTGCATCGGGGCTTTTGCCCGGAACGCTTTTGTCTGTGTCTCCAGACGCATTGCCATCCGTATTTCCTGACGCAATGCTATCTGTATTTCTCGATGTACTGCCGCCCGTATCTCCTGACACACTGTTGTCCGTCTCATCCGGCACGCTGTCCAACGCAGCCAGCGCAGCCTCCGGGGAATAGCCCTCACATTCCACGTGGCTCTGCTCGTGCATGTTGCTGAGGAAAAACGGCACGTAACCCACATGGGCAATGTTGATGCTGTAATCCCAGCTCACGCCGTTAACATTGTGATAGAGCATGCCGCTTAAATATCCCCAGACCGCGGCAGCAGCTACAAGCGCAGCCCCGGCAAGCGACAGGACGCGATGTTTTGCCGAAACCTTCTGCGGCTTTGGCAGGCGGACCAGAAGGATAACCACCGCCGCAGCGAGAAAGATGCCAAGGGTAAGCCAGAAATATCTTCCGGGTTTGAACGTATAATTCCCCGCCACCTCAAGCGCAGTCCCGACCGCGGTCAGATCGCCGAACGTGACATAGCTGCCGCGGAGCTGGAAAACCACATGGTTCGCTACGCCGACAAAGTACGCGGCCGCCAGAGTAACCAGCCCGGCAGGCTTGACCCTCCTCTGAAAGAGAAAATACAAAAAAATCTCCACCAGCACCCAGAAAACGTAATTCAAGATGCACATGGACGGCATCAGGTACAGCTTGCTTGCGCACAAAAGCTCGACCAGCGCCATGCAGACATACGGCACGGCAAGGAGCAGGAGGAACGTCCGCGTTGACGTCTGCATATGGCGGAACGCCTCCCACGCCTTTTTCCAATCCAGCAGCAGGCAAGTGAAAACCAGCCAAGCGAACACCCAGCGCAGGTAATTGTACTGCATGTTGATCTGATACAGATAATCCTGCACTACGTCATTCCACAGGAAAGTCCGCCGTGTCAGGAGAAACGACAGGACGAACGCCGCCACAATATAACGCAGTATGGACAGAAGCCCGTATATTCTTCTGTCCGGGTCTCGGAATACACCTTTGGTTGGACGCGCGGCATAGCAGAGGAGCAGATACCAGAAAAGCCAAAGCGGAAGAAGGAGGAAAAAAGCGCACCAGAGGAAGCTTTCCAGAGTTTGTGCGTAGAGGTCTACATCTGGATGCTGCTCCACATATGCGGAAAGCGGCACATCATCCAGCATTTTTCCGTCTTGTGTACTGCTCACGGAAAATAAAGCGGCTGTATCGGAAGCCGCCCGGAAAAGATTACCCGCAAACGCAAAAAGGATGAGCGCGGAAATAAGCAACGAGATCAATAGACTCTTTATGTGGCTTATGGAAAGCTTCATAGCTGCTCCTTCTGGGTTTAAAACTCATATATAATAAAGCAGAGCTGCCGCAAGGGCAGCTCCTGAATTATATTACTTTATTAATTGCTGGAAATCATTCGACTGCTTAGCAGATCATTTTGAAGGTGAAGGTGAAGGTGAAGGAGTATCATCATCATCTTTTACCCATTCGTTATTATCGGTATAGGTTATTTTCACGCCACCTTCAATATAGTATTTGGGTCTAACTTCATAATATGATCTTTTGGTCTTATCAGTTGTTCCGACATATTTCCATGAGAAACTGCATGTTGTGCCATCCAAATCAGCCAGCTCATATACTTTCGCCTTTGTTACATTAGCGTCTCTATTTGGCGCTGCTTTACCGTATTCTTCCGATGCCAGCGTCTGTGCTGCCATATATGCGCTTCTTGCATTAAGCACAAGCTGTTTCTCTTTCGCCTTGTCAATCCACCCCAACAGCGCCGGTACAAGGATCGCCGCCAGAATTGCCAAGATAACCAATACTACGATCAACTCAACCAGATTTATCCGGCATACATCTTGGATGGCTCATCTGATCCTTTATGAAATTTTAATATTATTTTGCTTGAAAACTATCGTGCTATTTTATATAATGTGAATAGAACAGTTCGATTGCGGAACGTATTTTCGGTGGGGAAGAGAAAATACTGAACGGATGCGATTTAAAAAGAAAAACGAAAATGTGACGCTGTCCGACATGGACATCCAGTGGCATCCCGGCTTTTACGCGGCGGTTGAACTGGAACTGGCCGAAGACCGGGAAACGCTTGAGTTTCGGCGGGAATACAATCTGAGCAGGAAGCCCCTGCAGATTGATCTTCTGGTGATTAAAAAGCCGGGCACTGCACACATAAGGAATGAGATCGGCCGCATTTTCAGGCAATACAATGTCATAGAATACAAGTCGCCGGGTGACGGGCTTTCGATAGACGATTTCTTCAAAACGATCGGCTATGCCTGTATTTATAAAGGGCTCGGGGAAACCACCAACCGGATTCCCATCAGTCAAGTGACTGTGTCTCTCTTCCGGGAGAATTATCCGAGGGAGCTGTTCCACGGTTTGGAAGAATGCAATTTCAGAATCAGAAAAGAATGCAGAGGTATATATTACGTGGAAGGTCTCTTTATTCCTGTTCAGATTGTCGTGACGAAGGAACTGGAAGGCTGTGGACACCGGAGCCTGAGAATACTCTCCAAGAACGCGCTGGCGGCGGATATCCGCGGGTTTATCGAAGACTCGTCAAAATATACCAGACAGGGAGACCGCGAAAATGTGGATGCTGTTTTGCAGGTAAGTGTATCAGCAAACAATGAACTGTATAACGAGATAAGAAGGAGGTCATCAGATATGTGTGAGGCATTAAGGCTATTAATGCAGGATGAAATAGAGGCAGAGTTGCAAAAAGGCTTGAAACAGGGCATAGAGCAAGGTATGAAACAAGGCATGGAACAGGGTATAGAGAAAGGAAGACTGCAACAGGCGAGAGAGACTGCCTATGAGCTTTATGACATGGGACTGTCCGTGGATAAGATCGCAAGGGCAATCAAAGCCAGCATAGAAACAGTACAGGGATGGTTCACCGAACAGTCTGTCTTGGCACGATAACCCCTGCTAACACGCGCAGTATAATGAATTATAGCCAAGGCTGTGGCATTGAACTGCTCAGATTCTTAAAATTCCAGACTGTCCGCATTCAGGAGAAAGTACTTCATGCCCATGATGATGAATCCTTCTTCGTTTCGCCACGGCTTTGACGTCCCGTTTACAATGACGATTTTTTTGAATGAATCCGGAATGTTTCTCAACGAACGAAATTCCTGCTTTTGCTTGCCCTCTGAAGAAAGGTCATAAGCCACCTGAATATAATATCGCTGGCTTCCTTGGTTCGCCACGAAATCAACCTCCAACTGCTTGCGGGTTCTTTTTCCTGTATTGTTTTTTTCGTATACATCCACAATACCAACATCTACGTTGTATCCTCGTATAATCAATTCATTGTAAACAACATTTTCCATAATGTGGGTAGATTCCTGTTGCCTGAAATTTAATCGTGCATTCCGCAATCCTATATCTGTGAAGTAATATTTCAAATTTGCGCCGACATATTTTCTGCCTTTAATGTCATATCGATTTGCTTTTGAAATCAAAAATGCTTCTGTCAGATAATCGATGTGGTTGGAAATCGTCTTATTGCTGTAGCTATTTCCCCGTTCGCTCGCAAAGGTATGGGATATTTTGGTCGGGTTCGTGAGGGAACCTATTGCTGAGGCGAGGATGTCTACCAGCGTTCCGATCTCATCAACATTCTGAATTTTGTTCCGCTCCACAACATCTCTAAGGTAAACATTTGCAAATATATTCTTCAGATATTCCGTTTTCTGACGTTCCGTTGCAAACAAGACAACCTGCGGAAGACCGCCGTATCGCAGGTACTCCTCCCATGCATCGTCGTAATCGTCCTGAAAAACAGAATAAAATTCTGCAAATGACAGAGGATAGATCCGCACTTCGTCGCCTCTGCCGCGGAATTCCGTTACGATATCGCTTGACAGGAATCGGGAATTACTGCCTGTCACATATACGTCGAGGTTGTTCATGCGCAGAAGACTGTTCAACACCTCCTCAAAACGAGGCATAAACTGCACTTCGTCCAGAAACAGATAGTATTTCCCGTCGTCTTTCATTGTATTCAGGATATACCGGTAGCATTTTTTCGGCTCCCTTAATTCCTCATTCTCGATGCCGTCCAGCGCTATTTCGATGATATGATCCCGGTCAACCCCATTTTCCAGAAGATAATTTTTATATAATACGAACAGCAGGAATGATTTGCCGCAGCGTCGAATTCCCGTGATTACTTTGATCATTCCGTTATCTTTTCGAATCTTTAGCTGCTCGAGATACAAATCCCTTTTAATCTGCATAATAACGCTCCTCATTTTTGTGTATTGCACAGTTTTTGGTAATGCAATTCTATCATTTAACCTATTTTGTTTCAATACCTGTTTCCATTTTTTTCGTATTTATGCGAGCCTGCTCATTTGACATTGAAAAAGTCCCGTCTGCATGGTATGATATTGACGAGTTTGAAACGATCGATACGGGGAGAACAGAAAAATGGGAAATGCAAAGGAAAAGATAAGGAAATTCCTAAAGGCGGACAGCCCGCAGGCAATCGCGGAAAACATTCCTGTAGGCGCAGTGACTTTTTTGCTTTCCTTTCCTGCGATAATCTTTATGATCGGCATGGTAGTGGAATTCTTCAAATGCCTGTTTTTTCATAACACCTATCAAAGCGACATAATCTGGGTAAACTGTGACGCGACGATCATCGGGTTGGTTGCAATAGCGGCCTATTTTCTTAAACTTCGTTACAGCGACAACAGACATATAACGCTGGCCTTCAAAAATTTTACCGTAATCTGTTTTCTTGCAATGATCGCTTTCATGCTTCTTTCAACCTTGCGCAACGGTATAACCGATGAGGTTTTGTTCGGAGATTCCTATCGCAAGGAGACTTTGGGCAGTTTTCTTATTTATCCCACGATTTACTACTTCCTATCGTCGCTCATAGACAGCGAAACAGCGAAAAAGCGGCTGATAAATGCTTTTTTGATTATTTCATTCTTTATCGCCGCTTTAACTTTGACGCATGTCATCGCGGCAGAATACGGCTTTTCCCGATTAGCATCATTCACCGCTAATCTTGCGCCTACGACTGTTATCGGGATTTACCAAAATATAAACCACTACGGCTACAGTCTTCTGATCGCCATAACCTTGAGTGGCGCAATGTTTGTTTCGGCCGAAAAGACGGCTTTGCGCGTATCTTATCTTATTACATCAAGGCAACCTGTTCGGCAAACCATTCCTGCACTGTTTCTATGCTGGCCTTGATTGCCTTTGCGATCTTATCCACGGACAGTCCCATGTCATAAAGCTCATAGGCAGTCTCTCTCGCCTGTTGCTGTCTTCCTTTCTCTATACCCTGTTCCATGCCTTGTTTCATGCCTTGTTTCATGCCTTGTTTCATGCCTTGTTCTATACCTTGCTTCATACCTTGTTCCATGCCTTGCTTCATACCTTGTTCTATGCCCTGCTCTATGCCCTGTTTCAAGCCTTTTTGCAATTCTGCCTCTATTTCATCCTGCATTAGTAGCCTTAATGCTTCACACATATCTGATGACCTCCTTCTTATCTCGTTATATAGTTCATTGTTTGCTGATACACTTACCTGCAAAACAGCATCCACATTTTCGCGGTCTCCCTGTCTGGTATATTTTGACGAGTCTTCGATAAACCCACGGATATCCGCCGCCAGCGCATTCTTGGAGAGTATCCTCAGGCCCCGGTGCTCACAGCCTTCTAGTTCCTTCGTCACAACAATCTGAACAGGAATAAAGAGACCTTCCACGTAATATATACCGCTGCATTCTTTTTTGATTCTGAAATTGCATTCTTCCAGACCGTGGAACAGTTCCCTCGGATAATTCTCCCGGAAGAGAGACACAGTCACTTGACCGATGGGGATCCGGTCGGTGGTTTCCCCGAGCCCTTTATAAATGCAAGCATAGCCGATCGTTTTAAAGAAATCGTCTATCGAAAGCCCGTCGCCCGGCGACTTGTATTCTATAACATTGTATTGCCTGAAAATACGGCCGATCTCATTCCTTATGTGTGCAGTTCCCGGCTTTTTAATCACCAGAAGATCGATCTGCAGGGGCTTCCTGCTCAGATTGTATTCCCGCTGAAATTCAAGCGTTTCCCGATCCTCGGCCAGTTCCAGTTCAACCGCCGCATAAAAGCCGGGATGCCACTGGATGTCCATATCGGACAGCGTCACATTTTCACTTTTCTTTTTAAATCGCATCCGTTCAGTATTTTCTCTTCCCCACCGAAAATACGTTCCGCAATCGAACTGTTCTATT
>CANQVH010000024.1 GCA_947627245.1 uncultured Lachnospiraceae bacterium | reverse complement strand
TGCGTTGGGATATCCACGTCACCGCGTTCATAATTGCTGTAAATCCTCTGGCTGCAGTTTAGGATTTCACCCATTTGCTTCTGTGTCAGGTCTGCATCTTCCCTTAAATCCCGGATTCTACGGTACATGGTCACCACCTCTTGAGACCTATCATAACTTAGCGGAATATTCGCTATTGATATTTAGCGAGAAATTCGCTAGAATAGTTATTGCAGGGGAGGTGGTTGGTTATGCAGAAAATGCTTCGAAAGCTGTTATCTGCTGCTGGGTACATAGGATTCTTTGGCGGATTCTTCTATATCTTATTTGTAAATCTGGTGTGCGGCTTTGCGTCAAGCGGCATAGGGACACGGTGGGACATGCTCAAAATCCTGCTGCTGTCATTTATTATTTCAGCCGGGCTGCCGGGGCTCATCTGCTACCAACATTTCCGGATCAGTAAGCTGGAAAAGGAACTTGATGAAATCTATAAACTCTAAGGAGGAAACAGGGACATGAGAGAACATTTGATTGGAGGAAACGGGATGGGGTACACTTTGTCGGAGAACGGACTATATTATCCGGATCTGGAAATAAATGAGGAAGATCAGCCCCGTTACGGGAAATATGGTATGCTCCGTAAAAGCTATCTCAAAAACCATAAGAAAGGCTTATACAGCTCCTACCTGCTGGCGGGAAAACTGATCCCCCATCTGAACCAGATCAGCGATGAGGCCGAAAAAAGAATGACACTGCTGGTAGGCCAGATGACAGAAAAGCAGGGCGTGACAGAACAGCTAAAATCCGAAGATCAGATGTTGTGGGTACAGAGGCTCAACAATATCCGCAATGCGGCGGAAGAAATCGTGCTGCAGGAGATCGTGTTTATGTAATTATTTATGGCCTATGTATCGAATTATAGGAATATACCAGCTACTATTTTACTATTTTGCATCTCACCTCTCGCTTGCTTTTACCGCTGCTGTATATTATAATAATATTTATAAGTATTAAAAAAGTGTACGAGGAGGTTACAATATGAACAGACAGATAAAGAAAGTTGTGAGCATGATATTGGCATTTGTTTTGTCTGCAACACTGAATCAAACAGTATATGCATTAGGGGATACAGCAATGGCAAATTTAGATAATATCATAGAAAGTGATAATGTTTTAGAAAACTCTGACGATTTTATTGATACGCAAATAGCAGGAAATTCTGACGACGATCTTATAGAAAAAATTGTCATTGGAGAGATAGACGATAATTCTAAGGAGATAGAATCAGAAAAAATAGAAGAAATAGATACTAATTCAACAGAAGACTTCGACTCGGAATTGCTTGAGGATATAGGCGATAATTCCAAGGAAATGGAATCAGAAGAAATAGATACTGATTCAACGGAAAACTTTGACTCGGAATTGCTTGAGGATATAGACGATAATCCTAAGGAAGTAGAATCAGAAGAAATGGGAGAAAAAAATACTGGTATAACAGGAAATTTTGATCCGGAATTAGCAGAGATTATCATTGGGGAAGATGGGTTGGAGTTAGACCTGTCTGATGTAGAATTATCTTCTGAAATATCTATGACTGCATATGATGTGCTTGGATTATGGGAAGGAAATTATATTGAAAGTATAAATGGAATTCTCGTTCAAGAATCAATTCGTTTGGTCATTGAAGAATGCACTGAGGACGGAAAATTGAGTGGAACGGCAACCATCACTTCTGAAAATGGCGAAGAATACTATTTTGAAGGAACAGTAGAATTTGTGTCGGGAAGAATTGTGTTTGAGGGAACTGATATGCTGAATAATCCAAATAGACCTATCTTCCCCTTGCTTTCAGGAATACTTCATCTGGAAGATATGACAATAAATGGTGTTATAGACGGAGATGAAAACAAACCGTTCACTTTATCAAAGGTATTGTATGATTATGCCACAATGTCAACGCAGATAGATAGTACAACAGTTATTGAAGCACCGGATTATGATATCTGGCTAGCAAACACTATGCTTTATGGGTATGAAAACAGTGGAAATGGGCTATACACAACATTTCAAAGCTTCTCAGAACCCGTATATATGGAATTAGGCGGTTATCTGCTTGACGATGTGCCATTAGTATCCATGTCTACAGCGTGGAGTGTGTATTTTAACAGTGAATATCGTAATCAGTTTGCAAATGAACAGAAATATATTTATGAAGTTATTCTTATGGAATATTTGAAATATGATTCAGGCTACAAAGCGGTTAAAAATGAATTGATGAATAACGAAATTAAATTTAGTATGAAATTATATAAAACTATTGCAAATGAATTATCTGATAATACACTGGATTACATAAACAATATGACACCGGAAGAGGTGATCAGTCTATTTAAAAAAACAAACGTGTTAGACCAAATGGGAACGGCTATTTCAGAGCTACAAGATGGTGTTGACAGTGTGAAGGATTTAATAAATGTATTTTCAGAATATATGGCTCTTCAGCAGGTACGAGATGAGCGAGTTTATCTGTTGAGAGCGGCAAGAAATGCATGTGCTTCCTCAAGTTATCCAAATTCGGATTTTATAAAAGCGGCAGACGAATTAATTAGTATCATCGAAGGATCTACTCTACAATATGTTCAAGGAAAATCTTTAGACTATCTTTGGGAACAAGGATGTGATTACGCATGGGGTAAACTTTGTGATGCAAATCCAATATTAAAATCTATAGAATTGGGAGTATCTGGTTTAAATGTATGTTTCGATAGTACAAATGCCGCATCAAATAATTTAAAGTTGGCATTGCTTTATACAACAGATTGCTATTTGAAACAGGGAATGATGAGTGCGACATCCAATTTTATGAGTGATAAATCATCTGTAAACGCGCAGACTTTTTTTGCGTGCTTCCAGGCATATATACAATTCCAGATGTATGGAAATGATTTTGCAAAAACCTGGCTGAATGGATATCTTGATAGCGGAGTAATTTCTAACTTTGTTAATATGATATTTTATCGTGAGAATATTTCAACAGCTAAAGAAATGATAGATCGTAGCGAAACTCAGACATCAAACAGAAAAAACATTTTACAGTTGATAGATAAATATTCGAATATATACCAGCATTTATATAAGGATATTGACTGGGAAAAAATATCATATGATGCAAACATACCTGTTACAGGAGTATGTTTTTCAAATCCGCAGGTAACACTTATAAATAAAAATAGCATATTTTTAGCATATGCTAATATAGAACCATCGAATGCAACAAACAAAAATATAACCTATACCAGTTCTAATCCATCGATTCTATCTGTTCCTGAAAATGGAGGTTTTGGAACAGTTTTGGGAGAAGGGGTAGTAACAATAACGGCTAAAACGGAAGATGGAGGATACACCGCAACACAGACTGTGACGGTTAATAGTAGTACAGTTCCGTCTTCTGAATCAAGTGGAAGTTGCGGAACTAATGTTAAATATACATTATATGATGATGGAACGTTGTTTGTTTATGGAAAGGGAGAAATATATGATGATGACTATAGCTATGGTCGGTGGAATCCTATCACACATAACTATTCAGACAAAGTAAAGGATGTAATTATCTGTGAAGGGATAACAGGATTGGGGGATGAGGCGTTTTATGGATGCAATAATTTAAAAAATATTAGCTTGCCAGAAGGGTTGACGCATATTGGAGAGAAGGCGTTTTATATGTGTAGTGATTTAAAAGATGTTATATTGCCAGAAAGTATAACACGAATAGAGCAAGAAGCATTCTGGCATTGTTACGGTCTAGAAAGTATCAATTTCCCAGAAAGTTTAACCTATATTGGAGAGTCTGCATTTTGGTATTGCAGAAGTTTAAAGGATGTTGTTTTGCCTAATGGATTGACGAGCATAGAAGCAGGTGCTTTTCAAGAATGTAGCAGTTTAGAGAGTGTTACATTGCCAGAGGGATTGATGAGCGTGAAGGCATTCGCATTTTATTCATGTAGTAACTTGACGAACATCAACTTACCTGAAGGATTGACCAGCATAGGGCGTGACGCGTTTTATAAGTGCAATAAGTTAAAAAGCATTACACTGCCAGAAAGCTTACAGAATATAGGTGATTATGCATTTTATGACTGCAACAGCTTGACGAGTATTTATCTGCCGCAGGGAGTAGCGAGTGTAGGAGAATATGCTTTTAGGGAATGTAGCAATATAAAGAAAATTAATTTGTCTAAAGCAGTAATAGGACAATGGCGAAGAGCGTTTGATGTGGAAAATTTTGAGAGTATTACTCTGGCGGAAGATATAACCAATATAGGAGAATATACATTTCAGGGATGTAGAAGTTTGATAACCATTAATATACCTCATACAGTGAAGAGCATAGAAGGATATGCGTTTAATGGTTGTACAAGCTTAATAGATGTTGTTCTATCGGAAGAACTAACCAATATAGGGGAATATGCATTTCAGGGATGTGGCAATTTGGAGAATATTGATTTGCCAAAAGGAGTAATAAGTATAGAGAAAGGAACGTTCGCAGATTGCAGTAATTTAATTAGCATTGGAATTTCGCAAGGACTGATAAAAATAGGAAATGAGGCATTTTTGAATTGCAGTAGCTTAACAAGTATTAATTTACCAGAAGGAATAACACTTATAGGATCAGCAGCATTTGAAAATTGCAATAGTTTAAAAAAAATCATTATCCCACAAGGAGTAGAAGTGATAGCAAGTTACGTGTTTTCAAAGTGTAGTAATTTAGAAAATGTCAGTTTTCCAAAAGGGGTAATAAGTATAGAAGATGGAGCATTTGATAGTTGTATGAGCTTGACGAATGTTAATTTGCCAGAAGGCATAGTAAGTATCGGCGGCTATGCGTTTAGAGATTGTACTGGACTGGTGAGTATCAGTATACCAGCAAGTGTAACTGAAATGGGATTTAGTTATAATGGAACTGGTGTGTTCACGGGATGTAGCGAAAGCCTTACAATTATTGGAAGAAAAGAGTCTTGTGCTGAAATTTATGCACATAATCATGGCATCAATTTTGAGGAGGCACCCTGTACAGGACATGTATATAAAACAGTTATTATTAAAGCAGCCACTTGTATTACAAATGGTCAGTCCTGCGAAAAGTGTATAATTTGTAATAATATAAAACCGAATTCCAGTAAATCCATTCCAGCAACAGGGCATAAATATGGTTTATGGGAAACTGCCAGAATGGCTACTGTTTTAGTGGAGGGAAAGCAGAAAAGAATTTGCTCAATATGTGGGGAATCTGATATAAAAGTTATTTCTAAGTTGAAACCAACTATAAAGCTTACTGCTTCATCAATTCAGCTTAAAGTAAAGCAATCCACCTCAAAGATAAAAGTGACAGAGTTGGCTAAAGGAGATGCAGTAAAATCCTGGAAATCAAACAATACAAAAATTGTTAAAGTAAATAACAAAGGAAAGATTACCGCACAATCAAAGACAGGAAAAGCGACAATCACGGTAACACTGAAAAGTGGCTTGTCAAAAAAAATAACTATAAAAGTGCAAAAAGGTGCAGTAGCGTGCACGAAAGTCATACTTAATAAGTCCTCTGTATCTTTAAAGAAAGGAAAATCATTTACATTAAAAACTACGGTTAAGCCAATTACATGTGTTCATAAAATTAAATATTCATCATCTAACAAAAAAGTAGCAACTGTATCGAGTAAAGGAAAGATTACAGCGAAAAAAAAGGGAAAGGCAACAATTACGGTTACAGTCGGCAAAAAGAAAGTCAAATGTAAAGTTACGGTAAAGTAGGATATAGTATAATGCAAGCAAAGTCTTTTGTGGATCTTGCCTGCATTTGTATTTGAACTAGGGGTGCAGACATTTTCCTGGACTGTTCATACGATAAATGCCGCAGAAACCTGCTTGTAAAACCCTGCGGCATTGATTCAAGTTGCGTCTTCTGCTTAGACTCTCTGCTTATATGGTTTGCTAACAAAAACTATTTACTACACCAATTTTTACACCAATTCTGCACCGATTGATGCTCCCAGACACAACCAGACAAAAATAGCAATGCCGCAGAAGTCCCGGAAATCCGGCTCTGCGGCATTTGACAGTATAAGAGAAAGACCGATTAACATTAACAAGAGGTGAGTGCTAATTATTTTGTGAAAAATTTGTGAAGTCCAGAACTCGCGGACTTCACAGTGTTTGTAGTTTTTCAATTTCCCCGTTTTTTAGGCTTACTACACCAATTTTACACCAATTGCGGATTTTCATAAATAGGTATTTGCTTTTGCTTTGCTTACCAGAAAGTACTGCTTAATGCATATATATTATGTATTATTGTTATTTTTTGCCTAAGCGTGTATAATGGGAATGTGCTATTTTAGGCATTTTGATGGTTTTATCGCTAAGGTAGATGAAGAATATGCAACAGTGAAAGAAACCATTGAAAAATGTAAATCAAAGGATAGACAGATTCTGTCCATGCTTATTTGCTAAAATGTATATGGTATAGAGGTAATCGCAGTGATAGAGAGGATGGTGATGAATGGATAAAAAGGTTGAAAGAATCATCAGCCTGTATAATCGAGTCGTAAATGGAGAAATTCTGGTTAAAGCAGACGAGGCTGTCCGATACGGGGTCAATGAAAAGTCCATACAGAGGGACATCGATGACATCCGGGCGTATTTTGCAAATGATCCGGAAACGGATCGGGAATTGATCTATGATCGAACGAAAAAGGGTTATGTTCTGGTTCAGAACAGCAGGAAGGCTCTGACAAACAGTGAAATTCTGACGGTGTGTAAGATTCTTCTTGAAAGCCGTTCACTTACCAAAGAGGAAATGTATCCGATCATTGACAAGCTTCTGCAGTGCTGTGTGCCTTATAAAAATTATAAGCAGGTACAGGATTTGATCAGCAATGAAAAGTTTCATTATCTGGAACCGCATCATGGAAAGAAGTTTGTGGATGACATGTGGGATATCGGCAGTGCGGTATATGAGCATCGGCTGATGCGTATCCGTTATCAGAAATTAAAAGAACCGGATAAGGTGAAGCGGCTGATCCAGCCGGTCGGAATCATGTTTTCGGAGTACTACTTTTACCTTTGCGCGTATATCTCCGTCAGCGAAGAGATGCCGGATGTTCCCAAGCGGTCATTTCCAACGATCTACAGGATAGATCGCATCGCGGAGTATGAAATTCTGGACGAGCATTTCCATGTGCCATATGCAGACCGTTTCCAGGAGGGAGAATTTCGAAAGAGGATTCAATTCATGTTTGGCGGCGAATTAAGGACGATCAAATTCAAATACAGAGGCCTTAGCATTGAATCCGTACTGGACCGTTTCCCGACGGCGGAGATTATAGAACATGATGAAACCGGCTGGACGATAAAGGCCGAGGTTTACGGAGATGGCGTTGACATTTGGCTAAGGGGGCAGGGAGACATTATTGAAGTGATTGACAAACAGAATTGACCAGAAAGAGATTTAACAGATGAAGTATAGACTAATCGATCAAAAATACAAGTTTATGTCATTTTTTGACACAGATACAGGAGCCTACCTAAGAACAGGGATTCTTGATAAAAATGGCAAGGATACCGGGAGAGATCCATTTATGGGCTCCTTCCCGAATCTTATTGACGTTGGCATAATGGGGCATTGCATTCACGGGAAAACAGGATTATGCGCCAAGGCAGGGATTGGCTGTTATCAAAGCGGTTTAATGGTAGAAAAACCCAATATGAGGCTGGAGGATTTTTCATGGATTGCGAAACAGTGTCGCCACAAAAGTAATCAATTTGCGTTGGGCGGCCGGGGAGATCCGGATCAGCATGAGGACTTTGAGCAAATTCTTCAGATCTGCAAAGAAAATGATATTGTTCCTAATTTCACAACGTCAGGGTACGGGATGAATACGGAAATAGCAGATATCTGTAAAAAATACTGTGGCGCCATAGCTGTCAGCTGGTATCGCAGTGACTATACAATAAATGCAATAAAGACGTTAATTGCGGCGAAAGTTAAAACAAACGTACATTATGTGCTTGGAAATAATACAATAGACGAAGCCATCAGGAGATTAAAAGCAAACGATTTTCCGCAAGGTATCAATGCTGTTATTTTTCTGCTTCATAAACCGGCAGGACAAGGGACATGTGAGAACGTGTTGGACGTAAAAGATCCGAGAGTGGAACAGTTTTTCCATGAAGTTGACAATCTGCATCCTTTCAAAGTCGGCCTGGATAGCTGCAGCGTCCCTGGCGTAATCAGGTTTTGTAAACATATCCTGCCTCAGTCATTAGATACGTGCGAGGGGGCACGGTTTAGTTGTTATATTGATTCTGATCTGACTATGCTGCCGTGCAGTTTCGATCAAAAAAAACAGTATGCAGTTAAGTTAAATCCCCTTACCATTGAAGAAGGATGGAACGGTACTGTTTTTGATCGGTTCAGGAAAAGGCTTAAAACGGCTTGTCCCGGATGCAGACATCAGGAATTGTGCAAGGGCGGATGTTCTCTCTTCCCTGAAATAGTTTTCTGCGACAAAGATAAAAAAGTTAATCGGTTTGATGACATAAAGGATAAAGGAGAGAAAGACGATGAGTGATTTTCAGATTGTTAACGCTGTTTTGGAAAAATATAATGGCCCTGGCGGAGACGTGGAGATTCCTGCAGGGGTGAAAAGGATTAAGAAAAAGGCCTTTCAGTTTTGCCGGAGGCTCACAGGCGTGAAGATTCCGAAAGGAGTGATACATATCGGGGATTATGCCTTTTGGTATTGCGACAACCTCACGAGTGTGGAAATTCCAAAAGGAGTGACAAGCATTGGATTGGGAGTTTTTGAAGCCTGCAGCAGCCTTACAAATGTGAAGATTCCAGAAGGAGTAACCAGTATTGGGGATTCTGCTTTTAGGGACTGCAACGGTCTAACGAACATGGAGATTCCGGAAGGAGTGACAAATATTGGGGCGCGTGCCTTTTCCGGCTGCAGAAGCCTCACGAACGTGAAAATACCAGCAGGAGTGACAAGTATTGGACATCATGCATTTTCTGACTGCAGCGGTTTAACAAGTATAGAGATTCCGGAAGGAGTGACAGGCGTTGGACATTTTGCCTTTGCACGCTGCGAAGGTCTAAAGAGCGCAAAGATTCCGGAAGGAGTGACAAGCATTGGGATGGGAGTTTTTGAAGGCTGCACCAGATTAAGAAAGCCTTATTTTGCGATGAAGTCCCGGGACGACAGACCGGGCAATCCATGGTTTTGAAAGAAAAGAGGAGAAAAACCAATGAAATTCAGAACAGATTTTGTTACCAATTCCAGTGATTCCAGTTATCTAACGTTCAACATCAAAAACAAGGTCTTTTATGACTATCTCTCAAACCTGGGTATGCGATTTGAAAACACGAAGCCAGGTGAATTTTCGGATCGTATGCGTGTCGTCCTGCCATCGGGAGCAAGCGCAAGATTCGGTGACCCAGATAACTGGAATATTCCGTTTCTCAAAGATTGCCCATCTATTTCTGCGTGGATCGTCGCCCTGCTTGTTTGGGAATCGGGCATGTGGGAGGACGAATATTCCGACTTCTCGAAGGAATTGATTGTATTGCTTGATGAAGCAGGTATTCATTTTGATGAGGAGATGAAAGATCTGTCTGCAAAAGTCGATCGGTTTGATGAGAATATTGAAGAAGCGGTTGTTGAGCATATTCAGGGTAGTGAGGGCCTTGCGCATGCCATTGTTCACGCCAGTTATACCGAAGTCCATGATGGTAAGCGTATGGGTGTCCAATACAACAATGAATTTGATGTTAGGACGGAGGCCTGTAAAGGGTTGGAGTTTGTTGTAACCGGCGAGCTGAAATTCTTTGAAAATCGGGAGCAATTGGCTGAAACTATTAAAAAAATGAGGGGAAAAGTCTCAGACAGGGTTTCTGAGAACACGGCCTACCTAATCTGCAGCGATATTCATTCTGATTCTTCGGAAATGGAGAAGGCTAAGGAATTAGGGATTTCCGTTTTGCCCGAGTTGGCGTTTATCAGGAGATTCTGCAATGAGGATGAGTTTGATGGCATAAAGGAAGAAGGTGAAGTTGACATGGATGCCGGGATTTTGACACTTGTGGGTGGAGTGTTTGATTACGTTGTC
The DNA here is from genome assembly GCA_947627245.1 of uncultured Lachnospiraceae bacterium. Lineage (GTDB taxonomy): Bacteria > Bacillota > Clostridia > Lachnospirales > Lachnospiraceae > Choladousia. The sequence goes on along the minus strand of CANQVH010000024.1, from coordinate 34,966 downwards.
GAGAATGGAATGGCACCAATTGTTATGGAAGTCTGGAAAGACGGAAAATGGCAAAAAGAGGGAAAATACAAAAGGGGTGGCGGGCGGTGATAATACAGGCGATAGCTTTGCCAGAAACTAAAAAAGTACACATTTTAACAATCGGTGATGATAATTATCAATCAGAACAAAGGAGGCAGCGCGGTATGATTAGAATCTTTGTAACTGGAGACAACCATATTGGTCTAAAATATGCCGGCCACGAGCAAGCGGCAGTTCTTGCGCAGAGCAGAATAGCAGCTTTTGATGGGATGGTACAGGCCGCCAATGATGAGGAATGTACTCTTTTTGTAATTACGGGTGATTTGTTTGAAAATACTTACGGAGTGTCCAAGGGAGAAATTAAAACTCTTCTGGACAAACTGTCCATCTTCAGGGGAACTGTGGCCGTTCTTCCCGGCAATCACGACTATTATGACAGGGATGTAAAAGTTTGGCAGTATTTTAAAGATGTAATGGCGTCTTATGACAATATCATGCTGCTGACGGAGTATCATCCGTATGAACTTACCTTGGGCGGCGAAAAGGTTGTGCTTTATCCGGCGCTTTGTACTTCGTTGCACTCTGCTCCAGGGCAAAATAATTTGGCGTGGATTAAAGACATAGAAATAAAAAATGATGATGCATATCATATCGGCATTGCCCATGGTGCAGTTGAGGGCGAGACCATCGACAAAGAGGGACAATATTTTCTGATGACCCGCTCTGAGTTTGAGAGTATCCCGGTAGATGTTTGGTTGATCGGGCATACGCATGTGCCGTTTCCGCACAATCTGACTGATGCCTTTGCTTCCTGTGAAAAAATCCTTAACGCCGGCACTCATGTACAAACCGATGTTTCCTGCAATACAGAAGGTCTTTGTTTCATTGTCGAGATCGGTGATGACAAAAATATCCGTGCAAAGAAGTATATATCAGGGAATCTGCGCTTTTATCGCAAAACGATTAACCTTACCGCGGGTGAGATGGAAAGCATTCTTACCCGGGAACTTGGCAACATTGGTGACAATAGTGTTGTGAATATTAACTTGACAGGAGCGGTCACAGATGAGGAATATGAGGATAGGTTCCATATTCTTGAGAATGTCCTTTCCCGCTTCATAGAGGGCACATATAATGATTATGAACTCAGCAGACTGATTTCCAAAGAATTGATCGAATCGGAGTTCCCGGAGACCTCTTTCTCCGCAGGGTTGCTCACTGCTCTGTTGGATGAACCGAAAGAAGCGCAGCTTACCTACGAGCTTCTGAAATCTTTGAAGGAGGGCAAATAAAATGAGAATTAAAAATATATCCTGTAAACATTTTGCCGGTGTTCGCGACCGCAACATTTCCCTTGCTGATGGTATCAATGTGATTTACGGAAAAAATGAAAGCGGTAAAAGCACACTGGTTAATCTGCTTTCCCGAACACTATTTCAAAAGGCTAAGTTGGACCGCAGGAGTGATAAGACATTTTTTGAACTGTATTTACCGGGAGCAAATAAGGACAGCAGCAAAACCAGTGACTCTGCCGATGGCGAGATTACCTTTGAGACCGAAAAAGGAAGTTGCTCAATTTCGAAAGTATGGGGTGCTGGGTTCTGCTGTACCCTTTCAACGCCCGATGGAGTATTCCGTGATCAAAAACGAATTGATGAGATTTTGAAAGAACTTCTCCTTTATGGCGAAGGCGTGTATTCCGATATGCTCTTTTCTTCTCAACGGAATACCGAAATTTCATTGCAGACCATTTTGGATGCTTCCAAAAAGACAGATGCCAAGCAGGAGATCGTTGATGTAGTGTCTCAAGCCTTTGTGGAAAGCGATGGCCTTTCTGTAGACGCAATTGAACAGGCAATTGCCGCAGAGATAGATAAAATCGCCGGGAAATATTGGGATATTGACCACGGGACTCCCGCCCGTAAATCAGATGGCGGCCGCCGGAAAAATGGCCTTGGCGAGATTTCGAATGCATATTACGCATTAGAGGATGCCAAAGGTATTCTTGATGAGATATCCCGTTTGAAGAGGGAGGCAGACCGCGCCGCACAGGAGTATACCGAGCGTGATGCGGATGCACATAATGCGGAAGAAGCATACAGCAAGTTTAACACTTACGCCAACCGCCTTGATATTCGAAAAGAACAGGAAAAGAACATTACCCATCACAATGGTGAGCTTAAAAAAATTGACGAGATCTTATCCAAATGGCCTAAACTGCTTAAGGACTTAGAAAAAGCGAAGAAACTGCGGGATGAAAAGAATAATCGGAAGTTGCTCGACCAATATGAAGCCGCAAAGAAGACCAAAGATGAATTAGCTACAATTGATACGGGAATCGCGGACCGTCTGTGTCCGAGTGATACAGACATTAAGCAGGTAAAGAAGGCGCAGAGCGATGTTGCTTCTCTCGAGAATAAACTTTGTGGTATGAACCTGAGCGCAGCGGTTCAAATGCTGAATGACAATCGTATAGAAATCATCTCGCTGCGCACTGGTGAGCCTGTTGAATTGTCTGGTAGTATTGCGTCTATCACTGAAGCTGTGAAGATTACTGTTCCGGGAGTTATGGAGATGCAGCTATCTCCTGCGGATGTAGATGTGACAGGGATTGAAAGTCAGATTGCCGAACGGAAAGATATTATCGCCGATATATTTACAAAATACGAGGTTGAATCTTTAGACGATCTTGAAAGCCTTAAAGAATGTATTACCAATACAAAGAAAAGAATTGATGACGTCAAAGAGCGTCTTTCCAAATTGCTGAAGGAAACAACATTTGAGGAGTTGGAGTCGGTAGCAAGCGCGATCGTGGATTTTGTCCGTTCAGAAGAAGATATTAAGGGCGATATCATTGCCGTTTGCGAAAGCGAAGACATTGAAAAATTTATAACTAGGAAAGAGACAAAAATTGACGATTACGAGAAAGAATATGGTAGCATTGATAAATTGAAGGCCAGGAAACTTGAAGTGGAAGAGGAACTCAAAGAAGAGAGGAAAGCGGTACCTGCGACCGACGATATTCCTACGGAATATTTGAGTATTTCTGATCCGGATGATTATCTGGAGATGCTTCAGAGCAATTGGGAATCCAAACGGAGCCTTCGCGAAACAGCGCTTACCGCTAAAACTGCCGCTGCAAGTAAACTGGAAAGCTATCAAGAGAAAATTATCGGTGACCCGACTGAGAATGTGGAACAGGCTGAGCAGGTTTTTGAAGAGCAAAAAACTTTGCTTGCCCATTGGCTGCATATCGAAGAAGTTTTCAAGGAGCAAAAAGAGAGTATCCACGCCAATCCCATGCAGGATATCGCAGATCATTTTGCCCGCTATCTTGCAGTGATTACCGATGGGAAGGTCTCTTCTGAGTTCCCTGAAGCGGACAAGCTGAATATAAATATCTACAGTGAAAACAGACTGCTTGATTATGGCAAACTCTCCGAAGGCACTAAAGACACAGTATCCCTTGCATTCCGTCTGGCAGTGCTCGACCACTTGTTCCCCAACGGTGGCGGGGTAATTGTCTTTGATGATCCTTTCACCGACATGGATGCCGAACGTATGGCGCAGTCCTGTGAGCTTATCAAGGAGTGTGCCAAACGTCACCAAGTGATTTTCCTTACTTGTAAAATAGAATATATGGACATATTCAGTGGAAACTTTGTTCAGATATAAGGGGTGAACCAAATGAAAAGCACGGAACAAAAAGAAGAACGATTAAAACGAGTTGATATGCACAATTTTTTTATGGAAAAAATAGACGATGCCATGAAAAGCAAGCGTTTCATAGAAGCTACATGGTTAATATATTCTTGTTTTGAAAACCGATATTTCAGAACGGTTGAAAAAATCAAAAGCCAATGTAAATATAGTGGAGGTAAGTGCAAGAAGGCATCAAACGACCTTGCATTACGAACAAAGATAAATTGTATAGAACGGCTTGCCAAGGACAGCTTTTGTACATGCTTTTCAAACAATTTTCCTGTTCGGCTATTGGAAGATACAAAACGTTGGGTGAAGGATAGAAATACTCTAATGCACAATCTCCTACGATTAGAGTATTACGAGAGCATGGATGCCAAGTTTGAGACGTGCGCTATAAGAGGCCAAGGGTTATTGCAACAAACATATGATTGTTGTACGAAGTTTAGAAAAGATTTTTATACGGAAGGATATGTTTTTGTATTTCCGACATCAGCGATGGAGACTTGTCCGTGTAAAACCCATACATAATAGAGAAGGCTCGTAAGGGGGGGGCCGCTGATTCCTCTAGTCTTGTTATTGAAAGAAATGGTTTCGGTGAGGATTACCCAGTAGAATAGGATGATGTATTTGACGACGATTATGATTATTCATGGAGTAAGCTAGCACTTGGGTATGAGAAAGTAATGGGAGGAAAGCCCGATGGACAAAATGATTGGCGTCAGGATATGGAATACCGGAGGCATAAGAGAGGCTCGGCATCAGGTAATGGATTATTATGAGATGGTGGTACATTTTATGAAGGAGACAAGGGCAGATTTCATGCGGGTTAGTTTCATGCTTGAGGAGGAAATCTTGGAAGAAGCACAAAGGTTGCATATATTAGTTTGATAATTTGCATGACATCAGAGGAACAGACGATAGAAGAAAACAGAAAAGTTCTTCAATGTATAAATGATGTTCTCAGGGACTACAAAGATATAATTGACGTAGAGCGGCGCAGTTAGAAAAGCGAAAGGATGCTTGAAAGCCGGTATGGGAGGGAATTATCATACATATGGGTACAATCTCAATTTGCAGAAAACATAGATAGTTGTAGTATATTAAATGCACAGATATAGCTTATAATGCTGACAGGAGGAGCCGCATGAGATGAGAGGAAAGGCTAAACTGGATAAGTGGGCAGAATTGCTGTTGGATACCGGAAAACGGAATAATTTGATTAATTTTCGGGATACAAGCAGCTCGACGGCGGAAATTTTGTTGCCGTCACCGGCTATTTTATTTGATAAGATGAACCGGGGGAATACCATTCTGGAAGTATACGATCCAAAGCTAACGGAGCAGGATTATCCTAAAGAAGATAACCCGGACAGCCAGACGCAATTTCAGGAATCGGATATTCAAAACGACAAAGACGCTTATCTGGCCCGTTATTCAGCTAAGCTAAAAAAGCAATCGCAGCTCTTGCTCTACAACCATTCCGCCGCAAGTCCGATCAAGGCGGTCAGAAATATTAATAAAAGAGCACGGGCGTTTATAGAGGAAACGGGTGTAAATGTCGCATACATGGCGTTTGGTTTTGTTCATTGGAAAGAAAAAGCATCATCCAGAGAAGAACTCAGGGCTCCGATACTGCTTGTCCCAATTCAGTTAGCCCATGATTCGGTACTGGATCCTTATTATATCAAATCTACCGAGGATGACGTGATTGTCAATCCTACATTCGCGTACAAACTGGATGTCGAATACGGCGTCAAGCTGCCCAATTATGACGAGGAAAGCCTGAATGACTATCTCGAAAAAATCAGTAAACTGGTAAAAAAACTGCAATGGACGGTATCACCGGAGTGCAAACTCGGCATATTCTCCTTCCTGAAGATCAATATGTATCGTGATCTGAAAGATAATGCTTCTATAATTCTTCGCAACGAAAATGTACGGAGGCTTCTTGGTGAGTCGGTAAAAGAGGGCGGTGCAAATGACAAAGGAGATGAGAACAGTCCGACGACGGATCCATTAACGGATCTGTATTGTGTTGTTGATGCAGATTCCAGTCAGATCGCGGCAATTGAAGCAGCAAAGTCCGGAAAGAGCTTTGTACTGCAGGGACCGCCGGGAACGGGCAAGAGCCAGACCATTACCAATATTATTGCCGAGTGCCTTGGGGATGGGAAAAAAGTATTATTTGTTTCAGAAAAGCTGGCTGCCCTGAATGTTGTTTATGATAAACTAAAGCAGGCCGGGTTGTCGGAGTTTTGTCTGGAACTGCACAGCCACAAAGCGAATAAGAAAAATGTGATTGACGAAATCTGCCATACATTACGTACTGCCAGAAGTTCTGTGTCCGCAAAGGCCGACAAGGAAATTGCTATTAAAGAAAAAGCCAGAAAACAGTTGGACGAGTACGCGGACGAGTTACATAAACAACGACCGATACTAGGAAAAAGCCTATATCAAATGTACGAATCCTATTCTGTTATATCCGGCGCCCCGGATATGAAATGGGTGATACCGCACATTACAGACAAAAGTGAAGAATACTTATCTGAGACAGTTCTGCTTTTGGAACAATATGCAGATCTTGTTCCAAGTGTTGGATACGATTACAAAAAGAATCCGTGGTATGGATATATAAACCCGGACACATCATTTCAAGAAAAAGACAGAGTGAGGGAAGAGCTTGAAAAGCTGACGGAATTTTTACGGATATTAATCCCAATCCTGGAACAGATAACAGAAAGATATAAGATTCCACCTTTTGGTCTTAAAAAGACCCGGATTTGGCGTGATTTCTTCCGCTTCGCCTCATCCTCGCAGATCATAACGCCATCATTGTTGCAGGAAAAAAACTTTAAAACAATATATGCCGCAATCGATGACATAGAGAGCCAAAACAAGGACACGCTTTTGAGCCGGCAAAAGATAGAGAATGTCTGTGACGATGGTATTTATAAAATTAGCGGTGCAGAATATCATAAAAAGCTGACAGGGCAGTTTGGAGGAACATTTTCAAGATTATTCAATTCAGAATATAAACAGCTTATAAAGGATCTGCGAGCGCATAAGCTGGACAGGAAAAAGCCTTCTTATGATGAAGCCGTGGCTCTGACGGAACAGCTTGCCGACTGCCAGCAAAAGACGGAGGATTTTGAAAAGGCAGGGGAGCCATTCAAAACAATGCTGGGACCGGCGTACAAGGGATTGCGAACAGAGTGGTCTTACATAAGGGAACAGATGGATGAGCTTAAGCTTCTGATAGAAACTGACGTTCCATTTGAAAAAGTGATACCCGATGCGGATTTGAATCAGGAGACGGAATTTTTCACAGAGTGTGCGGACAAGTTGGATCATGTGTTCTCTACATATGATGTGTCCGCTATGGATCACATTTCAAAATGTTTTAAAAAGGATGTCCTTGATATAGCCGAATCCTCCTGCGAGTATATTTTGAAAAAATATGACTCTTGTCTGAATACGGTGGATAACCTTGATAACTGGTGCCGTTTCAGAGACCTGCTTTCGAGATTAGATGAAAAGCAGGTGGTTCCATATATCGATAAGGCTATAAAACGAAATTTTGATTCCCGGTTATTGGCCGAAGCATTTCAGAAACAATTTTACATGCAATGGATTTACGCAGTATCGTCAAATGTTCCGATCCTTTCTACTTTCAGCAGAGTCGCGCAGGACAAGGCGGTTAAGACGTTCGCGGAAAAAGATGTGGAACAGTTCGAGATTAATAAGGCCAAAATTCGCGAAATCCTTTCCACAAAGCGGCCATCCTTGGATATGATAGCTCCGGGAAGCTCGTTGGCTGTACTGCTTCGGGAAGGCGAAAAGAAGAGAAAGCAAAAGAGTATACGGACGCTTCTGGCAGAAACAGGGGAATTGGTTTCCCGTATCAAGCCCTGTTTCCTGATGTCACCGCTAAGCGTCAGTACGTTTCTCCCGGCGGATACGATCCGTTTTGATGTCGTAATATTTGACGAGGCATCCCAAATCTTCCCCCAGGATGCGATCGGAGCGATATATCGGGCGAAACAGATGATTGTTGTTGGGGATTCCAAACAGATGCCACCCAGTAATTTCTTTAATTCAACGGTGGAAAATGAGAATGAAGATGAAGAAACCGAGGATGTGACAGACTTTGAATCCATCCTTGATCTATGTTCCGTATCCATGCAGCAGTACCGCCTCCGATGGCATTATCGGAGCCGTTATGAAGAGCTTATAGCGTTTTCCAATATAAATTTTTACGATGGCACTCTAATCACGTTTCCATCCTCAAAAACAAAAAGCCTTGGTAATGGGGTGGATTATTACTATGTTGATGGGATATATGACAGAAAAACGCGTACAAATGAGAAAGAAGCGGAGTTTATCGTCGATTTAATCTATCGTGATCTGGAAGAACACCCGGAGCGAAGCCTGGGCGTAGTGGCATTTAATATTGCGCAGCAGGCATTGATAGATAATGCTCTGACGAATCGGAGACAGAGTATGCCGGAAAAGGAATATCTGTTCAAAAATAATGATAAGGAACCCATTTTTATTAAAAACCTGGAAACTGTACAGGGGGATGAACGGGACACGATCCTGTTCAGTATTGCATACGGAACGGATATACAGGGTCGCTTACTTCATAATTTTGGACCGTTGAACCGCGCCGGAGGAGAGCGGCGGCTGAATGTTGCCGTAACCAGGGCAAAATACAATGTTCAATTGGTATCATCGATGCATTATTCAGACATAGACTTAAAACGTACAGCGTCAAAGGGGGCAAGGCTTTTAAAGGAATACCTTGATTTCGCGGAAAATGGAAACATCGCTTTTGAACGTGTGACACAGGCTTTTTCCTTTGAAGCCAAAGAATCTGATTTTGAAAAGGAAATTAAAGATTTCTTATGTTCGAAAGGTTACAGGGTGAACCCACGGATCGGATGCTCGGAATTCAAAATTGATATTGGGCTTAAGGCATCCGAGGGAGAAGATTTTATTCTTGCAATTGAGTGTGACGGTGCTGCATATCACGCAGCAGACAATACACGGGATCGTGACCGTCTCCGAAAAGATGTTCTGGAAAAGATGGGGTGGAGCTTTTATCGGGTATGGTCTACCGCATGGTTTCATAATCCATCCGAAGAACAAACCCGTCTGATAGAGGCGGCCAACGACGCCCTTCGGAATCTAAAAGAAGAGGATAAAACAAAAAGCGAAAAAAAGGTCGGACAAGTGCTTTCGTTTGAGAGTACTGTTGCTGAAGAACCACCGATGTTTCCTCTTTACAAAGCGGTTGATACTATGAAGCTGAAGAGACAGTATTATCCGAATAATTTTGTGGGGATGGTCAAAGAAATCCTGAATGTGGAAGCGCCTCTTTCCGAAGAGTTGCTCATGAAACGGATTGCATGGTGGTTTGGCAAATCACATGTAACGAGTTCCCTTCGGGCCGAATATGAGGAACAAATGTCTAAGTGTAAGAAAGAGGGCATTATTCGAAAGAACGAGTTCTTGTATTTGAAAGATGCTCCGGAAATTCAGTTTCGTGGCCCCGGGGATATTGAACGCAATGTAAAACAGATAGCGTCGGAGGAACTTGCCGCGGGGATGCTGACAATCATCAGACAAAATGGAAGAGTTGATAAGGGTGGCCTATACCGTTCTGTAGCGGCTCATTGCGGTGTTAGCCGTATCAGTAAAACAACGGAGGAATGTTTTGATAAAGCGTTGGAAACGATTGGCAAGCTTGTGGTGGTAAGTGATAACATAATTTCGCTAAAGGCGCGGTAAAGGATCACGGTCTTTGAATGGATTAAAACGAATACCGACAGAGGTTTCAAATGCGGATTTTAAGTGGGAGACACAGTTTGAGGATTGCACATTCGAGGAGATAGAAAAGACGGCGAAGAAGATATAAACGTGTGCCTACAATAACAGGTTGAAACATTCATCAATTTACAGTTCTGGAAACTCTATCAGAAATAGAGATATGGATATTATGGTTCCAAAGAAAAGCTAGTATAGGAGGAAATAATCATGGATGAAGAAATTATGATTGATATTGAGCAGTTGAGGGAGGATCTGAAACAGGAAGCTTTGGGTGCGTTCTTCGGAGGCAGATTTGGCGGAGCGTTGATAGAAGCTTCGGATATCGACCGGGCATCGGATCAGGAGCTGGTGGATATGGCAGAAAGACAGGGCATTGATTTGAGAGATTATCAGATGGAGTAAGGCGGATCCGGGAAGCGGTCGAAGTCGGCATGGAGCAAGCATAGGGGTATGTTTCTGCAAAAAATCAGAATGGAGGATGAACAATGTCATTTTGGGATTTTGCGAATCTTGGAGCATCCTGCGAAGAACGGGACAGAGAATATGTAAAGCAGTTGCTGGAATGTTACGGCGTTGACTTTGGATTGATCTATGAGTCGCAGGCAGGTTATATCTCAGACAAATATCGACCGGATATTGAGGGTATGACCAAACGGAAGAGTCTTGAAGTTTTGGGGCTGTACCTACTTGCCAATACGCTATTCAGCGATGTTGCGATTTATTATGCCGAAGAATACGGAAATAACACCAGCGATGATTATAATCGGCGGGAGAAGATATACAATCCGAAGACAAAGAAAGTTACGATTGGGGAAGCCGGGTATTGCTATGGGACGTCTGAGATTTTTGGGATGAATATGTACACGGTTCTGCAGGAGCAGATCGAGAAAGCTGCCTTGGAAAAAGGTATACCTGTCAAGTGGAACATAGATATGTTTCCGGCGACAGAGAAGTTTGAAGCTTTCTGTGGCGAATATATTGGTAGTATAGGTGGGCTGAGTCAGGCCGGAAGACGACAGAGAGAGGAAGAGATTCCTGTTGGGAAGGTCAGTACTTCCCTGATAAGGCGCATCCTGACAAAGGCTTCGCGGTTCGGGTATATCAAACTGGCAGATATGATAAACGAAAAGTTTGAACTTCCGCCTGTAGTGAAAAGGAAAAGCAAGAAAGACATTGGATAAGTTGTCCGAATTTGCAGCAGTGTAAAAGAAGGGAGTAACGTTGAATATTTACACTCATGGAGGCGAGGACTGAAGTATGAAAAAGGGCGCATATTTTTTCGCGGTATTTGTGCTTGTTCTGGTGGCAGCAACGATTTTCTTCATGACATCAAAAAGTACGCAGTGTAGTTATCCGGGTTGTGATAAACGGCGGGAGAGCGGCAGTGAGTACTGCCAAGAGCACAAGCCGGACAGTGAAGAAGAGGAAAACAAAGAGGAAGAAAGTAAAAAGGAAGAAAGCGAAATCGCTTCAGCGGTTTCTTCCACGGAGACGGAATCCGTTTTGTGCGAGAGCCCGCAATGTACAAATGTAAGGAAAGAAGGGAGCAAATATTGCGACATTCATACTTGTCATAAAGTCGGCTGCAATGACGGCGCTTTGACCGGCGGGAAATTCTGCTATACGCATACCTGCCGCCAGACCGGATGCTTCAATGTGATCATTAGCGGCTCATACTGCAGCGAGCATTTCCCCAAAAGCCCCGTCAAAAAGACATATTCCGGCAGTACAGGATGGAAAAGCAATTCATCCGGCAAGAGTTCATCCGGCAAAAAATCTTCCGACACGAAACGGGAAGACCCGTATCACGCGCGCGATTACGGCGATGTGGAAGACTTCTATTATGACTATTTTGACGACTTCGAAAGTTTTGATGACGCGGAAACTTATTTTGAGGATGTACGGGATGAATGAAATGCCAAAAGCTTTAGCTGAAGATCTGGCTTTTACACAGAAAGATAAGGTTTCATTACAACAATGCCGCAGAAGTCCCGGAAATCCGGCTCTGCGGCATTTGACAGTATACGAGAAAGAGAGAAAACTGTTGACACAATCCACAATCTTTCTATAAGCCGTTCTTTTTATCAAATATTATCTTAGAACTTCCCACCTTGCATCACGTTTTGATCCGATCCTTTGAATATATCCTTTTCTCTCAATGAATCTAATGCTCGTTGCACAGTTCTGACTGTTTTCGATATTTTGTCGGCGATCTCACTTCTTGATGAATCCGGATTTTGTCTTAATATAGCAAGTACCGACATTTCCGTGCCATTCAAAGTGACATCCAAAGAGACATTAGGAATGGCACTTTGAAATTGTGATTTATAGAGAATAAATATAAATCCACGTTCTTTCATTTCATAGACTCTTTAAACTATATGTAAGCTGTTTGTCAAAAAACAGATAATATCTTCTACCTTTCCATTTCTAAAAATTGTGACACTGTCATACACTTAGGATGTCCCATATCCAGACTCAGAAAATCTTTGTCCCCCGTTAAGATAATATCTACATCCGACACAATGGCCGCATTGAGGATAGGCTGATCCTTGGCATCGCGTATTAATTTTTCCGCATGATCAATTGCTGGAATCAATTCATAGGACATTTCCGCAAGCAATACTTCTGCATCCGGTAAAAGCTTGGGCGCTTTTCGCTTCAAAATTTCCCGAATCTCGATAATATTACGGTCGCACAAAACCATTTCATGATTGTCCGCGATATACAGCAGAGCTTGTGCGGGCTTTGACTTTGGAAACAATAGTGCGGAAAACAAAACATTTGTATCAACCAATATCCGCATGTCATTAACCCTTTCCATAACGTACTTCGTTTACAAGTGTCTGCACATCATCTTCGCTGGAAACGCCCATTGTGTCAGCAGCGTCAGCGAAAGCAGCTTGCGCTCTGCGAATTGCCTGTGCGGATGCATTGCTCACAACTACTTCTCCATCCTGTTTCTGATAAAACAGAATTTTGTCGCCGGATTTGAGACCCAACAGGCGGCGAATTTCAACCGGCACCGTGATTTGCCCATTGGCAGATATTTTGGCTAGATTCATATAGCTCATCCTTTCATTCTTGAAATCTAAAGAAAACTTGAGTTCAATATTATTATATCCCAAAATGGATATAGAAACAACTATTATTTCTATGTAATGTATTGTGTGTTCACTACACCAATTTTTACACCAATTCTTCACCGATTGATGCTCCCAGACACAATCAGACAAAAACAACAATGCCGCAGAAGTCCCGGAAATCCGGCCCTACGGCATTTGACAGTATAAGAGAAAGACCGATTAACGCTGACAAGAGGTGAGTGCTAATTATTTTGTGAAAAATTTGTGAAGTCCCGAATTTACGGGCTTCACAGCGTTTGCAGTTTTTCAATTTCCCCATTTTGAGGGCTTACTGTACCATTTTTACACTAATTGCGGATGCGTTTCCAAGGAATATTACCAATATTATCTTAGCACTTCCCACCTTGCATCACGTTTTAACCCTTTCCTTTGAATATATCCCTTTTTTCTCAATGAATCTAATGCTCGTTGCACAGTTCTGACTGTTTGCGATATTTTATCGGTGATCTCATTTCTCGATGTATAGCAAGTATCGATATTTCTGTGCCATTCAAAGTGACCTCCAAAGAGACATTAGAAATGTCACTTTGAAATTGTGCTCTATCGAGTATAGACTTAAATCCTCGTTCCTGCGTTTCATAAGAAAATCTGACTCTGGCATCTTTACACTACTAATGAATCACAAGGCAAAAACATCAATGCTGCAGAAACGCTGGAAATCCGATTCTACAGCATTGAGAAATAAAATATAAAAAATTAATATCGTTATGAATCTTATTAATACTCATTAATACTCATTAATACTCATTTTTTCATTTTTTATTATTCATTTTGATAGTATTTTGCTCCGCGCCCTTTACCTTCTAAGCGCAATTTACCTTCAGATCTCATTTTATCTAAAGTAATTCTTGCCTGCATTCTCGTAAATCCACATAGTTCACGGACTTTTTCATTGGTAATAAATTCGGCAGATTGTAAGTATTCTTCTATCAGGCTTTTTGCTTTTACATAACGAATTATGGTGTCTTGGGTATATTCCACATCCGATTTGAGTGCATCATAAACTTTCGCTGTTAGCATATACTCTTTACCAGCTAACATTATCAATCCATCTTTTATAAGATTATTACAACATTTTCTCGCTTCAGCAGCAGGTAATTGGGTCAATTCCTGCATCTCGGACAAAATAATTCTTTTATTATCTGTCAAATACCGCAAAACCATTAATTCTGATAACGGAAGAATTCTCTGTAGTCTATCTTGTTCACTGGCAATAAATTTTACAAAGCTAACATCATCGATTGAGCTAAATATAGTTAATGTTACGGCTTCATTATAAGCTTGATATTGTGGATAAGGTTTTCCTGAAGAAATCATTTCTCTAAATATAATGTCAACGCCTTAGAAAAGACATATCTTCCAGACCAGACAAAGTGGATTTTGGATCGCGTATTTTCAATTTTTCTTTTAAGTTATATATCTCCAGTATATTTATATCTTCTATATTACTATCTGCTAAAATCTGTGAAGAAAAGTCGGGATTTTGAATAGACGTATATTTATTGCTCATTTCATCCGGATAATATGGTTTCGAGTTTTTTCCCAATCTTTTTAAACATCTCCCATCTGAAGTGGCATATGTTGTTCCATCTCTCTCGACCTTGATTGCCAATATATCTTTTCCCTTATATTGAATTACCTCGATTTCCGTAAACAATGCCGGGCGTGTCCTATCATAGATAGATTCCATAATTTTTTGTATATCATAGTCTTTACACCCCGTTACAGTTCCGTCATCTTCAACGCCTAGATATACAATGCCACCCTTCGCATTAGCAAATGCAACAAGTTCATCTACTACCAGCGAAATGCGTTCACGCATATCTTTAGCGTGAATCCATGTCTTAAACTCGACGGTAAGACTTTCTCCAGCTTTAAGAAGTCTCTCAAAATCAATTATATTCAAGAAAACACCTCCTCCATCTTTTCAGTATCTTTACTATATTCATTTGAATTTTTATAGTTTTGCCAATAACCATCTAAATCTGTTAATGTTAATCATATCAAAATGACGCTTAAAATTCTACAACAATTTCTCGTTTATACAGCTTGCTAACAAAAACTATTTACTACGCCAATTTTTACACCAATTCTGCACCAATTGATGCTCCCAGACACAACCAGACAAAAACAACAATGCCGTCAGAAGTCCCGGAAATCCGGCTCTGCGGCATTTGACAGTATAAGAGAAAGACCGATTAATGTTAACAAGAGATGGATGCAGAAATTTTGTGAAGCATGTGAGCGAAATCAGTCTGAAAAAATTGACAAACGATCGGGGACTCGATATACTATTATTTATAATAAATACTATATGAAACGTATTGCAAAGGAGGGTATCAAATGGACATCAAAGATATGATCGCAAAGGTGGAAGCAAAGATTGGCGACAAGGCGTTTCAGGAGGCGTTGAAAAAGAATCCGGTAAAGGCAGTGGAGGATCTGCTGGGCGTGAACCTGCCGGATGAGCAGCTCAAGGCGGTTCTGGCTGCCGCGAAGGCGAAGCTCGGTTCGGAGGAAGTGAGCGGCATTGTGAAGGGCGCCGAAGAAAAGCTCGGCGATGTCATGGATGATGCCAAGGGACTTCTGGGCGGGCTGTTTAGCAAGAAGGATTAAAAAATCTTTATAAGAAAAGGATGTGATAAGTATGAAACGAGTAGGATTGTTGACAAGCGGCGGCGACTGTCAGGCGCTGAACGCGACAATGAGAGGCGTAGTGAAGGGCCTTTCGTCGAACCTCACGGAGCTTGAGGTCTATGGCTTCATGAACGGCTATAAGGGGTTGATTTACGGAGACTACCGCCTGCTGACCTCCAGAGACTTCTCCGGGATTCTGACGAAGGGCGGCACGATTCTCGGCTCTTCCCGTCAGCCGTTCAAGCTGATGCGCGAGCCGGACGAGAAAGGTCTGGATAAGGTCGAGGCGATGAAGCAGAATTACTATAAGCTTCGGCTGGATTGCCTTGTGATCCTGGGCGGCAACGGCACACAGAAGACCGCGAATCTTCTGCGCGAGGAAGGTCTGAACATCATCCATCTTCCGAAGACGATTGACAATGATATCTGGGGCACCGATATGACGTTCGGATTCTACAGCGCGGTTAATATCGCGACGGACGCGATCGACCGCATCCATACGACGGCGGCCTCTCACAATCGTGTCTTCATCGTAGAGGTCATGGGCCACAAGGTAGGCTGGCTGACCCTTTACGCAGGACTTGCGGGCGGTGCGGACATCATCCTGCTTCCGGAGATTCCGTACGATATCAAGAAAGTTATCGAAGCGATTGACCGCAGGACGCAGGCCGGCAAAGGCTTCACGGTCATTGCGGTAGCCGAGGGCGCGATCTCGAAGAAGGACGCGAAGCTGAGCAAGAAGGATTACAAGAAAAAAATCGAGGAAAAGAAATATCCGTCCGTTGCTTACGAGATCGCAGAGGAGATCAAGGCCGCGAACGGTCCGGAGGTGCGCATCACGGTTCCGGGACACACGCAGAGAGGCGGAAGTCCGTGTCCGTATGACCGCGTGCTTTCCACGAGGATCGGCGTGACGTGCGCGGAGCTGATCCTGAATGACGAGTACGGCTACATGGTCGGTATCGTCAACGGCAAGATGAAGAAGGTGCCGCTCGGCGAGGTTGCGGGCAAGCTGAAGGTCGTCTCTCCGAAGGATCAGATCATCAAGGAAGCGAAGCTCATGGGCATCAGCTTCGGGGACTGAGCGCTCGGAGACGGGACAACAGAAAAAGAAACGCGCTGCGCTGCCTCTTATAAGGCGGTGCGGTGCAGATATCAGCAGGCAATGTCATTCCGTTGACAGCCGCGATGGGGCAGGGTGCCTCCGGGATCGGTAAACAAAATGACACTGCCAAACAGGGGTGCAGGTATGAGCTATACGGCTTTATATAGAAAATTTCGCCCGGACAGCTTTACGGATGTCAGGGGACAGGATCATATCGTGAAGACGCTCAGGAATCAGATCCTCGCGGACCGCATCGGACATGCGTATCTGTTTTGCGGAACAAGAGGCACCGGTAAGACCACTGTCGCGAAGATCCTTGCCAAAGCGGTCAACTGTGAGCATCCGGACGGAGGAAATCCCTGCAACGAATGTGCATCCTGCCGCGCGATCGCGGCAGGATCTTCCATGAATGTGATTGAGATTGACGCCGCTTCCAACAACGGCGTTGACAATATCCGAGAGATCCGTGAGGAGGTCATGTACGCTCCGACGGACGGAAAATACAAGGTTTATATTATCGACGAGGTTCACATGCTTTCGTCGGGCGCGTTCAATGCTCTTCTGAAGACGCTGGAGGAGCCGCCGACTTATGTAATCTTCATTTTGGCGACGACCGAGGCGCACAAGATTCCGGTCACGATCCTGTCCCGGTGTCAGCGGTACGACTTCCGGAGGATCGGTCAGGAGACGATCAAGGAACGTCTGCAGGAGCTTGTAGAGGCCGAGCATGTGAACGCGGAGGAGAAAGCCCTGCGTTACATCGCGAAAAAGGGTGACGGTTCGCTGAGAGATTCGCTGAGCCTGCTGGATCAGTGCATTGCGTTTTATCTCGGGGAGAGGCTGACCTATGACAGAGTGTTGGAGGTACTTGGCGCGGTGGACACGGAGGTCTTCAGCGACTTCCTTCGTAAGATCCTGAAAGGGGATCTGGTGAATGTGATCCGCGCACTTGAGGCGCTGATCATGCAGGGCAGGGATCTGACGCAGTTTGTGAATGATTTTACATGGTACATGCGCAACCTGATGCTGATCAAGGCTTCCGACGATATGGAGGAGGTGCTTGACGTCTCCACTGAGAATCTGGAACGGCTTCGCGAGGAGGCCGCGATGGTTCGCAGCGATACGCTGATGCGTTATATCCGTATCCTTTCGGAGCTGGCATCCGGGATTCGTTACGCCAGCAACCGCCGCGTGCAACTGGAGCTTGCGCTGATCAAGCTTTGCCATCCGGAGACGGAACGGGATGAGCTTTCGATCGTAGAGCGTATCCGCAGACTGGAACGTCTGGCGGAGCAGGGCGTGTTTGCCCGTCCGGCGGGAGGAACAGCCGGAGGCGGCGCATCGGGAGGCTATGTCATATCAGGCGGCGCGGCGGGAAACAAAATGCCGGGAGCCGATGGGACCATGAACGGGCCGACGGGAGCCGGATATCCGGGTGGTGCCGCGGCAGAGGGCGTTTCCGGCGACGGAGGCGCTGCGGTCAATGCACAGCCTGTTTCGCAGCAGCGCGCGGCGCCGAAGGATCTGCAGAGGGTCTGTGAGATGTGGAAGATGATCGTTGCCCAGACAAGTGGAAGATTCCGCGCGGTCCTTGCCTCCGCTACGCCGAAGTACAATGCGCAGGACGAGAACGACGGGCGGCTGTATGTCGTGTTTGCCGATTTTCTGGCGGAAAGCTATATCGAGAGCGAAGAGAGAAAAACGGAGCTGGAGCAGATCATAGAAGAAAAAATCGGAAAGTATGTCGAGGTGAAGTTCGTTCTGGAGGCCGACGAGTCGATTCAGAGGGGAGCGCTCGCCGCGATCGAGTTGGAAGAAAGAATACACGAATTTATTCATACAAATATAGAGATTGAGTGACGGAGGGAAAACTATGGCGAAACGCGGAGGATTTCCGGGCGGCATGGGTATGCCGGGGAACATGAACAACCTGATGAAGCAGGCGCAGAAGATGCAGAAGCAGATGGAGGAGAATCAGAAAGCGCTTGAAGAGCAGGAGTTTACGGCGGCCGCCGGCGGCGGGGCCGTGGAGGTTACGGTCACCGGAAAGCGCGAGGTGACGAAGGTGAAGCTGACGGAGGAGGTCGTAGATCCGGACGATATTGAGATGCTGGAGGACCTGATCGCGGCGGCTGTGAATGAGGCGCTGCGAAAGGCAGAGGAGGCCGCATCTTCCGCGATGGCGAAGCTGACCGGCGGACTTGGAGGACTGGGAGGTTTCGGATTCTGATGGATTACTACGGAAGTCAGATGTCGCGGCTGATCGAGCAGCTTTCCTCCCTGCCGGGGATCGGCGGGAAGTCCGCGCAGCGGCTTGCTTTTTACATCATTCACATGCCGAAAGAGCAGGCGGAGCAGTTGGCGCAGGCCATCACGGAGGCGCGGGCGAACGTCCGATACTGCAAGGAATGCTGCACGCTGACGGATCAGGAGATCTGTCCGATCTGCAGCAATCCTGCAAGGGACAAAAAGACGATCATGGTCGTGGAGAGCACGAGAGATCTTGCGGCGTATGAAAAGACGGGCAAATATGAGGGCGTCTATCATGTGCTGCACGGCGCGATCTCGCCGATGCTTGGGATCGGTCCGGGGGATATCCGCCTGAAGGAGCTGATGCAGCGGCTTCAGGGCGAAGTGAACGAGGTGATCATCGCTACGAATTCCAGCTTAGAGGGTGAGACCACGGCAATGTACATCAGCAAGCTGATCAAGCCGACCGGGATCAAGGTCAGCCGCATTGCGAGCGGCGTGCCGGTGGGCGGCGACTTGGAATACATCGACGAGGTGACGCTTCTGCGCGCGCTTGAGGGGCGTGTGGAGCTCTGAGGAAAAAGCTTTCATTAAATATTATGGCACAGGCAGACATCCAGAATACAGCCGCAGATCTTGTCGGCCATCGCGGCGATCGTGGAGAGCCGGACCGTCTGCAGATTCAGATACGGCTGTGAACCGTAGGTGCCGACGATGCCGGTGATCGAGATGTCGCCGGCTTCCGGGAGTGCTTTGCGGACTCCTGCTCCGGGGCGCAGACTGCCGGATCTCACAAAAACAGAACCGATTTGCTCACGAGAGCCGAGAGAAGCATCCACCGCAATGACTGCGCGGTCAGGATGCTTCTTTTTTATCTGCGCATAGATCTCCGGGAGATTCAGCGCATGGACGGCGTTGGAAAGCGTCCCGTATACGGGCAGCCGGTCTTCTGCGGCCTTCTCAAGCAGCGTGCCGAGGAACGGACCGAGACAGTCTCCGATCAGGCGGTCGGTGCCGATGCACAGGATGACCGGTGCGGCGTCGGAAGCGGTCTCGTTTAGCAGCCTGCGCAGGCGGTCCGTGCAGAGCGGCGCAGGCTCGTCGAAAGGAAGGCATGTCTCATCCGTGCCGACTGTGCCGACCGGATGAGAAAACGCGGTTGAGACGGCCTCTCCCCGACGGAAAACCGATAAATTTTTGCACATAGATTGAAAAATTGGCCGCATAGGCTGCCTCCCTCACAGTTCCAATAAGATTTTTTCTATTTTATCCATTCCCAAACAGGAATATTCATTCGGGAAACGCCGAAAAAAATTTTAATTTTGTCCATGAAACGATAAATTCCGCATAGAGTATATGGTAAGGTAGTGGCAGACAAAGAAAAAGGAGTGAGAGGAGTATGGAAAAAGGGCCGGCTCTGCCGAAAAACATACGCCAGATAGGGGAGATCAGCGGAAGAGAAAGAGTTTGCATTGAGGATTACGTGATGACGTGGATCCGCAAGAGAGGGCAGCAGGAGGACAAAGGATATCTGGGAGTCTTTTTCGGAGAACAGCAGGAAACAGAGGATCTGACGTACGTATTTATCAGAGGAGTCTTCGAGATACCGGCGGAGATACAGGAGCCGCAGCAGCGTGAGGCGATCCGGCAGGAGTACGAGAAGTTTTTCGGGGACTGGGCCGTACAGGGACTGTGCGTGATCGGCGCGTATCCGATGGAGCGCATGAAAACGCTTGGCGCATGGATCCCGGAGTCGGGAAAGCTGATCTATCATCTTCAGGATCAGGAAGAGACGCTTTACCGGACCGAGGAAGAACAGTACCGCAGGCTGCGGGGATATTTCGTGTTTTATGAGCAGAACAAAAGGATGCAGGAATACCTGATGGAACTGTTCAGGGACGACAGCGTAGAGAAGGAAAGTGTTCCGGACCGCGCAATCCGCAGCTTCCGTGAAAAGATAAAGGAGAAGGGAGAGCAGAAGCACAGCAGTTTCCTGCGTATGGCAAGCTCGTTTTTTGTCATTACGATATTGATTATCGGGGCGATCGTCGTGAACCGCATGGAGGACATCCGGATGCTGCGCGGCCTCTCTGCCGGGGAAGCGAGCCCGGTATATCAGCCGCAGGCAGAGGTGGAGAACGATCAGAACGGCGTCGAGACAGACGACGAGACGTCCGGGCAAAATGCACAGGGAACGACGGAGCTTTCGGAGGGCGCGAAGGCGCAGTCGGATACTGCGGTTGATAAAGAGAAGGCGCAGAATGCCGCGGCGATGAGTGCGGCCCAGTACAATGCGGTCCAGAAGGCTGCGGAAGAGGCGGCGCTGGCCGGACCGGACACGTTCTGGGAGAGTTCTGATTTGGAGGACAACACGGAGACGCCCGCTTCCGAATCGCAGGAAGCCGTCGCGGAGAATCCGGCATCCGCCTCAGTGCAGGATAGCGCAGACAATCCGGCGTCCGCCTCAGTGCAGGATGGCGCGGACAATCCGGTATCTGCCTCGGCGCAGAATACGGTAGAGAATTCCGCATCTGTCCCTGCGCAGGACGTCACAGAGAATTCCTCGTCCGACCTGACGCAGAGCGTCACGGAAACTCCCGCTCCCGATGCAGACGGCGCACAGGACGCCAAAGAAGCCGTGGCGGTGCGCCATACGCAAGCCGGATATGTGATCAAGGAAGGCGATACGCTGGCGAAGATCTGCAGCCGGTATTACGGATCAACGGATCGGATCGCGGAGATCTGCGAGGTGAACGGGATCGAGGATGCGAACGTGATCCTTCCCGGGCAGAGGATTGTACTTCCGTAGAGCGGTAAAGGGCGCCGCAGTCCGTTTTCCGAAAAATATAAGGTTTTGTTGCGTTTGCCCTCTGATTCTGCTATAGTAATTAACGATGAGATTTAATCTATTATATGTACGAGAACGAAATATGGAACCCTGTGATCGGAAGACGGCGCACGACCGGCCGTCCTGTTTCCGGGGCGCGAACAGGGATAAAAGGAACGGCAAATGAACAGCAAATGGAAAGAAAAACTGGATCGGGTCCTTGAAAAACTGCATTTTTTGCGGTTGGACGAGGATCCGGATCTGGAGGAAGAAATACAGATCGAAGAGACATCGCTGCCGTCTGACGGTTTTCCGGCGAAGGATGCGCTGGGAGGCAGCCTCAGGGAGAAGCTTGCGCGCAGCCGCAGGTGGCTTTTCCGCAAGAGGGTGATCGCGGCAGCGCTCATCGTCTGCATCGCGGGCGGGTTTATCCTGTACAACAATCATCACGAGTTTCAGGATTATGTGATCACGTCGTCTGTTCCGAATGAAGTATCGGCGGGGACAAGGTATGAGACGGCGGGGAAAAACCTGTACCGCTACAACTCAGACGGCATTTCGTGCGTTACGAGAAGCAACGAACTGAAATGGAGCATCACCTACAATATGCAGGCGCCGATCGCGGACATCTGCGGAAATACGATGGCGGTGGCGGAGCAGCAGGGAAATCAGATTTATGTGGTGGACAAGGATGGGCTGGTCGGAAATTTTGAGACACTGCTGCCGATCCTCAAGATTCGTGTGTCCAGACAGGGCGTGGTGGCGGTTGTTTTGCAGGAAGATGACGTTACATGGGTGAATATGTACCGCGCGGACGGTACTTCGATCATGAGCGATAAGACGACGATCTCCGATTCCGGATACCCGCTGGATATCGACGTGTCTCCGGACGGGCAGAAGCTGGCCGTCTCTTATTTGAAAACGGACGACGGGATCATTTCGAGCGATGTCGTGTTTTATCATTTCGGATCGGCCGGACAGACGAAGGACGATCATGTAGTCGGACAGGAGAGCTTCGAGGATGTTGTGATGCCGGAGATCTGTTTTGTCGGCAATTCGCGCTGCGTGGCGGTGTCTGACCGCGGGTTTGTCGTTTTCCGGGGCGGGGACGCTCCGAAAAAGGCGGCCTCCGTGGAATTTGACGAGGAGATTGTGAGCTGCTTCCACGACGAAAAGCGGATCGGATTTCTTTTCCGGGGAAGCACGGAGGAGTATGATTACCGCATGGAGATCTACAATTACAATGGAAGGCGCAAGGCCTCGAAAGATATCAACGCGGAGTTTGAGGAGATCAAGATCGAAAACGGCCAGATCCTGATGTACAGTGACAAGGGCTGCAGCATTTTCACGGGTTCGGGAAGAAAACGGTTTGCTGCGGATTATGAGAAGGAAATCACGGATATATTTTATTTTTCGGAATTCAGAAGATATCTGGTCGTTACCAGAGACAGCTTTGACAGGATCCGCATCAGTTAGCGATTGCCTTTTGATATCGGGAGGCGGATATGAATATTCTTGAGATTGTTGTGATCATACTGACTGTGATATTTGCCGTTACGGGATACTGCAAGGGATTTGTACGAAAGCTCGCGTCCCTGCTTTCGCTCGTGGTTTCCGTGGTGCTCGTTTCCGTGTGCCTGCCTTACGTGACTGATTTTCTGAAAAACAGCACGCCGGTCTATGATATGATCGTGAAGCAGTGCCGTGAAGTCGTGGAGGATCAGATCGCCGGCGCGCTCGGCACGGATGGTTTGGCGGCGCCCGGAGGCAACATTTCGGCGGATCAGTTTGCCGGCGTGCTTGGCGCGGACAGCTTGGCGGACGTGGCGCCCGATATATATCAGAATATGGAGCAGGGAGAGATCATGGCGCTGATGGAGCAGGAGGGCTATGACAGCTCCGCGCAGAATGAGCTGATTGAGAATCTTCCGCTCCCGAAGATTTTTCGCGACCAGTTGCTCGGAAACAACAACGCCGAGGGATACCGCAGGCTTGGAGTATCTACCTTTCAGGAGTATGTTGTCCAGTTTAGCGCGACAGTGATCCTGAATGTCATCTCCTTTATCGTGGCGTTTCTGCTTGTTCAGATCGCTCTGAGAATGGTGATCGCCGCGCTGGATATCTTATCGCAGGCGCCGGTGCTTAGCATGTTAAACCGTGTGGCCGGACTTTTGCTCGGGCTGCTTCAGATGCTGTTTCTGCTGTGGATTTTCTTTATGGCTGTCTCGGCGGCTTCCGCGACCGAGGGCGGCCTGTACCTGATGTCCATGATACAGCAAAGCAGGATCTTGGGATATCTGTATGATTCCAATCTTTTCCTGCGCATTGTGCTTCAGGCGGCGGGAATTTTCCTGTAGGCTCAGAATTACAGACTACGCGGGGAGCTTTTGCAACAACATAGGTGGGCAGGGGACAGAGGATGCATATTATAATCAGGCCGTCGGCGGTAATCAGGCAGAACTACAATACGATCTCCAAGCTGTGCAGAAAGACGAAAGAACCGATCTTTTTGACAAAAAACGGCGTGGGTGATCTGGTGGTGATGGACATCGATACATTTAACCGGCGGGAACGCCGTCTGGAGCTTCGCGAGCGGCTGGTTGAAGCCGAGGAACTGCGGCTGATGGGCGTGCGCGATATTCCGGCCGAGACGGTTTGCGAGAGGCTTCGGACCATAACCGCGCAGGAGGAGCGCGATGGGAAAGACGGGGGAGGACGGAGTTATGTTTCGGGTTGATTTCGCGCCGGACGCGGTATGCCAGCTTGAGCGGCTGATGCAGCAGCAACTGGAAAACGACGGAAGGACGGGCGCATACGATTTCCTGAAAAGTCTTGAGGACTGCATCGCGGCGCTCAGGGAAAATCCGTTGTCCGGAAGCGCGCATATGAAAGAAATTCCAAAGCGGTACCGGGTAAGAGATATGCTTCCCGGGATTTTTTTGATCTATCAGGTCGATGAGGAAGCGGCGTGCGTCAGGGTCGATGGAATGATCGATGATCGCACAGAAATTTCTAATTGACAAATACACAGGCCGGTGGTACACTTTAACACAACAAAGGATGAAACCGATGAGAAAGAGTAGTAGGCATCTGAGCGAGATTACAGAGAGCTGCAGGTGGTGGGATTGCAGTATGGAGCCGTTTGCCGAATGGACTTTTGAGGGCAGCCTGAAATCGTCAGAGAGTAGGAGCCGCCGGGAACCGAACCCGTTATCAATCAGGAGTGTATGAAGGTACATGCGAGAGTGGACATTATGTCAAAGTGAGTGGCACCGCGATAATAAGATTTTATTACCGTCTCAGATAAATTCTGAGGCGGTTTTCTTTCGCGAAAGCAATCGCTCTCTGGAAGAGCGCGATGCCGCCCCGGCGAGGAGCCCGCGACCGAGGAAAGCGAAGTTTTTTCAAGGTTGAGCACGGCTCATTCAACTCACCGGTTAATCCTTTGAATCAATCGGCCCGGGAGGCCTAAAAGAAAAGGAGAGAATATTATGAAGAAAGTATTGACAGGCGTAGTCGTATCCGCAGCGTTGGCGACGATAATCGCAGGCGCGGTATCCGCGGAAGAGTACAAGGTAGGTATCCTTCAGCTTGTGGACGACGCTTCCCTGAACCAGATCGAGGCCGCGATCGAGGCTGAGCTCGACGCGATCTCCGCTGAGGGCGAGGACACGTTCGTTTATGAAGGCAACGTATACAACGGACAGGCGGACGCGACGACCATGAATCAGATGACGTCCCAGATGATCGCGGACGAGGTAGACGTGATTATCCCGATCGCGACGCCGGCGGCGCAGATCGTGCAGGCTGCGACAGAGGACAACCAGATCCCGGTCGTATTTTCGGCGGTATCCGATCCGGTAGGCGCCGGCCTTGCAGAGTCTATGGAGGCTCCGGGTTCAAACATCACCGGTACGAGCGATGCGCTCAACACGAACGCAATGCTGGACCTGATGTTTATCGCGAATCCGGATGTGGACTATGTAGGACTGCTCTACAGCCAGTCTGAGGATGCTTCCAAGCAGGCGATCGCAGACGCGAAGGCGTATCTGGACGAAAAGGGCATCAAATACATCGAGAAGACCGGTACGAACAACACCGAGGTGTCGCAGGCGGCGGACGCACTTGTGGCAGAGGGCGTCGATGCGATCTTCACACCGTCCGACAACACGATCATGACGGCTGAGCTCGCAATCTACGAGAAATTCCTTGACGCAGGCATCGCGCATTACGGCGGAGCGGATTCCTTTGCTCTGAACGGCGCGTTCTGCGGCTACGGCGTAGACTACACGAATCTTGGCACGGAAACGGCTGATCTGGCAGTGGAAGTGCTGCGCGGCGCGGATCCGGCAGAGACCCCGATCCTGACCTTTGACAACGGTATCGCGACGGTCAACACCGAGAGCGCTGAGGCGCTTGGTCTGGACTACAGCGGTTTTGATGAGGTCTGCACGGGCGTTGTGGAGACGGTGACTGCTGAGGAGTTTGAATAAACAGTTTTGCCATGCGAAAAATGAACAGACAGGCCATGCAGATTTATCTGCGATGGACTGAATGTTCATTTGGAGAGATGGGCGGGACGCCCATCAGCCACAGACAGAAGCTGCGAACGCAGCGATAGCTTTCGAAGAAAGCGGTCTGTGGCGTGCATGGTAGAGTTATATTCAATAGTTAGAAAGGAAGGTACCATGAGTTCATTACTATCGTTTCCGGTCGTCGTCAGTGCTCTGGAGCTCGGCTTTATCTACGCGCTGGTCGCGCTGGCCCTGTTTCTGAGCTATTCCATCCTGAACATTGCCGACCTGTCGACGGACGGGTGCTTTACGCTGGGCTGCGCCGTGGGCGCGCAGGTGGCGATCATGGGACATCCGGTGCTTGCGCTGTTTGCGGCGATGGCGGCTGGCGTCTGTTCCGGCTTTATCATGGCGTCGCTTCAGACAAAGCTCGGTGTGGAGCCGATCCTTGCCGGGATCATCGTGAACACGGGGCTGTATACCGTGAATCTGGCAGTAATGGGCTTTTCTTCCAACCTGTCTATTTTTAAAAACGAGACAATCTACAGCCTGTTCAAAGATATGCTGGGAAGCGACTGGTACCGCCTGATCGTATCGATCATTATCGTTGTGATCGTGTGTGTGCTTCTGGCATGGTTTCTCGGCACGCGGATAGGACTTTCGATCCGCGCGACCGGAGACAACGAGGATATGGTGAAGGCGTCCAGCATCAATCCGGGCTTTACCGTTACCGTAGGCTTGTGCATTTCCGGCGCGATGACGGCGCTTTCCGGCTGCCTGATAGGACATTATCAGAAGACCTGTGATATTAACCTCGGCACCGGCATGGTGACGATCGCGCTTGCCAGCCTGATCATCGGGGAGACGCTTGTCGGTAAGCACAGTGTTTTCCGCAGGATCGTGGGCGTGATCCTCGGCAGTTGCCTGTATCGTTTTGCGATCGCGATCGCGCTGCGCCTCCATGTTCCGGCGGAGTGCCTGAAGCTTGTGTCGGCGGTGATCGTGGCGATTGCTATCGCCTCGCCGTATCTGAAGCAGCAGATCGCATTTCAGAAGAGAAAGATGGTGTCCGCCTCTTCCGCGAAAGGAGGGGACGGTACATGCTGAAGCTGACGAATGTGAGAAAGGTGTTCAATGCGGGGACGGTCAACGAGAAGGTGGCGCTGGACGGCGTGAGCCTGACCGTGAAGGACGGAGAATTTGCCACGATCATCGGCAGCAACGGCGCCGGAAAATCGACGCTGTTCAACTGTATCGGCGGCAGCTTTTATGTGGACGAGGGCAGCGTTTTTCTCGACGATCGGAACATCACGTATATT
The DNA here is from genome assembly GCA_947627245.1 of uncultured Lachnospiraceae bacterium. Taxonomy (GTDB): domain Bacteria; phylum Bacillota; class Clostridia; order Lachnospirales; family Lachnospiraceae; genus Choladousia. The sequence continues at coordinate 7,613 of CANQVH010000024.1, read as the reverse complement.
CCGGAGTATAAGCGAGCGGTGGAGATCGGCCGGCTGTTTCAGGATCCGATGAAGGGAACGGCGCCGCACATGAGCATTGAGGAAAATCTGGCGCTTGCTTATCTGCGCGCTTCGAAGAAGACGTCCGTGTTTTCAAGGATTACCTCGAAGGAGCGGGAGATGTTCCGCGAGAGGCTTGCTTTGCTGAACATGGGACTCGAGGATCGGCTGAAACAGCCCGTGGGACTGCTCTCCGGAGGACAGAGACAGGCGCTCACGCTTTTGATGGCGACGCTGGTTCCGCCGAAGATCCTGTTGCTCGATGAGCATACGGCGGCGCTCGATCCGGCAACGGCCGACAAGGTGATTGAACTGACAAAAAGGATTGTGGAGGAAAATCATCTGGCGTGTCTGATGATTACGCACAATATGCACTCGGCCCTCGATATGGGCAACCGCACGCTGATGATGGATTCCGGCAGAATCGTGCTGGATATAAGCGGAACGGAGCGTGACGGATTGACCGTGGACGGCCTTTTGGAGAAATTCAGCGCCGGAGTCGGCAAAGAGCTTGACAACGATCGGATTCTGTTCTCGAAGGTAGAGTAGATTTAATGAAAAAATCAATATGTATATGCGGGGCTGTTGCGAATATTATGCAGCAGCCCCGTTTTAAAATGCGCAAATCCATCGTTGCGCTAAATGTCTATAATGACGAAATGAAAGAAAAGAAAATCGGCGCTTCTGGATGGATTGCATAAAAAAGAATAATAGAAATTGAAAAATCATGTTGAAATACACGGAGAATTGGGTTATATTTATTAGGGAAATTTGCTGAAAATGACTTTGGCAGCAGCGGAAAGAAATGAGGAGTGCCAAAAATATGAGGAAAATACGTAAATTCTGCACGGGACTTGTGACGGCGATTGCAGCGGCTGTCTTGGCATCGGGCTGCATGACAGCGGTCGCGGAGGATGCGGCGGTTGAGGATGCGGCTGCAGCCGGAGAGACGGCAGACGCGGCGGTTGAGGATGCGGCTGCGGCCGGAGAGACGGCAGACACGGGCACAGTTGAGAATGCGACAGACACGGACGTGACCGGGGAACCGGCTGTCGACGGTACAGTCTATGAGGCGGAGGATGCGGCTCTTTTCGGCAATGTACATATCGAATCACAACTCTCAGGTTATTCGGGCGACGGCTATGCGGCCGGCTTTCAGGATGATGGCGACGCATGCAGCTTTGCCGTCTCTGTTTCAGAAGATGGTTTCTACGATCTCCATTTCATCAGCGCCGCGCAGGGCGGCTACAAAGAAAATTATGTGAACGTGGACGGCGAGAATATGGGAACGGTCAGCGTTTCCAATGCTTCTTTTGTTGATTCTCTGCTTTCGCGGGTGTATTTGTCTGCGGGAGAGCACAAGATATCAATCTCAAAATTTTGGGGGTGGATCTGCTTGGACAAACTGATTATACAGAAGGCGGAGCCTCTGGAGGAATCGATTTATCAGGTTTCCGCGAAGCTTTGCAATCCGAACGCGAGCGAGAGTGCCAGACGTCTGATGAGTTATCTGGCGGACAATTACGGGAAGAACATTATCTCCGGCCAGTATTCGAGCAGCGGACGGTACGGCAAGGAGTTCACGGTCATCAAGCGCGAGACGGGGAAGGAGCCGGCGATCCTCGGATTGGATTTCATCGAGTATTCGCCGTCGCGCGTGGCGAACGGCAGTACCCCGAAGTCCACGGAATACGCGATTGATTTCTGGGAGAACGGCGGCATCGTTACCTTCTGCTGGCACTGGAACCCGCCCGAAAAGTATCTGACAAAGGAGTGGTACCGCGGCTTTTACGCGGACAGCACAAACATCGACCTCGCGGCGATCATGAACGGGGAAGACGAGGAAGGCTATCAACTGCTGATGGAGGATATTGACGCGATTGCGAAGCAGCTCCGGATTCTGCAAGAGGCGGATGTGCCGGTTTTGTGGCGGCCGCTTCACGAGGCGAGCGGAGGCTGGTTCTGGTGGGGTGCGTCCGGCGCGGAGGCATACAAGAAGTTATATATCCTGCTGTACGATAAGCTGACGAACGAGTACGGGCTGAACAACCTGATCTGGGTCTGGAACGGGCAGGCTGCCGACTGGTATCCGGGCGACGAGTACGTGGACATCATCGGCGAGGATCTCTATCCCGGCGAGCATGTATACACCCCGCAGACGAATAAGTATCTGCAGGCAGTTCATTATACGGACGCGGACAAGATGATTGTCATGTCGGAGAACGGCTGCATTTTCGACCCGGAGCTCGCGGCCCGCGACGGCGCGATGTGGGGATTTTTCTGCACATGGGAAGGCGAGTTCGTGGCGAAGAACACGGCCATCTTCGCCTACAGCGAGCAGTACACGGAGACCTCGATGCTTCAAAAGGCTTACGACAGCGATGTGGTGATTACGCTGGATGAGCTGCCGGATCTTCGCAGCTACCTGATCCGGGAGTGAACGGCGTATGAAATCGATACGAGAATTTTTTTCATGGGAGGGCGGACTGATCCGCTTCCTGAACAAGATGGGAGAGCTGATTCTGGTAAACATCGTGTTCGTGCTGTGCTGCCTGCCGGTGATTACAATCGGCTCCTCGATCACCTCCTTCTACTACGCGGTGATTAAGAGCGTCCGCAGAGAGCGAGGCAACCCGCTTTCCGAGTTTTTTGGCTCCATGAAGCGGACGCTGGCGAAGGGCTGTATCGTGACGGTCGCATCGGCGCTGATTGTGGGGATTTTGTACATCGGCGCAAGGCAGCAGATCGACGTTGGGAATCGCCATCTGGCGGCGGTTTATGTGGGACTGATCGTCCTGTGTGTCTGCGTGCTGGTAAATCTTTTTCCGGTGATGTCGCGCTTTTCCCTGCGTTTGCCGGAGCTGTTGAAGCTGTCCTTCGTGATGGGGATCCGCTTCCTGCCGGTGACACTTGTCACGGCGCTCGGAACGGCGGCGGTCGGCTGGCTTTTGTTTTTCCTCCTGCCGGTGCCCTGTATCCTGATCCTTCCGGGGTGCTGGTGTTATGTAGTGACATTTCTTATGGAAAAGGCATTGCTCGCGTACATGCCGAAGCCCGAGCCGGGCGAGGACGCGTGGTACTATGAAGATAGAAAGTAAGTAGAATTGATAAATTTAATGGCATTGACTGTGAATGGTAACAAGCTCATACAGATTGCGGAGGTAGAGAATGAGACGAAATCAGTGGCAGAGAAAAGCCATATCGGCGATCTTGACGGCAGGACTTGTGCTTGCGCTACCGGGCCTTGTCATGGCGACGGATCCGGAGAGCGAGACAGAAACGGTCAGCGAGACGGAAGCCGCAAGTGAGACAGAGGCTCTCAGCGAGACGGAAGCCGCAAGTGGGACCGAGGTTCTCAGTGAGACAGAGACGGAGAGTGAAACCGAGGCTGCCAGCGAGGCGGAGACCGAAGATGAGACGGAGTCCGTCAGCGAGGCGGAGACCGAAGACGAGACCGAGGCCGAGAGCGAAACGGAGGCAGCGATAGACGGAAGCGGCGTCAGCATGGACGAGTACGACGACATCATCAGCTTCTACTCGGTGGACGATACGATCCCTTCCTATAAGGATTATGTGCAGCAGTTCGACGCGGTCTACCCGTCTGCGGAAGTAACGGCGGGCGCGGCCGAGCTCGTGCGCTACGAGGAGGACGGCGAGGCGAAGGAGCCGGAGCTTTACACAGACTACATGGGCGTGGAAGGCGACAGCGTCTACACGACAGAGGATTCGCTGACCGAGTTTGAGGTCGAGGTAGCTGAGGATGGCTTCTACAATCTCGCGCTGGAGTACTATCCGGTGGAGGGCAAGAATTCCGATATCGAGCGCGGGATCTTTGTGGACGGCGCGCTTCCCTATAAGGAGCTGGCACTGATCTCGTTCCAGCGGATCTGGAAATATGATATGGAGCGGGGTGAAAGTGAGAACGGTTCCGCGTCCTACGAATGGGAGCGCGACAACCAAGGCAACGAATCCCGGCCGAGCATGGTGGAGGAGCCCGCGTGGCAGACGGAGCCGGTGTACGACAGCGACGGCTATATCAGCAATCCGCTTTCTATTTATCTGACGAAGGGGAAGCATATCGTTTCCCTGATGTCTCTGCGCGAGCCGGTGCTGATCCACTCGCTGACCTTCAGCAATCTCTCGTCCACAAAGCCTTACGCCGAGGTGAAGGCGGAGCAGGACGCCGCGGGCGCGAAGGACACGAGCGGGCAGCTCGTCACGATTGAGGGTGAGAACGCCACGCGCTCTTCGTCGCAGATGCTCTATCCGGTACAGGATCAATCGTCGCCGGCGGTCTCTCCGTCGAGCGCGAAGGAGCTTCTGAACAACACGGTCGGGGGCAATTCATGGCGTCTGGTCGGGCAGTGGATTGAGTGGGATTTCGACGTGCAGGAGACCGGATACTACAACATCTCTCTCTACGACAGCCAGAATTTTGTGCGCGGCATCTATGTCTCCCGCAAGATTCTGCTCGACGGAAAGGTGCCGTTCTCGGAGATGGAGGCCTACGGCTTCAATTACGGCCAGAGCTGGAGAGAGGATGTGCTGCAGGATGAGGAGGGCAATCCGTACTCCTTCTATCTGGAGGAGGGACACCACAGCCTGCGCATGGAAGTTGTGCTCGGCGACTTTTCGGATATCATCAGCGAGGTGCAGGACTGCGTGCAGCAGCTCAACGGCATCTACCGCGAGGTCATCAAGATCACCGGCGTAAAGCCGGATACCTACCGCGACTATCAGATCGAGCGCACGCTGCCGGGGCTCCACGACGAGCTCGCGGCGGTGCACGACCAGATGGACGCGGCGATCACAAGCCTAGAGCAGCTCACCGGAAAGAACTCCGACAAGCTGACCGTGCTGCTGACGATGCGCGACCAGCTCGAGGATCTGATCGAGGACGGCGACTACTTCGTGCGCGTCATCGGCACCTACAAGACGAACGTGCGCGCCTGCGGCAACTGGATCAGCCAGGTGATCGCGCAGCCGCTGGCGGTGGACCGCATCAACATCTTCTCCCCGGATCAGGATGTGAAGTACGCGCACACCTCGTTCCTGGACAAGGCGGGCTATGAGTGCAGGAGACTGTTCTATTCTTTCATTATCGATTACAACCAGATCGGAAACGTGTCCAAGGACGCGGGTGAGACGATCACCCTCTGGATCGGCACCGGCCGTGATCAGGCGAACGTCATCAAGGGCATGATCGACGAATCGTTCACCAGCGAGACAGGCGTGAACGTGAATGTGCAGTTGGTCGACATGAGCACGCTGCTGCGCGCGGAGCTGGCCGGCGAGGGGCCGGACGTGGCGATCCAGGTGACGAACACGACTGGGCAGATCGTGGCGCAGACCACGGGCGTGACGGCCCTTCCGAACGGCAACGACACGCCGGTCAACTACGGCATCCGCAACGCCGTGCTGGATCTGAGCCAGTTCGACGATCTCGAGGAGGTCACGAAGCGCTTCTCCGAGGCGGCGATGGAGCCCTTCCAGTTCGACGGGGCGACATACGGTCTGCCGGAGACCCTGACCTTCCCGGTGATGTTCTACCGCAAGGATATCCTGGCGGAGCTCGGCATGGAGATCCCGCAGACATGGGACGACGTGAAGGTAGCCATGACGGTCCTCGCGAAGAACCAGATGGAGTTCGGCATGCTGCCGAGCGAGCAGATCTTCGCGATGCTGCTCTATCAGAACGGCGGGGGCTACTACACCGAGAACGGCGAGAGCTCGGCGCTGGATTCCGACATTGCGGTCAACACCTTCAAGGATTACTGTGAATTCTACACGGACTATAAACTGGACAAAGAGACGAGCGTGGAGGAGCGCTTCCGTACCGGCGAGTGCCCGATCATCATCGCGGACTACACGATCTACAATAACCTGGTCGTCTCCGCGCCGGACATCGCGGGACTGTGGGATTTCGCCCCGGTTCCGGGCACGGTGAAGGAGGACGGCAGCGTCGACCGCAGCACGGGCAGCACGGGCCTTGCCTGCATGATCATGGCTGACACCGAAGCTCCGGACGCGTGCTGGGAGTTCCTGAAGTGGTGGACTTCGGCGGACATCCAGACGCAGTACGGCAGAGAGATGGAGAGCCTGATGGGAAGCGCGGCGCGTGTGCCGACCGCCAACCTGGAAGCCTTCAGCAACATGCCGTGGCCGATCGACGACTACCACGCGCTGGAGGAGGCTTTCGAGTGGGTGAAGGGCATCCCGCAGGTGCCGGGCGGCTACTATTCGTGGCGAAACGTGAACAACGCGTTCTACACGGTGACGACGGAGACAGACACCGCGTCGCCAAGAGAGGAACTGATGGACAAGGTCATCTACATCGACGCCGAGATCAGCCACAAACGGCAGGAACTCGGGCTGTCGGTGGCCGCACAGTAGAAGGGAGGGAGAGAGCGTTATGGCAGAACAGACGTCTGTAAAAAAGAGCGTAAACAAGCAGAACACCCTGGGATACCGCATCCGGCGGAACAAGGTCTGCTACTTTATGATGGCGCCGTACTTTATCCTGTTTTTCTTCTTCACGGTGCTGCCGGTGGTGATCTCCATTGCCCTGAGCTTCACCTATTTCAACATGCTGGAGTTTCCGACCTTCGTCGGCTGGCAGAACTATATCCAGTTGTTCCTGGAGGACGACATCTTCCTGATCTCGCTGAAGAACACGCTGATCTTCGCCGTGGTCACGGGCCCGATCAGCTACATCCTATGCCTGCTGTTCGCGTGGATCATCAATGAATTTTCCGGGAAGGTGAGGGCTTTCCTGACCCTGATCTTCTACGCGCCGAGCATCTGCGGCAACGCCTACATGGTCTGGAACCTGATCCTCACCGGCGACCGCTACGGCTACCTGAACGGTATCCTCATCAAGCTCGGCATCCTGGACGAGGCGATCCTCTGGATGAAGACCGAGAAATACGTGCTGCCGGTGCTGATCGTCGTACAGTTGTGGCTCTCGCTTGGAACCGGCTTCCTCTCGTTCATCGCCGGATTGCAGACTGTCGACAAGACGCTCTTTGAGGCGGCCGCTCTGGACGGCGTGAAGAACCGCTGGCAGGAGCTGTGGTATGTCACGCTGCCTGCTATGAAGCCGCAGTTGATGTTCGGCGCGGTCATGCAGATCACGCAGTCGTTTGCCGTGGCGGACATTTCCATCCAGCTTGCCGGAAACCCGTCCGTGAACTACGCGGGCGCCACCGTGGTTACGCACCTGCTGGACTACGGTTCCACCCGTTTCGATATGGGCTACGCATCCGCCATCGCGACGGTGCTGTTCCTTCTGATGGTCGGCACCAATAAGCTGGTGCAGAGAATATTAAGGAGGGTTGGCGAATAATGGAGAAAAAGAGACGTCGGCTTTTCCGGAGAAAGCCCAGGAAATTAAACCGTTCCATGGCGGGCAACGGCATCATGTTCTTTATCATGTTCATCTGCGGCATCTTTATGGCGCTGCCGCTGGTGATGATCATCAACAACGCTCTGAAGCCGCTGGACGAGCTGTTCCAGTTCCCGCCGAAGATCTTTGTGCGCAACCCGACGCTGGAGAATTTCACCGACCTGTTCGT